>JBFWKW010000048.1:0-3046 GCA_050252455.1 Campylobacterales bacterium | reverse complement strand
TCTGTTTCCTTAAGACCTAAAATTTTTTGTTAAAAATAGCCTGATTTTAGCAAAATTTACTTTATTGTTACGGCTGTTGCAACAGGGCATTTTTGTTATATTTACGAAAATAGTTTGAATGCCAAAAAGGAAGAGTGCTTTGAGTCGCAAAAAAGAGAGAATGGAAGAACTGATAACGGAAGTTTTAGAACTTGTCGGAGAAGATCCAAAAAGAGAGGGGCTTGTCAAAACGCCGTATAGAGTCGCAAAAGCATACGATTATATATTTGGGGGCTACGATAAAAACCCGAAAGACGCTTTGGGTGATGCACTATTTGAAAGCTCCAGCTCCGAAATGGTAGTAGTGCGAGATATTGAGTTTTATTCAATGTGTGAACACCATATCCTTCCTTTTTTTGGTCGCGTACATGTGGCGTATATCCCGAACGGAAAGGTCGTAGGACTCTCTAAAATACCGAGGGTTGTAGATATATTCGCAAGAAGACTTCAAATACAAGAGAAATTGACGGAGCAGATAGCTGACGCTTTGATGGAGGCGATAAACCCAAAAGGCGTAGGCGTCGTCATATCGGCAAGACATATGTGCATGGAGATGAGAGGTGTCGAAAAAATGCACGCCTCAACGACAACATCTTCGCTTCGAGGACTATTTTTGAAAGATGCAAAAACAAGAGAAGAGTTTTATTCAATTATAAATACTCACGGGGGCAATAGGTTTTAATGCCTTTAAGTTCGCTAGCCAACAAACTCAATAAAATCAATCTCTCTCCCGCATTTGCGGTAATCACAAAAGTTAACGCCACAAACTTCGAGGCGATAGGTCTACGACCAAGTGTCGGAGACATAGTAAGAGTATCTTCCGTTGAAGACAAAAATGAGAGTCTTGGAATGGTAACGGCTCTTGACGAGGCAAAATTCAGCATCTCTCCTTTTGGCTTTGTAGAAGGTTTTAAAATAGGAGACAGAGTATATGCGTCTGAAACGGGACTAAAAATTCCCGTAGGAGAAGCTTTGCTTGGCCGAGTCGTAAGCCCGCTTATGAGACCGATTGACGGAAAAGGCGAGTTAGAGCTAGATGAACTGATGAGCGTCATACGCCCACCTGTTGCCGCCATGAAAAGAGGACTTATCGACGAAGTCTTTTCGGTAGGAGTCAAAACAATAGACGGACTGCTTACTTGCGGAAAAGGACAAAAGCTGGGTATATTTGCGGGCTCCGGCGTTGGAAAATCTACGTTGATGGGTATGATAGTCGAGGGGTGTAGCGCAAAAATCAAGGTAATAGCGCTAATCGGGGAAAGGGGCAGAGAGGTGCCTGAATTTGTCGAGAAAAACCTCGGCGGAGACCTTACGAATACCGTCATTGTTGTTGCAACTTCAGACGATTCGGCATTGATGCGAAAATACGGGGCTTTTGCGGCGATGAGTGTTGCCGAATACTTTAAGGAGCAGGGGCATGACGTACTTTTTATGATGGACTCGGTAACCCGTTTTGCAATGGCACAAAGGGAGATAGGGCTAGCACTCGGCGAACCGCCCACAACCAAGGGATACCCGCCGTCTACTCTATCGCTTTTGCCGCAACTAATGGAGAGGGCCGGAAAAGAAGAAGGCAAAGGCTCTATTACCGCTTTTTTTACTGTGCTCGTCGAAGGTGACGATATGAGCGACCCGATAGCGGATCAGTCCCGTTCAATACTTGACGGACACTTCGTGCTAGACAGAAGCCTAACGGATTTTGGAATATATCCGCCTATAAATATCCTCAACTCCGCTTCAAGACTCATGAACGACATCGTAACAAAAGAGCACAGGACGGCGGCTTTTAAATTTAGAAGGCTATACGCCACGCTAAAAGAAAACGAAGTGCTTATACGTATAGGCGCATACCAAAAAGGATCTGATGCCGAAATAGACGAGGCCATAGATAAAAAAGAGATGATAGAAAACTTTATGAAACAAGACAAAAATGAGCAGATACCTTTTGATGAAACAGTAGCTTCCATCATAGAACTGGTCGCGAGGTAGACTATTGGGATTTTTTGAAGAGACATGGGATGCGCTCGAAGAGAGCTCGCCAAAGCTAAAAACAGAAAAAACTCTAAAGCTTTTTGGAAGGTTCAAAGCGGGAGAGTTTGACGACTTTAGAGCAACCGAAACTATAAATATACAATCAAAACCGTCATACTACGCTCTTTGCGACATTACGCACCCATCGTCCGTCGAAAAAAGAAGAAGACTTGATACCGATGAGGGCAAAGCGGTGTTTTTGCACGCCATAGCACATATAGAATACAGTGCAATAGACTTGGGGCTTGACGCATGTTACTCATTTCAAGGATTACCGAAAGATTTTTATTTTGACTGGCTGGAAGTCGCAGCCGAAGAGTGTGAACACTTTTTGATGCTCGAAAAACTGCTTCACAAAGTCGGCGGAAAATACGGCGATTATCCGGTACACACCTCCCTCTTTGACGCATGCAGAAAAAGCGAAACACTACTCAAAAGAATGGCGGCAGTACCAAGATGGCTTGAAGCAGGCGGACTCGATGCGAATAAGAAAATGACTCAAAAAATTGCAAGGCTAAATGACACAACGGCAAAAGAGATATTGGATGCGCTTGCAATCATACTCAAAGACGAGATAGACCATGTCAGCAAAGGCACTAAATGGTTTTACTACGCTTGCGAAAAAGACGGAGTAAGCCCAGATGCGTACTTTGATATAGTGGAGTCCGTGCTTCCAAATTCAATCAAGCAAAAAGATTCACTCAATATAGAAGACAGGCTTAAAGCTGGATTTAAATGCGAAGAGATAAAAAAATTAACGACAAAAGAGACTAAATGCTAGAACTTTACGACAAAACCGTACTTGAGCTTGGTGTGCAGGCGAGCAAAATAAGACGTGAAATGCATGGTAATAAGCTTTTTTTTAATTCTAACAAACACATCAATCCGACGAATATCTGTAAAGACGTCTGTAAATTTTGCGCTTTTTCAGCCAGCCGTAAAAACCCAAATCCATACGAGTTGTCCATCGACGAAA
>JBFWKW010000047.1:0-5140 GCA_050252455.1 Campylobacterales bacterium | reverse complement strand
AGTTATCCCCTTTTTTAAAGGTAGTGCAAAAGAAAAGCGAGCTCAAAGAGATAGTGGAGTCGATAGAGACGATGCGCTCTTTTGTAAATTTTATTAAAGCTAAAAAATACGCAAACGCATATAATCTGTCGGATAGATATCGTTTTCTAAGGCTAACCGGATACTACAAGATTATGGAAGATGAGTGGCATGCTATAGTGGAGCAAGCAAAAAATCTTGCCGTTGCGGGGCGACTTGAGGAGGCAAAGGAGAGTTTTGCCGCTTTTAGGGGTGTCGGCTCAAAAACAGAGCTAATCAAGCAGCTGCTTGCCGAGAGGGAGACTATCAACCTTTTCTTGAAAAAATTAGCTTCAAAAGATTTTAAGGCCGCTTTTGAGCTTGCAAATTTGCACCCATTTTTGAAAGAGATAAAAGAATTTAAAAGCCTCAAAGAGCTTGGTGAAAAAGGTATTCAAAAGGCGCATCTACTCTTAAAAACAGGCGAATTGCAAAAAGCCGCAGAAACTATCAGCACCCTTAAAGCTATACCTTTGTTTAGAGCTCAGGCGGAGAGCTTAGAGCTTCGAGCCGGGGTTTACCATAAATATTACGCATACAAAAAAGCCGGAGACAGAACAAAAGTAAAAATACTTGAGAAAAAATACCCATATCTAACCGAGTCAAACTCCTGCCCAATCTAACTTCTTTGTGACTACCCACCCGTAATCGTTTTGTAACAACGCTTAACTACAATCAGCCCGCAAAAAAATTCTAACTACAAAAAGGGCTAAAATGAAACTAAGAGCATCTCTTGTCGCTTTGGCGGCACTTGCGTCTGTAGCTTCGGCTAGCGGTCTTACGCTATATGAAGACATTACGACAAAGCAAATCTTTACTGAGCCGGGCGAAAATAGACAAAAACTAGGCTCTTTCGTTCAAGAAAACAATCTTGCCGAAATGATGAGCAAAGAAGTAAAAGGCGTGCCGGTAGAAGCTAAAGTTAAAAAAATAGAGTTTAGCGGCACTCACTACCTAGGTTACACATATGCCGGACCAAGAGTAAAAAATGCAACGAACGCTGATTCTGCCGGTTTCGAATTTAGAAGAAACTACCTTCAAGTTAAGGCGTTTATTAACGATAAAGACTATCTAAGAGTAACGCTTGATGCTACAAAAGAATTGGCGAGCGCTCCTGGTACTGACGCTAAAACAAAAGGTTATGCTGAAGTGTTTGTTAAGTATGCCTATCTTTGGATAGACAAACTCCCTTTTATCCCTGCAACAGGGGCTGAAATAGGTGTTGCTCACAGGCCGTGGATAGACTACGAAGAGCACAATGGTTGGTATTATAGATCGTTCAATAAAGTTGCCCTTGAGCATAAAGTGACTGCAACTGAAGCTGGTCCGGATCTTGTAAATTCTGCAGACCTTGGTATTAATTTGAAAACAAAAACTGATTATTTTACTTCCGAAATAGGTATGTTTAATGGTGAAGGGTATCATGCCGATAAAGTTGCCGCAAATCAGCAAAACAGCAAGGACATGTCATTTGAATGGAGACTTACTGCCCATCCGTTTGGAGACGGCAAAAAAGTAGGTAAGAACGATAGAACAAAAGATGAATATCTGCATATTTCAACATATGGACTAACTAGCAAAAACCATAAAGATAATAGCCTTACCGTAGGTGATGCTGCCGAATACGACAGAACCTTCTATGGCGTTCACGCAGTATATAATCACCCATATGCTCTTATTGCCGGACAATATTTCAAAGCAAAAGACGACCTAAAACAAAGCGGTGCGGCTAATGATAAGGTTGAAATTGACGGATATTCAATCAATGCGGAAATTAGACCGATTAAAGATTGGACGGTTATCGGTAGATACGATGCGCACATAAAAGACACTACAAGTGCAGCCGGAGTTGAAACAAGAAACGAAGATGTAAAACAAATAATTTACGGTCTAGCCTATAAAGCGAATAAGAACGTAACTTATATAGCATCTGGCAAAAATATTAAAGATAAAAAAACCGCTACGACAGACAAAAATGTATTCATGATGACTGCCGAAGTTAAATGGTAATCTAAAACTTTCCACACTCCTTGTTTAAAAGGCGGAGCTTTTGGCTCCGCCTTTTAATTTGATTTATACTCTAATTTCCGGCAAAGCCGTAAATTAGGTCTTCAGCAGACCGCTCACGCAACTAGTTGCTTTTTATATTCCTGCAAAACCCTTACTCCAAAGCCCCTTTTCGCTAAAATACGCCCAAAAATTAACGGGATTTTCTGAATGAAATTTATAGAAACTAGAGGTAACGACGGCGCAAAGCCAAAAGAAGTTACTTTCTCATACGCTCTTTTAAATCCGTCCGCAAGCTACGGCGGCCTTTATTCTCCACTTCATTTGTCGACTATTGATGCGCAGTTTCTCCTGGGCGCAAAAGATATGGGCTACAAAGAGTTGGCATACACACTTTTTAAGATTTTTGATATGGATATCGAGGATGCTTCTCTCAAAAAAGCGCTTGATAGATATGACAGCTATGACTCCGCAGACTCCGCTCCGCTCTCAAAAATAGAAGATGACCTTTTCGTTTGCGAGCTATATCACGGACCTACTAGGGCGTTTAAAGATATGGCGCTTCAACCGTTTGGCTCTATATTTGCCGACCTCGCCAAAAAAGAGAACCAAAAATATCTAGTAATGACCGCCACAAGCGGCGACACGGGTCCTGCGGCGCTCAAGACATTTGAAGGGGCGGACAATGTGAGGGTGGTTTGTCTGTATCCAGAGGGCGGCACTAGCGATATCCAAAAGTATCAAATGTTATCTCTAAACAAAGACAATCTCAAAGTCATAGGCATCGACGGTACATTCGACGATGCGCAAAGTGCGCTAAAAGGGCTTCTTGCCTCCAAAGACTTCCAAGACGAGCTAGCAAAAGACGGTTACAAAGTATCTGCTGCAAACTCTGTAAACTTCGGCAGAATAGCGTTTCAAACCGTATATCACTTTTATGCATACCTGCAACTGCTCGCAAAAAATGAGATAAAAATCGGTGAAAAGATAGATGTTATCGTCCCATCAGGCAACTTTGGCAACGCCCTGGGTGCATACTATGCAAAAAGAATGGGCCTACCGATTGATAAAATCAAGATAGCCTCAAACGCAAACAATATCCTAACGGAGCTAATCGAGAGCGGCTCATACGACCTCACAAAAAGAGAGCTTGTAAAGACTATATCTCCTGCTATGGATATCCTTATCTCGTCAAATATCGAGAGAATACTATTCGACAAGTTTGGACAAAAGAGAACAAAAGAGCTGATGGATGAGCTGACCAAAAATAGATGCTACAAACTGACGGCAGACGAGCTTGCCGTTATGAGGGGTGATTTTGAGGCGGTTTACGGTGATGACGGATATTCAAAAGAGATAATCGCAAAATACGCCGCGAAAGGGTATCTGATGGACCCACACACCGCTCTTTGCGTTAAGGCTTACAAGGCTGGCGACAAAAAGACGGTTATGTATTCGACTGCGGAGTGGACGAAGTTTTCACCTAGCGTGCTTGAGGCACTCTCTCCAGAAAAAAGCGGCAAAAGAGACAGAGAAGCGATAGAAGAGATAAAGGCAAGCTTCTCGTTTACGCTTCATCCTGACATCGAAAAACTGCTTGGCTATGAACCTGAGGTAAAAACACCGCTAAAGGTAGAAGAGCTGCAAAAAGCGGTAATAGAGTTTATAAAACTATAAAAGCCCCTTGAGCCTGACGACATCTTTGTTGTCGGCGGGCTTTACGTAAGCTTCCTTTGAATTTTTTTTGATTACAACCACTATCGTACCTATCGGAAGAGTGTCCTTGTCGTATTTACTTTTTTTGATAATAAAGTAGTCCAGTTCCTGCCCCTTTATCGTCATCTTTTTTTCACTAACGATTTTTCCAAATTCCCCGATTTCAACTTTTATTTCATCTTTTAGAGGCGGCAGATGTATTTCATGTTTCACTTCTACGTGGACTGGAGAGCCTTTTATTAGTTTTGCTATTGCTGCAGCGGCTAGAAAAAAAGATATTAGTCCGATAGCGCCGTATGCAAAAGTGCCGCCAAATATAGTGGCATCATATGGTTTGAACCCAAAATTGCTAGCTAATATCTCATTGAGATCAAACAGAAACTTTTCCATAAAACCCTATCAAAATGAATGTCGATAGGGTATATCGAATTTTATGCCGCTTTTGTTAACTCGTTTTTGTATATTCTTACCGTTTTTACTATGTTAACTCCTAAAACCAAGAAGCTAGCTGCGGCAAATAAAGAGGCTATCATAAAAATAGGATAGAAAAATATTGAAGCCAAAAACAAAAATATTGAGGCCAGGTGCAGGTATAGTTCTACGTTTGCGGACTTGTCGGTTATCATCTCTCTGACACTTGGCGCATCCCATCTTCCGCTATTGGCTAGATGAAACCATGCCAAAAAAGGGACTATCTTATTAGACATCGCTTTTACTATCGAGCCCAAAAATCCAAGGCCGAAGAACAGGGCAAACAAGAATTCCCTATCTGCTAACCCAAAAATTGCATCTATTGCCCATGCGACCAGTCCCGCAAGTAGGGAAATGAGTCCTGCTTGCCATAGTTTTAACGAGGCATCAGAGAGTAGTCTTTTTCGCTCTTTTATCTTTTTTAGGGCAACAACCCCAAATGCAAGCATGGCTGTCCAGATTATAATTTTTGCCGCTATGTTTACGGTTTCTATCGGGATAAAAAGAGACAAAGATGCTGCAAATATAACACTCGGCCATACGCGACAAAACTTCGGAAATTCCGGAGCCACATAAAACATCGGCAACACTTGATGCGATATCGCAATGACAAGGGCTCCAAAGAAGCCAAATACGGCAGTTGTCAAATGTATATCTATAAATCTAAGATGTGATCCGGATATGTTCGTAGAGGCTTGTGAAAACAGAAGGTGCCCCCCTATCGCAAAAGCTACAAGCGAGATAATCAGGGCAAATCTAACCCCTTTTACCGTTTGGCTCGTAAGCTGGCTGTTTGTCTGTATTTTTACAAGCAGCATGCCAAAGCCGGATAGAAGCGAGAAAGATAGTATTGCAACGGCGGCAAACAATATCGGTCTATAAAATACAA
>JBFWKW010000046.1:0-5469 GCA_050252455.1 Campylobacterales bacterium | reverse complement strand
GGACGAAGAGTCCGTCAGAGAGCCACTCTCAAGAACGCTAAAATTACTTTTTAAAAACGTCATTTGCGCCGCAAACGGCAAAGAGGCTCTTGAGAAATGGCGTGACAACCAAATCCACATAATCCTGACCGACTATATGATGCCGATAGTCGACGGTATGGATTTCATAAAAGAAGTTAGAAAAACAGACCGAAAAACTCCGATTATCATACTAAGCTCGCACTCCGACAAAGAAAAACTAAAAGAGGCCATCAAGGTAAACTTAATAGACTATCTTGAGAAGCCGGTGACGTTGGATGATTTGTTCAATACCTTCAAAATTGCTGTAGGACAACTAGAGTCCCAAGGAATGTTACAAATCCAAATAGATACCGAGCTGAGCTACAACAGAATAAACAAAATTCTCGAAAAAGACGGTGAAAGTATTTTGCTTACAAAAAACGAAGCAGAAACTTTGGGGCTGCTGCTTGACAAAAAGTCATCCCTTGTTACATATGATGAGATATCCCAAAAAGTATACAACGGAGAGATGAGTCATCACCAGCTCAAAAATACGATAGGACGACTCAAGAAAAAACTTGGCGACGGTGTCATATCAAACATAAAAGAATTGGGTTACACCATCAAATAAACCGAACACCGATACTTACGTCTTCCCCCTATTTAAAGCAAAATAAGTTAACATTGATGACTACAAGATTTCAAAAATACGGTACTCGGGACAAAAACTCAAATGAATAAAAATTCTGCTTTAAAAATCAAAACCACCGCTTTGGCGCTTACTGCCGGCTTCGTACTACTAGGGTGTTCCGCCAAACAAGACGAATACAACAAACCGGCCGACTACTGGTATCAAAAGATGGTTAAAGAGACGATGAGGGGTGATTTGGAGCAGGCAGACAAGCTATTTACGTCGCTTCAAAGCGAACATATACGCTCTCCGCTTATTCAAGAGGCAATGCTAATAATGGCGCAAGCACATATGGATAACGAAGAGTATTTGCTAGCCAATCACTATCTTGACGAGTACATCAAAAGATACGGCGACAAAAAAAACGTAGAATTTGCAAGATACATGAAAGTAAAAGCGAACTTCTTGGCGTTCAAAAAAGCAAATAGAGACCAGCAATTAATTTTGGATACGCAAAAAGACGTGGAAGATTTCATTAAAGAATACCCGTATTCCGCATACAAACCATATGCCCAAACTATTCTATTGAAACTTACGCTTGCAAATAAAGCAATAAACGAAAATATAGCCGGACTATATGACAGAATAGACAAGCCGGAAGCCGCCAAAAAATATAGAGCCGACGCAAATATCAGCTGGCTTGACGGCGTAAAATACGAAAGAGCTCACACCCCTTGGTATAGAGCAATTTTTGAAGTTCAACTTCAGTAATACAATAAAATAATTTATTCGGAGCTACCTATGCAACTTTCAAATTACGGTTCATTTCCGGCAAGTCTGCCGATTATAATAGAAGACGAAATATTCTTATATCCATTCATGATAGCGCCCCTCTTTCTATCGGATGAAAAAATGATAAAGGCGGCTAGTTTTGCCGTAGAAAACAACTCGCTAATTCTAGTGTGCCACTCCAAAAACGGGATGGAGGGAGATAATACTTTTGACAGTATATACGAGTCCGGCGTCATAGGCTCCATCATACGAAAAATAGTCCTCCCGGACGGCAGAGTAAAAGTACTCTTTCAAGGTCTGGCACGAGGTCACATAGTTGAGCGCCTAAGCGATAATCCGCTACTAGCTATAGTCGACACGATCAAGACTCATCCATACAACGAACAAAGAGTTGAGGCGGTACTGGCAAACCTAAGAGAGCATGTAAAGTCGCTATCAGCGGTTGCGGGGTATTTTCCGCCTGACCTACTAAAAACAATCAATGAAAACCACGAGCCAAACAGAATAGCAGACCTTATCAGCAGCTCAATGAAGCTTCAAAAAGATGACGCCCATCTGCTGTTTATAGAACAAGACGTCGAAAAAAGGTTGATGAAGCTTATAGAGCACATCATAGATGAGACCGAGGGGGCAAAGCTCCAAAAAGAGATACGGGCAAAAGTCCACGACAAAATGGACAAAGTAAACAAAGAGTATTTCCTAAAAGAGCAGCTAAAACAAATACGAAAAGAGCTCGGCGAAGACACCAGCCGCCAAGAGGAACTGGAAGAATACGGCAAGAGATTAGAGGCAATCAAGCCCTTTATGTATGAAGATGCCTACAAAGAGGCAAAAAAACAACTCGACAAACTAGGTCGTATGCACCCTGACAGCGGTGATGCCAATGTGCTTCAAACATACATAGAATATGTGTTGGAGCTTCCGTACGGCAAAGTATCTAAGGCAAAACTCGAAGTTGCAAAAGTCGCAAAAACACTTGATGAAGACCACTTTTCGCTAGAGAAACCGAAAAGAAGAATAGTGGAATTCTTTGCGGTAAAAGAGCTGCTTGAGCTTAGAGGGACAAAAAACAAAGATGCAAAAGGGGCAATACTTTGCTTCATAGGCCCTCCAGGGGTCGGTAAAACTAGCCTTGCAAACTCAATAGCAAAAGCGCTCAAAAGAGAGCTTGTACGTGTAGCACTCGGCGGACTAGAGGATGTCAACGAGCTAAGAGGACATAGGCGAACCTATGTCGGAGCAATGCCGGGCAGACTGATACAAGGGCTTATCAACGCCAAGCAAATGAACCCTGTTGTGGTATTGGACGAGATAGACAAAGTAGGCAGAAGCATGAGGGGCGACCCGACGGCAGCGCTTTTGGAGATACTAGATCCGGAGCAAAACGATAAGTTTAGAGACTACTATCTCAACTTCAATATCGATCTGTCAAATGCCGTGTTTATTGCAACGGCAAACGACGCCTCCACGATCCCTGCCCCGCTGAGAGACAGGATGGAGTTTATCGAAGTTAGCTCGTATACTCCGCAAGAGAAGTACGAGATAGCCAAAAAATATCTATTGCCGCAAGAGCTCAAAAAGCACGGTCTAAAACCAAACGAGCTATCGATGCCGACGGCGGTACTAAAAGAGGTAATCGAGAAGTACACAAGAGAAGCCGGAGTCAGAAGTCTAAGGCGACAAATAGCTGCAATAGCTAGAAAATCGGCAAAAATCATCCTGGAAGAAAAAGTGCAGAAAGTATCTATAACTTCCAAAAATCTAAAAGATTTTCTTGATAAAACCGTATTTGAGTACGAAGAGGTCGACAAAAAAAATCAAATAGGGGTCGTAAACGGCCTTGCATGGACGGCAGTCGGCGGCGATGTGCTAAAAATCGAAGCGGTCAAGATAAAGGGCAAAGGCGGCGTAGAGATGACCGGAAGCCTCGGTGACGTAATGAAGGAATCGGCAAAGATAGCCTATAGCGTAGTCAAAACGCTTATAGACGGCGGCAAGCTAAAAATAGACAAAAAAATTATAGATGCCGTCTGCATAGCCGACGAAAAAGGCAACAGACCAAGTCTGTACGATTGCTACAATCTGCACATACACGTCCCGGACGGTGCAACGCCAAAAGACGGACCTAGTGCCGGTATAGCGATGGCAACCGTAATATCGTCTATACTCTCGGAGCGCAAAGTCAACTCTTCAGTGGCGATGACGGGCGAGATAACGCTAACAGGCAAAGTAACGGCAATAGGCGGACTAAAAGAAAAACTGATTGCAGCCTATAAGTCGCAGATAAAAACGGCACTCATACCGCAAAAAAATTATGACAGGGATTTGCCGGATATACCGGATGAAGTAAAAGAAAATATGCAGATAATCCCCGTAAAAACCATAGATGAAGTATTAAAATATGCATTGGAGGCAAAATAATGAAAGTACTATTAATTAAAGACGTAAAAGCTCTAGGCAAAGCCGGCGAAATCAAAGAGGTAAAAGACGGCTACGGCAACAACTTCCTAATCGGAAAAGGGCTTGCCAAGCTGGCTACTCCTGCCGTTATGAAGCAATGGGAAGCAGGCGAGAGAGCCAAAAAAGAAGCTGAAGCGGCAGAGATAGCAAAACTCAACGAAGCAAAAGCAAAACTAGAGGGCGTGAAACTTGTCATCAAGACAAAGACAGGGGCAAACGGCGCACTATTTGGCTCAATCACAAAAGAAGAGATAGCCGATGAACTCAAAAAACAACACGGCATCGAAATAGACAAAAAAAGCATCGAACATCACGGAGCACTAAAAGCAACAGGCTCATACGACCTTGATCTCAAAATGGGTCACGGGATACACGCAAAACTACACCTGCTAATAGAGGCACTATAAGGTGTTTGAAGCCACAACCATACTTGCTTGCCTAAAAGACAAAAAAGCCGTCATTGGCGGCGACGGGCAAGTAACCTTTGGTAATTCGGTACTAAAATCAAACGCAGTCAAAATACGCAAGCTTTATGAGGGCAAGATACTTGCAGGATTTGCCGGAAGTACTGCTGACGCTTTTACCCTTTTTGATATGTTTGAAAATATCCTTGCAAACAAAAAGGGAGACCTTCTAAAATCTGTCGTTGAGTTCTCAAAAGAGTGGCGAAAAGACAAAGTGCTTCGTCGTCTTGAGGCAATGATGATAGTGCTAAACCAAGACAAAATCTTCATCCTAACCGGTAGCGGCGACGTAGTGGAACCTGAAGACGGTATGCTGGCAGCCATAGGAAGCGGGGGCAACTTCGCTATCTCGGCGGCAAAAGCACTTGCCAAGCACTCGTCTTTACAACCGAGTGAACTTGTAGAGGAGTCGCTCAAAATCGCAGGGGAACTCTGCATATACACCAATCAAAACATATCCATACTCACACTGGAGTAATCCATGAATCTAACCCCAAAAGAGATTGTCTCCGTCCTCGATGAGCACGTAATAGGTCAACAAAACGCAAAAAAAGTAATAGCAATAGCCCTCAGAAACAGGATGCGAAGGCTCAAACTAGCAAAAGAGATGCAAGAGGACGTAGTGCCTAAAAATATCCTACTTATAGGGCCGACCGGGGTCGGTAAGACGGAAATAGCTAGAAGGCTTGCCAAAAGATTTTCGCTACCTTTTATCAAAGTAGAGGCAAGCAAATACACAGAAGTTGGCTTTGTCGGCAGAGATGTAGAATCGATGATACGCGACCTTGCCCTTGCCGCTTACAATCTGGTCAAAAAAGAGCACAAAGAAAAAATAGCACCGCAAATCAAAGAAAGGGCAATAGATAAGGTTGCTATCAAGCTAGTACCGGAGCCGCCTGTGGGAGCTAGCGAAGAAAAAAAGGAAGAGCACAAAAAAGCTCTCGCAAAAATGAAAGAGAAAATCGCATCCGGAGATCTCTCTAATCTAAAGGTAGAAATAGAGATATCAAAATCGCAAAATGATTCATATGACACAAATTTGCCACCCGAGGTTGCTAAAATCCAGGAATCTTTCTCAAAACTTCTAGGCGGATTAGAGAAAAAAGAGGTCAAAAAGGAAGT
>JBFWKW010000045.1:0-8756 GCA_050252455.1 Campylobacterales bacterium | reverse complement strand
CTCGCAAAATTTTTCGTTTGCGTAGGTGATTATGCCGTTTTTATCGGTGGTGGATAGGATGGTTGTTGCATCTACTGCTGTTTTATAGTCTGATAGGAGTTTGAGCATTGCGTCTTGACCTAGTTCCTTGTACTTTTGCATGGTTGCTCCGCCTGACTATTTTGCTTTTTGTTTATGCTACAGAAAAATCCCAAAAAAATTGTTTCAAAAACTGATACCATACAAAAAAAGCTATAATCAAAACAAAAAAAGAAAGCGCAATGGACGACAAAATAACCCTCGGCAAAATCAATACACTAAAAATAGACAGAATCACCCCTCCGGGGGCATTTCTTGTTTCAGGCGACGGCGAGGCGGTACTACTACCAAACCGCTATATGACCAAATCGATGAAAGTAGGCGACGAGCTAGCCGTATTTGTGACTACTGATTCTGAGGATAGGACGGTAGCGCTATCTGAGAGACCTGCGGCAATGGTAGATGAATTTGGATTTTTCGAGGCGGTGAGTGTCGAGAATTTCGGGGCTTTCGTGGATTGGGGTCTGCCAAAAGACCTGTTTGTACCCAGACGCAACCAAAAAACGCCGTTTAGGGTCGGCGACAAGCGCATCATCAGGGTGATATACGACGGCGAAACCGATAGACTAGTCGGCGATGAGAGGATAATGCGCTATCTATCCAAAGAGACTGCTGCGCTAAAGCCAAAAGAAGAGGTGGAAGTGCTCGTTCTTGCTCATACACCGATGGGGTACAAGGTCATAGTCAACAGCTCATATGAAGGGATGGTATATCACAACGAGATATTCGAGCCGATACACGTGGGAGATACCAAAAAAGGGTTTGTAAAGCTCGTCAGAGAGGACGGCAAGCTGGATATCAGCCTAAGGGCAATGGGCGAAAAGCGCAAAGACGAAGCCAGCGAAAAAGTCCTATCCGTGCTAACCAGAAAAGGCGGCAAAATGCCGTTTACTTACAAGAGCGAGGCCGAAGATATAAAAAATGCGTTTGGACTGAGCAAAAAGAGCTACAAGGCCGCCCTTACGCTACTGATAGAGGGTGGGAAAATAAAACTTACGGACGAGGGGATAAGTATAATTAGGTCGTAAGGCAATATCAACAAGGAGGCTGTGATGGAAGTCGGAGTATTGGCGTTTGTGATGTTTTTTGTAATTTTGGGTATCAAGATAGTGCCGCAGCAAGAGATATTTGTAGTCGAGAGGCTTGGAAAGTTCAACCGCACGATGTCGCCGGGCTTGAACTTCGTCATTCCCTTCATTGAGACGGTAGCATACAAGCAGACGCTTAGGCAGTTGCAGGCAAATGTGGATGTGTCGACGAAGACGCAAGATAACGTGTTTTATACGATGCAGATAGCGGTGCAGTATAAGGTCTTTCCCGACAAGGTGTATGAGTCGGTCTACACTCTTTCAAATCTTCGCCATCAGCTTGAGAGCTATATTTTTGACTCCGTGCGAAGCATCGTGCCGAAGATGGATCTCGACGAGTTTTTCTCCAATCAAGAGGCGCTAGCCACGGCAATACGGGAAAATCTGGCAAAAGAGATGCCAAAATACGGCGTGGATATAGTCAATACGCAAGTGGTGCAGATAAACCTCCCGCATGAACTGGAAGATGCGATGAATCAGATAAATACGAATAAGAGGCTGATGGAGTCCAATATCGCAAAGGGCGAGGCGGAAAAAGCGCTGATTATTAGGCTGGCACAGGCGGACGCAGAGCAAAAAAGACTTGTCGGTGAGGGTATCGCAAAGCAAAGGCTGGAGATAGTCAGAGGTCTTACCGAATCTATTAGCGAGTTTCGCACGCAGCTTCAGGATGCAAGCGAGAGCGAGATATTCAATCTTATGATGCTGACGCAATACATTGATATGCTAAAAACGGTCGGAGAGAAAAATACTGTACTTATGGTTCCGTCAGGCCCTGGGTCACTAGGTGATATGGCAAAACAGATGCTAGAGTCGATAACTGCGGCAAATATGCTTGAAGGTGAGATGAAAAAGTAGGCATAAAAAAAGGGCTACACTAGAGCGAACAGTCGCTTGTCGTGTAACCCGAGGTTTGGCACCGACGAAATAATATCAAAATAATCCTGATATGCTAAAATATTTAAAATTACGCAGGAGTTTTGTATGTCCAAAAAAGTATTGATGCCTTTTGCAGACGGCTTTGAAGAGATAGAGATGGTCGCTCTTGTCGATACTATGAGGAGGGGCGGTATCGAGGTGGTGACCGCAGGCGTGGATGCCAAGGCTCCTGTCGGCGCTCACGGTGTATCCGTTGTTGCGGACGCCTCTATAGGCGGTGTGACGGCAGACGGGTTTGACATGATAGTACTTCCCGGGGGCTACAAAAATACGATGACGCTAGCCGAAAATGCGCAGGTGCAAGCACTCATCAAAGAGTTTGACGTAAAAGGAAAGCTCGTAAGCGCCATATGCGCCGCCCCGATAGCGCTAGATAGGGCAGGGGTTCTAAAAGACGAATACACCTGCTATCCCGGTGTGCCGGATGCCATCAAAAGCTCAAAATTCATCGAAAAAACGATAGTTGAGAGCGGCAATGTTCTCACATCCAGAGGCCCGGGGACGGCTATATGCTTTGGGCTTTATATCGTAGAAAAGCTAGTGGGCAAAGAGACCGCCGAAACGGTAAAAGAGGCGATGATTGCTAGCTATTGTTAGAAGTCGGCAAAATAGTAAAACGGCATAAAGATAAAAGATGAAACAGTTAATAGTTTTATTATTTTTGGCAGTATCGCTCTTTTCCGCAAACGGCAAAAACCATAGAGCGGTAACGTTGCAGCTAAAATGGAATCATCAATTCCAGTTTGCCGGCTACTATATCGCAAAAGAAAAAGGGTACTACTCCGATGCGGGTATCGATGTCTCGTTTAAGGAGCTAAAAGAGAGCAAAGACCCTTACGGCGACGTCCTTGGCGGACGTAGCGAGTTTGGTATTTATACGAGCGAACTTCTGCTCAAATATCATAGAGGAGACCCTATAGTGGCTCTGGGCGCTATATTTCAGCACTCCCCGCTAGCTATTATGTCTACCAAATACCGCACTATAAAATCCCTAAGAGACTACCCTGACGCAAAAATCATGTTAGAACATGGATCTGCCGAAATAGAGGCTTATCTCAAAAGAGAAAATATCAAGCTGTATCCAAAAAACGTAGTCGAGCACTCATCGAATTTGGAGGCTTTGATAGACGGTAAAATAGATGCAATGACCGTATATGTGACGGATGAGCCTTATCGAATGCTCAAAAAAGGAGATACGTATAAGATTTTTTCCCCGAGTGATGCCGGGATAGATTTTTACGGCGATATTTTGTTTACCACAAAGGAATTTGCAAAGTCCAATCCAAAACTTGTTGAGGACTTCAAAAAAGCTTCCATGAGGGGTTGGGAGTATGCGCTTGCACACAAAGAGGAGGCGGTAAACCTCATACTAAAAAAATATAACGGCGCCGGTAAAAGCAAAGAACAGCTCTTGTTTGAAGCGTCTCAAATGCAAAAACTAATAAAAAGCGACACCGTAGAGATAGGATATCTATACCCTTGGCGCCTTGAAAATATGCTAAGAGTTTACGGTGAGCTTGGTATGGCAAATACCGAGGGTAGGCAAGATATTAAAGACTTTATACTGGAAAACTACCTCCAAAAGATACGCTCCAAGCAGCTAGTGTTAACAAATGACGAAAAAAACTATCTTGCCTCAAAAAAAGAGATAAAGATATGTATAGACCCCGATTGGCTACCGTTTGAAAGACTTGACAACAACGGCGCACACGAGGGTATGTCGGCCGATATTTTGAAGATAGTTTCCGGAAAGTTGCATGTAGATTTCAAGGTTGTGAAGACGTCAAATTGGCAGGAGAGCCTTGCAAAAGCCCAAAATCGAGAGTGTGATATTCTGCCCATGGCTATGGAGACGCATGCGCGCGGCAAATACTTTAATTTCAGTAAGCCGTATTTTTCATCACCGTTGGCACTTGTCACAAAAGGTCAAGAGCCTTTCTTGCTAAACATGGCCGACGCTTTTGACAAGCCGATAGCCTTGGTAAAAGAGTATGCAATAGCCGATACTTTAAAAAAGAAATATCCGAATGCAAATTTTATTGAGGTAAAAAATAGAAATGAAGGGCTAAAAAAAGTATCGGACGGCTCCGTGTATGGCTATGTCGATGCTTTGGCTGCCTTAAGCTACGCACTTAGCAATGAAGGATGGGGCTCTCTTAAGATAGCCGGAAGATTGGAAGATAAGTTTGAACTTTCATTGGCTATACGAAACGACGACAAGATGCTATACGATGTTATGGATAAGGCGTTGTTTAGCATAGATGACGGTGAGCGAAGCGCAATTTTTGGCAAATGGTTTGGTGTGAGCGTCAAGGAGGGGCTTGACTACAAAACCGCCATAAAAGTTTTGTCCCTGGTTTTTGTGATACTCCTTTTGCTCTACTATAAAAACGTTATTCTTAGAAGGCAAGTCGAGAAAGAGACCAATAAGCGACTAATGCAGGAACAGATGTTCGTAGAGCATGCAAAAATGGCGCAGATGGGTGAAATGCTCGATATGATAGCGCACCAATGGAAACAACCGCTATCTACCATCGGTATATCCGTCGGCGAGTTGCATTATCTGTATTCAAAAGGCGATTTATCCAAAGAGATTATAGACGAATCAAAAGATACGGTTAAACAGCAAATAGGGTTTTTGGTCAAGATGCTAGACGATATGCGAAGCTTCCTAAAACCAAATCAAAAACCGTCTCCGTTTGATATGGCAAAGGCAACCGATGATTTGCTTTTGCTGCTTAAGGGGATGCTTATCAGCGAAAATATAGAGATAGAGACCTCCATGGATGAAAACGTAGAGGTTATGGGGGTCAAAAACTTATTCCAAAACGTGTTGCTTAGCATAATAGTGAACTCCAAAGAGATATTCAAAATGCGGGCAATTAAACATCCAAAAATAACAATAACGCTAACTTCGGACGGCGACAATGTTGTTTTTGCGGTCAAAGACAATGGCGGAGGAATAGCAAAAGACGCCATCAACAAAGTATTCGACTATAGATTTACGACAAAGGTCGATAGCGGAGGGACCGGAATAGGGCTGTATTTTGCAAAAATGGTAGTCAAAGAAAAATTGGGCGGCGATCTTGTCGCTTTCAATTTGGAAGATGGAGCTTGCTTCGAGATGAGGCTAAAGGCTGTGAAGTAACAGCCTTTAATTTTTTATTTTTCTTTTATCGTTATTTTTATGATTTTTTGTTGTTGAAACGGTCTGTCTTGGAGCCCGATTTTTACGTTTTCTAGTTTTTTAACGGTATCAATTCCGCCTTTAACTGTGCCGAATATTGTGTGATTGCCGTTGAGCCAAGGTGTCGGCGCAACCGTGATAAAAAATTGGCTACCGTTGGTATTTGGCCCTCTGTTTGCCATCGCCAGCATGAGCGGCTTGTCAAATGTCAGTTTTGGAGTTATCTCATCCTCAAATGTTTTTCCCCATATCGAGTTGCCACCGGCTCCCGTACCTGTCGGGTCTCCGCCTTGTATCATAAACCCTTTGATAATTCTATGAAACAAAACTCCGTTGTAGTACCCTTTTTTTGCAAGTGCAATAAAGTTTTCGCACGCTTTTGGCGCTACGTCAGGGCGAAGTTCTATCTCTATATTTCCTTGCGTAGTCTCTATAATTGCGCTTGGAGCCGCAAACAATGCCGATGCAAAAAGCATAGCGCCCAGTATAATTTTTTTCATTTTTACCCCTTTTATTTTTTTGGCGTATTCTATCAAAAGCATCTATTTTAAACATCTGCTATGTTAATGCTATTTTAAAAAGTTATAATAAATAAGTATCTAAGCAACCTGCAAAGTATTGAAAATACGGCATTTGAGTCGATGTGTGTTGTGACTATTATGTGACTATCTATCACCTACAAAAATGTAATATTTCTAATTGACAAAACAAAAAGAGGAAAAAGATGAAAAACCTTAGCATTAAAAACAACATTTTTTTGCTTATGGCTCTAGCTATTGTCGGTCTCACTACGCCGGCTTTTATCGTGTTGAAGTCTCAAATGCTGACCGATAAAAAAGAAAAAACAAGAAACGTGGTCGAAAATGCGTATTCGGTCGCAGAATATTATTATAAGCTTTCAAAAGACGGCAATATGACCGAGGACGCCGCCAAAACAGAGGCTCTAAAAACCATAAAAGCCTTGAGATATAGCGGCAAAGAGTATTTCTGGGTGAACGACACTACATTGCCGTACCCGAAGATGATAATGCACGCTACAAACTCAAAACTTGACGGCAAAACCCTCGATGCCGAAAAATTTAATTGTGCGACCAGTATGCAAGCAGGAGATGAAGGTAAAGTAGAAAATACCGACGGTAAAAAAAATCTTTTTCAGGCTTTTGTCGAAGTGTGCAAGTCAAAAGGGAGCGGATTTGTTATTTATGAATGGGCAAAACCAAAAGACGGCGGCGGCCTTACCGAAGAGACATATCCAAAGCTTTCTTACGTAAAAGAGTTTAAAGAGTGGGGTTGGGTAATCGGTAGCGGTATTTATATCGATGATTTGAATGCGGCGTTTGTCCAAACGGTACTCAAAAACTCAATCTATATCGTACCGCTAATCGTAGTGCTATTTATAATGTCGTTCAAAATAGTTAGTAGCATATCCGGCTCAATCAGAGGGGTTGTTTCGCCTATTTCCGAGCTTGCGAACTCTGTTGCCAGAGGCGAGGCGGATTTGCGTGTTAAGATAGAAACAAAAACCAAAAATGAGTTAAACCAAATAGCCGACGCCGTAAATATCTTCATAGAGGCCGTCAGAAACACAATCGGGCACGCCAAAATGACGGCTTTAGAAAATGCCTCCGTCTCTACGGAGCTTGCGCAAACGTCTCTTAATATCGGCAGAAGGGTTGAGGAGGACGTAAGAACCATTAATCATATTTTTGAAGATGCGAAAGCGATTATCGGCGACGTAACGGATTCGGCGAAGAGCACGGAAGAGAGCAAGGCAAATGTTCTAGAGGCAAACAAAGCTCTTCAAAGCTCAAGGGCTGAACTGTCAAAAATGGTAGAAGCCGTACAAGGTAGTGTTCAGGTTGAGATGGAGTTTGCCCAGAAGCTCCAAACATTGACGCACGAAGCAGACAGGGTCAAAGATGTATTATCGGTAATAGGGGATATAGCAGACCAGACAAACCTATTGGCTTTGAATGCAGCGATAGAGGCCGCAAGGGCAGGTGAGCACGGCAGAGGATTTGCCGTTGTTGCCGATGAGGTAAGGAAGCTTGCAGAGAGAACTCAAAAGAGCCTGCAAGAGACAAATGCGACAATAAGCACCATAGTGCAGTCTATCAATGACGCCGCCGAACAGATGAGCGAAAATGCGGAAGATATAAAAAGACTGGGCGATTGTTCCCTTGCCATAGAGGGTAGCCTTGAAAAAACGGTTTCGATAATGAATAGCACGGTGGACGTGATAAGTAGCTTGACTGAAAATAGCATCAAGAATGCAGGAAGCGTGCAAAAAATCTCCGATATGTTGGAAAAAATCAACGACACCGCGCATGTAAATTCAAGAAGCGTAGAAGAGATAGCCGCGTCTACCGAATATCTCAATAAAATGACAGACGCACTCAACCAAAAGCTTAGACAATTTACAACTTGATGCTCCTGTGGACTGCGGTTTTACCAACACTTCGGTAAAATCGCGCTAAACAAAAGTCCGCACAAAAGGCATCTTCAATGACAAATGAGCAATTTCTACTAGAGATAGGCACGGAAGAGCTTCCTGCTATCCCTTTTTTGAAAGAACTACCGAATCTACTTCCAAAATGGATTGAAATCACAAAGAAAAACGGCTTTGATGCAGAGTTTGAGCTGTTTTTTACCCCTAGACGTATCGCATTATTCTCAAAAAACCTAAACCCAAAAGCAAATGACGAAACCGTGGAACTGTGGGGGCCTCCGGTTGCCGTAGCCATGAAAGACGGAGCGCCGACAAAGGCATATGAGAGCTTTTTGGCAAAAAACGGCATTACCGAAAGCGACGTAACGACGGCTCAAAAAGACGGCAAAGAATGTCTATATGCTAAAAAAACTTTTATCGGAAAAAATATAGACGAAAAGCTTGGCGAAATGCTAAGCGAGTGGCTAGCCGGACTTCATTTTGGCAAATCAATGAGATGGGGCTCGCTGTCTGATAGCTTCATACGTCCTATTAGGTGGATTGTGGCTCTTCACGGCTCAAAAAAGATTGCAGTAGAGGCCTTTGGCGTAAAATCGGACGATAAAAGCTACGGACACAGACAAGAGTCTTTTGAACCGCTTCACATACTAAATCCGTCTGATTATTTTGCCAAGCTCGCAGAGGCAGGGGTGATGCTCTCATCCGCCGAGAGAAAAGCAAAAATACTTGACGACATCAAGGCTATAGAGGCAAAGCACGGCATAGAGGTGGAGCTGGATGAGGATTTGCTGGCTGAAGTTATAGCTATTACCGAGTATCCGACTGCGCTTTTGGGTACTTTTGACAAGGCATTTCTCAAAGTGCCTAGCGAAGTTATCATTACCTCAATGAAAGAAAACCAAAGATATTTCCCGGTATTTGAGGGCGGTAAGCTATCAAACCACTTTGTGGTCGTCTCAAACGCATTTATCGATGATTTCAAAAAAGTAGTCGCCGGCAATGAGAGGGTGCTAAA
>JBFWKW010000044.1:0-11595 GCA_050252455.1 Campylobacterales bacterium | reverse complement strand
AGCCCTTTGCCCATCAAGGCAAGCCCCGCAAAAAAAGCCCCAAGTAGCATATATTTTATGCTTGCCGCTTCAGATTTGTAGAAAAGCCAAAAGTAGTAGCAAGCAGGGATGATGGAGCCGAGCAAAAATGCCTCCGCTCTAACATCGATGGATGAGAGAAGAAGCCTAAGCGTTGTCAGATAAATAAGGGCCGAGAGGAGGGCCACGGGTTCACCGTATAGTTTTTGCGCTAATTTGTAAGTATAAAATGCTCCGATAAGGTGAAAAATAAAGCCCGGAAGTATGTAGGCAAAAGGATTTATACCGAAGATATTAAAAGAAATAGCCGTAAGCCAAAACGGTAGATGCGGTTTGTCGAGCCAGTCTAGTCCGCCGAATGTCAGGCTAATATAATCGCCGGAGATGAGCATATTTTTTGTCAGTACTGCGTATGAATAGGCGTCATTTGAAGCCAGTATCGGAGATAGCAATCCTACTGCGTTTGCAACGATGGCGGCAAAAATCAAAAATATGAGAAGTTTTTTATTTAAAATTAGTTCATTATTGTTGTGCATAAGCGGATTTTTGCATTTTTTGGCTGAATAACATACTCAATAAGCATAGGCTATAATAGCAACAAGAATGTTTTTACGCTCTCTTTATATGAGGTTAAAATTGAAAAGACTTTTAAAAAATGAACTTTTTAAAACAGGGATAAAAATCGGCTTTGCCGTCCTTGCATTTTGGTTTTTGTCCAAAAAGCTAGACTATGAGCAGTTGCCGGAGCTTTTTTATTCGATGAATCCGTGGATGTTGTCACTTGCCATTGTGTTGCAGTTTGCATCTATCGCAATCGCCGCGTATAGGTGGAAATTTGTTATGCGCTCTTTAGGATTTGGCGAGAACTTCAACTTTTATCAAACTCTTTATTTCAAAGGGTTTTTCTTCTCGCAAGCTCTTCCGGGAAGTGTGGGCGGCGATGCTATACGGCTTTTGGCTTTAAAAGATGCCGGCTACAAGGTCGGCGACTCGCTGTATGGGATATTTATAGATAGGGTTGTAGGGCTAACGGGGCTTCTTATTATCAGTCTTTTTGCGCTCTTTTTTGCACCTGCATATCTTACCGAGCCTATCAAATACACCGTATTTATGATTAGTTTCGGGGGACTTGTCGGCTTCATAGGATTGCTGTTTGTCCACAAGCTTTTCGATTTTACCAAAATGCCGAAGCTTCGTATATTGGGGGAGCTGTCACGTAGATTTTATGTGGTATATGAAGGCGCCTACAAGACCACAAAACAGGTGCTTCTATCGGTTGCGATACATCTTTTGTCGCTTCTTTGCGTCTATTCCATATCGTTATCGGCAAACCTCGGCGTTGAATTTGGTGCATTCTTGTGCCTTATGCCGTTAGTTATCCTGCTAACTATCCTCCCTATATCGTTTGCGGGCTGGGGCGTTAGAGAGGGTGCCATGGTCGGGCTGTTTTCAATGAGCGGAGCTAGTAAAGAGGCGATAATGGCGGTCTCCATAGCGTATGGTGTGATACTGATAGCGTCATCTCTTCCGGGATTTTTTGCCTGGATAAAATCAAAAAATATAGCATAAAGAGGTAGTTATGAACGTAGATTTAATGCGAAAGATTGACTACTGGGCGGGTGTGCCGCTATGCTTTTTGTCTACCTATCTACTAAGGCCGCTTCACTCGCTATATGCGCCAAAAAAGCCTAAAAATGTCTTGCTTATAGAGCTAAGCGAGATGGGGAGCACGATACTATGTGACCCGATGATGCAAAAGCTCAAGAATGAGGGCTGTGAGCTACATTTCGTCATCTTCCGAAAGAATGAGCCGAGTCTTAGGCTACTCAACACCGTATCCAAAGAAAACACCTTTACCATCAGGGAGGACTCGCTTTTTACCCTTGTCGGCGATGTGCTTAAATTCTTAATATGGTGCAGGACAAAAAAGATAGATTCCGTTATCGACCTAGAGCTTTTCTCTCGTGTGACGGCGCTTCTGACAGGCTTTAGCGGAGCGGTAAACCGTGTCGGCTTCCACGCATTTCACAATGAGGGGTTGTATAGGGGCGATATGCTGACGCACAAGGTCGCCTACAACCCTCACATGCACATCTCCAAAACATTTATAGCTTTAGCAAACGCATTGATGTCTGATGCAAAAGAGACCCCATATTCCAAGAAGGCAGTAACGGACGATGAGGTCAGACTCAAAAAAGCGGATATTTCGGATAAGGCAAAAGAGGGTGTCATAGCGAAAATCAAAGCCGCAATGCCAATCTTTGATGGCTCACAAGAGATAGTCATCTTCAACGCCAACGCCTCCGACCTTATGCCGCTACGTAGATGGCCAAGAGAGTACTATATTGAGCTAGGGCGCAAGCTGCTTGAAGCGTATCCTAACATCATCATTTTGCTAACGGGTGCGCCAAGCGAGCGAGAAGGGCTAGATGTCATCCGCCAAAACCTAGGTGAGAGATGCGTCAACTTCGCAGGCTCCACGACATTTGCAGAACTTGCCCCACTCTATGCCGTAAGCCGCTTGATGCTTACAAATGACAGCGGCCCTGCACACTTTGCGGCTGTGACCGACCTACCGACGTTTGTATTTTTCGGCCCAGAGACTCCTGTGCTTTATGGCAGTCTTGGCAACTTCGCGCCGATATATGCCCATCTTGCCTGTTCACCTTGTGTATCTGCGGCAAACCACCGCAAAAGTGCATGTGACGACAATCAGTGCGTGAAGGTGATAAGTCCTGATTTTGTGTTTGAAGTATTAAGTAAAGAACTCTCAAAAGGTTAAAGTATGAACGAAATGCCTTTTAGCATTAATATATTCGTGGCAAACGGAAATCCAGATGGATTAAAAATCATAGAGCGATCAAGCTGGATTGGTAAGGCTCTGATGTTTCCACGGGCAATACTTCCCGAAATTAAGAAAAGCCGAGCTGAATTGGATTTCACGGGTGTTTATTTACTCGTCGGAAGTAGCGAGAATGGTGAAAACATGCTTTATATCGGCGAAGGTGATCCTGTTGGTCCGAGGCTGGAAAGTCATTTTGCAAAAAAAGATTTTTGGACGAAAGCAATATTTTTTGTATCAACAAATCAAAAATTAAATAAGGCACACATTCAATATCTCGAGGCCCGTTTATGCGAACTCGCGAAAGATGCAAAAAGAGTTATTTTGGATAATCTTAATTCGCCACAGAGACCAACATTGTCAGAAGTTGAAATAGCTGATGCGGAAGCGTTTTTGGCATACATGCTAAGCATACTTCCGTTGTTGGGAATTGATGCTTTTGAAAAAGTTGAGCTTCCTATAGTTGGACAGGCAATAACTGAGCTATTTGTGTCTGGCTCTGGCATAAAAGGAATTGGGTATGAAACTACAGATGGCTTTGTGGTGAAACAGGGATCTTTGGCAAAAAAAGACGAGGCACCTGCAACTCCAGCTGCAGTTGTTAGCATAAGAAAAATGTTGCTCGATAGTGGAATATTGGAAGATAAGATAACACACTATGAAGTTTTGCAGGATTATAAATTTTCTTCCCCGTCTGCGGCCGCAGCTGCACTGCTTGCCAGAAGTGCCAATGGAAGAACAGAGTGGCATGATGCAAGCGGAAGAACACTTAAATCAATTCAAGAATCAACGCTAAGTTAGTAAAAATATATTACAATACACATAAAAATATATATCAGGATACAAATATGACATCCTATGCAAGAGATGAGATGGTCTCCGTGACCGACATTGTCAAAGGGTTTAAGGCAAATCTTGAAAAAGTGACTGGGCATGCGGTAGAGAAGCTTGCCATCATGCGAAACAATAAGCCTGAAGCTGTGATAGTGCCCGTAGATGAGTATGAAAAGATGAAAGAGCTGTATGACTACGCAGAGCGTCTGAGTATCTTTGAGACGGTGCAAAAAAGGCGAAATAACGGCAAGCTTATACCTTTTGACGAGGTGCTAAAGCGGGCTGGACTGACCCACGATGACTTACGAGATTGAGTTTCATGAAGAGGCGCTAGAGGAGTTTTTGTCCCTTGACGGTTCGGTGAGGAAGCTAGTTGCAAAGCAGATCAAAAAAATATCCGCTTCCCCACAGCTTGGCGAAGAGCTTGGCAACAAAAACGGAATAGATTTGACGGGTTGCCGCAAGATGTATGTCGATCAAAAGCGAGTTCGTATCGTATATGAGATTATTGAGCGAAAAGTGGTCGTGCATATCGTGGCGATAGGTAAAAGAGAAGAGATGCAAGTGTACAAGGACGCATTAAAAAGGCTGGATAGGTTTTGAAATCGCAAAAAAACATCCTCATCCTCATAGTCGCCTTTACACTGCTAAGGCTGATTGCTGCGCTTTTTTTCGGATATGGGGTGGATGAAGCGCACTATGTGTTATATGCCAAACATCTCTCTCTAAGCTACTTTGACCATCCGCCGCTTGTCGGTTGGACACACTATGCTTTTTCGTTTTTTGGCAGCGGCGAGTTTTGGGCTAGGGTTCCCTCGATTTTGCTCGGCGCTCTCAACAGCTACCTCGTGTATTTGCTCCTAAAAGACAAAGACGAGAAGGCGGCGCTTTGGGCTGTGGCGGCTCTTAATGCCTCTTTGGTGCTTGGCGTACTATTTCTCACGCTAATGCCTGATTCTCTGCTTATCACAATGATGTTGCTGCTTGTTTTTGCTGTAAAAAGGATACAAAATCAAACAACTGCCGTAAATTATCTCCTCCTCGGCGTTGTTTTTGGTCTTTTGGGGCTTGCGAAATACACGGCAATTCTTTTTGTCCCAGCTTTTATGGCTTATCTGTTTTGGGTTCGACGCACGGATATACTTTTTTCGCCGAAGCTTTTTATCTCGTTTTTTACGGCTCTTTTGCTCATCTCTCCGGTAATAATATGGAATATGCAAAACGATTTTGCAAGCCTTGCGTATCAGGCATCACATGTCAGCGGAGGCGAGGGTGGAGGCTTTAAAAACTTCTTTATCTCCCTCGGGCGGCAGTTTGCGGCTTATAATCCTGCGCTTTTTGTTATCGCTCTTTACGGACTATATGCGGCTCTCAAAAAACGAGAGTTTCGGCTTGAAGCTTCGTTTGGGCTTGCGGTACTTATTTTTATGTTTATTTCGCAGTATCGCCAAGTTGCCCTTCCGCATTGGATTAGCCCGTTTTTTGCACTATTCATCCCTGTGGGGGCATTTTATCTATACCGTGAATATCCGAGACTAGCCAGGTGGGCGATTGGCGTATCGATAGTTTTTGCCGCAGCGGTGCATATCGAGCTTATAGGCAAATTTGGTAAATTTCCGGATATGAAATCACCTTTTCGGGACATTTACGGTTGGGATAAGGCTATGAAAGAGGCGGATAAAAAGCTATCAGAGCTAAACTCGACAAACAAAGCGATTGGGGTGACAAATTGGAGCATGGCAAGTCGCGCGATAGTTTATTCATCGTCTCCCATTTATCTCGTAGATGAGCGAAAAGACCAGTTTGATATATGGCAAAACGGAGAGCCTAGCGGCAAAGATATGCTGTTCGTAAACCCGAAAAGTTTTAATACGGATATTAACGCATCGTTTGTGTGTAGCGATTTTATAAAACTAGGCGAATATAACGCCACGATAAGCGGCGGAATGGTTGAGAGCTTTTCGTATGAGCTTTGCACAGGTTTTGGCGGCAAACGATGAAGAACAAAATAGCGTTTGCCCTCTCTTTTGCCGTGGTTGCCGCATTTTGTGGATTTAGCTATCTCTATCTTGATGTTGCCGTTGCATCTTATTTTTACGAGACGCGTCCTTTTAACGGTTTTTTTGAGATAGTCACCGCATTTGGTAAATCAAAATGGTACTTGATAGCCTTCGCGATTTTTTTTGTTTTGTTTAGATATATCTTTAGGCTCAAAGAGGCTGCAAATCGGTTTTTGTATTTCTTTATCGCCGTCGGCGCAAGCGGGCTAATCGTAGATATACTAAAATTTGTTTTTGGAAGAGCTAGGCCGAAGCTGTTTTTTGAGCAAAATATCTACGGGATAAAGTTTTTCGGTACTGAGCATTTATATTTTTCAATGCCGTCCGGGCATAGCGCTACGGCATTTTCGCTTGCCGTCGGGGTGGCCATCTTTTTCCCTAGATTTGCCGCCGCCGCTTTTGCCGCCGCCGCTCTCGTAGCCTTGAGTCGCGTGGCGATAACGGTTCATTATTTGAGCGACATAGTCGCCGGAGCCTATATAGGCGCAGTATTTGCAGTTTGGTTAAAAATAAAAATGACACAAAAGGGCGTTGGATTTTGAAATCACCGAAGCACATAGCTATTATTATGGACGGTAACGGCAGATGGGCAAAACAGCGCGGCAAGATACGTACAAAAGGGCATGAGGAAGGGGCAAAAAGAGTTCGCGATATTACCAAGGCCGCAGCAGAGGCGGGGGTAAAATATCTGAGCCTTTATGCTTTTAGCACCGAGAATTGGGCGAGACCGAAAAGCGAAGTTGAGTTTTTGATGAAGCTACTTGAGAGATATCTTGAGAGCGAAAAAGCGGAGTACCAAAAGAGCGGAATAAGATTTGAAGTAATAGGCGATATAGCACGTTTTTCGGACTCTCTAAAAGCAAAAATTGCCGAACTAAGGGAACTTACCAAAAACAACAAAAAGTTAACGCAATTACTAGCCATAAATTACGGCTCAAAAGACGAAATAGTCAGAGCCGTCAAAAAAATGATGGATTCTTCGCTAGAATTGAACGAAGAAAACTTAAATGCGTCTCTCGATACAGGGGATGCGCCTGCGGTAGATATGATGGTTCGCACCGGCGGCGACAAGAGGTTGTCAAACTTTTTGTTGTGGCAAAGCGCATATGCGGAGCTGTTTTTTACCGAGACGCTTTGGCCTGACTTTGGCGAGGCGGAGCTGATCGATATGATTGAAGAGTTTAAAACAAGAGAAAGGAGGTTTGGGAAGGTATGAGCGCGTTTGCACTTTTGCTAGGGGCAATTTTTGGCTCTTTTTTGAATGTTTTGATTGCCCGTATTCCGCAAGGTCAAAGCATCATGCTTCCCGGCTCCCATTGTCCGGTGTGTAAAGCGCCGATTAAGTGGTATCACAATATTCCAATCCTCTCTTACATAATGCTAAGAGGCAAATGCTCCTCTTGCGATGAAAAAATAAGCCCGATATATTTGGTAGTGGAGCTGTTGACGGCATTGCTATTTATGTTGGTATTTTACAAGTCTCCGAATATTTTTTATGCCCTTTGCGTATCGGTTGCTTTTGGATTTTTGTTGGCACTATCCGTTATAGATATCAGGTACAAAGAGGTTCCGGACTCGATTAATCTATCCGCTTTTGCGGCGGCTCTTTTGGCGGCTATGTTTCATGCTCCGATGCCGACGTTTGTGAATTTGATTAGTTTGCTTGAGTTTGGTAAGTCGGCATTTTTGCTTGCCGGATTTTTTGTGATGTTGCGCTTTACGCTTTCGTATTTCCTCAAAAAAGAGAGCCTTGGCGAGGCGGATATCATCGTGGCGGCAACACTTGGCGCATTGCTTGGAAGCATGAATGGATTTCTTGCTATTTTTGTCGGTGCTCTTTTTTCTTTGATTCCTGCATTTATTTATCGCAAAAAAGGGATAAGCGAAGTCGCTTTTGTCCCTTACCTTGCCGCCGGCGGTTTTGCCGTATTTATGCTCAAATCACAGCTTTGGTTTATGGGCTAGGCGCGCGTGAAAAGGGTAGAGAGCTATATACTCCGTAATTTTTTGGCCTTTTTTTGGCCTCTGTTTTTTACGCTGTTTGCGATATCTTCGCTTGTTTTGATTATTAGACTTGCGGATTTGACCGGAGTAGTCAGCGTCAATTTTTTAGAGTTTATATCGCTCTATCTTTTCGGTGTTCCGCAACTACTTTTTTATACCCTACCCATAGCGTTTTTTTTGTCGGCCGGACTTGTATATGCGAAACTCTCTTTCGATAGAGAGCTTGTTGCTATCTTTGCCCTGGGGGCAAATCTAAAAGACGTTTTGCGGCCGATTATAAAAATATCGATTTTATTTAGTTTGACACTCTTTTTTATGGGCTACTTTGTTCATCCATATAGCACGGCGGTTGCAAAAAACTTCGTAGAGAGCAAAAAAAGCCTCTCAAGGCTCAACGTAAAGCCGAGCGAGGCAGGGCAGAAGTTCGGTGATTGGCTTGTTTTTATATCGGGCGAAAAAGACGGTGAGTTTGCCGATGCGGTACTATTCTCGGCTAGCTCGAAAGCATCTTTGGTGGGCGAGGGCGGCAACGACAAAAATCAAAGTGCGACATTCGTATCGGCAAAAAGTGCAAAAATAGTATCGGACGGCGGCGTATCGACTTTTGTCCTCAGTGACGGCAAAGGGTATAGACTGGAAGAGCAAAACGGCTCAAAGCTTATTTATTTTAAAGAGATGGGGATTCGTTCTCAGCCGCAAAAGGCAGACTTTGAACCGTCCAATTTTATAGGCTATTGGGCGCAGATGAAGGAAGATAAAAAAAGGGCAAAAGATTTTAGCGACGTATTTTTGACCTCGGTTTTCCCGATTGCTTCTATATTTTTTATTCCGGCTTTTGGAATACTAAATCCTAGATACCAAAAAAATAGATCCGCTTTCTTTTTTATCATTTCGGCCGCTGTTTTTTATGCGTTCATGCTGACCGTTAATCCTATTTTGACATATTTTGGGATTTTGGTCGTAACCCCTATATGGTTTTTGCTTGGCTATTTTCTGTACAAAAAGAGCGGGGCGGTAAGGTTTTAGCCGTTGAGAGTCCTTGCCATTACCGCTTATGACGGGAGTCGCTTTTTTGGCTCTCAGATACAAGAGAACGGTACGCCGACCGTTATGGGGCGTTTTGAGGAGGCATTAAATAGTGTAGGGATATTCTCTATGCCAACGGCCTCAGGCAGAACTGACAGCGGCGTACACGCTCTTTGCCAGCCGATAGCGTTTGATATTCCCCATTACTGGGAAAATGAGCTTGCAAAATTAAAGGCGCATCTAAACGCTAAGCTCTCGCCGTATATTCAGATAAAGCGACTATTCCCTGTCGAAAACGATTTTCATCCAAGATTTGACGCCAAAAAAAGAGTCTATAGGTACATCGTAAAAATAGGCGAGCCGACACCTTTTGGATCTGATTTTGTTACCTTTGTTCCCTCGCTCGATAGTTTCGCCGTCGACAAAGCCATATCCATATTTGAGGGTGAACACGATTTTTCACTTTTTAAAAAAACAGGCAGCGACGAAAAAAGTAGCGTAAGGCGGATTTATAAAACTTCATTTTATGAGTATCGCGATTTGCGGATTTTTAAGTTTGAGGGCAACGCATTTTTGAGGAGTCAGATTCGGCTTATGATGGGGGCTTTGTTTGATATCTCAGACGGCAAAATAACGGCCGAGCAACTAAGAGAACAGCTGGCGGGTGAGGCTAGACATACCGTTCGTATCGCTGCACCAAACGGTCTTTATCTATCGAAGGTATTTTACTAAACCACAAACTCGCTCATTAGCACGGCGACCCAAACTAGAAAAGTAAACGCTACGCTTACAAGCACTACTGCCGCAGCGGCATCTTTGGCTTTTTTTGCCATTTCATTGTATTCCATCGTCACAAGATCCACCGCCCGCTCAATGGCGCTATTAATCATCTCCGCTATGATGATTGGAAACATTGAGAAAAAAAGAGCCGCCTTAGAGATGCTGGATATCTCAAGAAGGGCTATAAGTACGGTAGCCCCGATAAAAAGTGCGACCTCTATCTGAAGCGGCGTTTCATTTTTTAGTACTTCCAAAAAACCTTCTATTCCATGACTTGTGTTTTTGATAATATTAAATCTTTTTCGCCTCATCCAAGCCCCCTGTTTGCAACTATTTTACCTCTTTATATTATAATTTTATGATGTTTGAAGGTCTCTTTTTAATTTTTTGCTTTTTGGCAATCGGCTTTGGGATGAAACTCGCCAAAAAAGATTACTCCGATGTCCTTATCCAATTTTGTATATTGGTGGCTTTCCCTGCGCTCATCTTGGAAAAACTACACCCTCTAAAACTCCATTTTTCGGATTTATCCGTTATCGGCATAGCTATTTTTTCAATACTTTTTGGTTTTTTTGTCGGATTTTTGCTCTCCCGTTTTTTGAGACTAGAGAAGAGGTCTGCAGCGGTCGTCATAATGGCTTGTGGGCTTGGTAACACATCTTTTGTCGGCTTTCCTTTTGTGGAGGCGCTTTACGGACAAGGTGCACTTGCTTACGCCCTTTTGTTTGATCAGTTCGGTAGTTTTTTGTTTCTCTCAATTTTTGGCTCTCTCATAGCGGCTTGGGGTGCGGGCAGGGATTCTAGCGTCAAAAAGTTGGCGATTAGCGTATTTTTGTTTCCGCCGTTTATCGCTATATTGGTATCTCTTGCGCTAAAGCCTTTTGAATTACCATCTTTTGTGATGTTCGGGGCAGATAAGCTCTCTGCTACGCTTCTACCGCTTGTGACTATCGCCGTCGGGATGAAAATAGATATTCGCCACATCAAAGAAAATATCAAACAAACGGCGGCTATACTTGCCGTCAAAATGGGGATTGTGCCGCTAGCCGTGCTTGCCGTATTGCCATCCCTTGCCCTTAGCTCAAAAGTATCGCTGATTGAGTCGGCCATGCCGCCGATGGTTATGGTGGCGGTTTTTGCGCACAAGTACGCCCTCAACGAAAAGCTTGCGGTATCCGCGGTTGCGCTCGGCGTGTTTGCATCATTTGCGGTTATTCCGCTATTTTATTATGTAGGATAAATATGGGAATTTTTGAAGCGATAATACTTGGCATACTAGAGGGGTTAACGGAGTTTTTGCCTATATCTTCGACGGGGCATCTGATACTTGCCTCGCATCTGATGGGGATAGAGCAGACCGCCGTACACAAAAGCTTTGAAGTTGCCATACAGCTAGGCTCTATCTGCGCCGTTATATTTATCTATTTTAAAAAGCTTTTTGGCGATTTCAATCTTATGAAAAAGCTTGCCGTAGCCTTTATTCCGACGGGCGCTCTCGGTTTTTTGTTTTACAAGCACATAAAAGCGCTTTTTGCGCCGGAAAGTGTTGCCTTTATGCTGATAATAGGCGGTATTGTATTTATTGTTTTGGAGTATTTTTACAAGCCAAAAGAACATCACGTTCACAGCGTCGAGGGTATTAGCTACAAGCAGGCGATTTTGATAGGTTTTGCACAGGCAGTCTCAATGATACCGGGCACTAGCCGCTCAGGGGCTACGATTATAGGCGGACTGCTTAGCGGCCTCAACCGCAAAACTGCCGTCGAATTTTCATTTTTACTTGCCGTTCCGACGATGGTTGTTGCGACAGGCTATGACGTGTTAAAAAACTTCTCCACATTTGACGGAGGTGATTTGTCAAATCTTGTAGCCGGCTTTGTTACCGCATTTTTGGTTGCAATGCTTGCTATTAAGTGGTTTTTGAAGTTTGTCGCTAAATTTAGTTTTGTACCGTTTGGTATTTATAGAATCATTCTTGGGGTTGCGTTTTTGTATATCCTGTTTTAAAGGTGTGCTAAAAACGCCCCTTTG
>JBFWKW010000043.1:0-11653 GCA_050252455.1 Campylobacterales bacterium | reverse complement strand
GGCAAATACCGTCAACTCACCTGATTTTTGTATCGATACCCTCACTCCCAAACTCTCAAAGGAGCGTAAAAACGCATCGACCGCAGCCTGTACGGACAAAAATAGGTTTATTTTTTCATTTTTTGACTCCAAGCGGAAAAAATCTTGGAAAAAATCAACCGAAAATGCCATTTTATTTAGTATCTCAAAAGCATTATTGCAATCTTTTTGCAGACTCTGCTCATCTAGTTTTCCCGTTTTTATGTCTGCTTTTACGGCAGACAATACGGACGCCAGCTCCGCTATCGGTTGCTTCCATTGGTGTGTAATATTTGCCACCATATCGCCCGCTACAACCCTTTTTGACTGCTCCGCAAACAGCTTGTCGCTAATCTCTTTTTGTTTTTTAAGCCACGAAAACCTGAGCCCGAGCACTACCGACAAAATAGCAACATGAAAAAAGTTTTTTGCAAGTCCGACTTTTTCGACAATGCCGCTCTCATCCATCGCCCCGACAAACGAAAATGCCAATAGCAAAACCCACGCCGAATTGATAGCACAGACGGCTAAAATATACTTCGCCCACGCCTCCCTCTTGTAAAGCATATAGGCAGACACAAACAAAATAAGCAGTATGTAAAAAAATGAAGTAACAAATGTCGCCATAAAATGCGACTTCAAAATAGTTCCCCTGAGCGTATCTACGCCATACATAGCGGTATGCAAGATAAGCACTACAAGTGCGAACAGCAAGACCCCATGTATTTTTTTGTATTTTCTTTTGGTCTCAAAAAATAGCATCAAGAAAATAACAAACATAGTAGGAGCAAGTGCGCCAAAAAATCTTGAGGATACATCTATATATGGGATGAGGTCTAGCGGCAACACGGGCTGCACAAAGCCGTACGCTATAAGCATCATGGTAAACATTGCCGCAATATTTACCGTATAAACGCCATACAGTCTGTCTCTCAGCGACACAAAAAGCCAAAAATTATAAAACATCATAGCAATAAAAAATCCGAAATACACGCCCCAAATCAAGTTTTCATTGCTGTTTTTCTCTATAAAGGCGGCGGCGGGAGATAGCACAAAATCAGCCGTAATCCTCCCCTGGTTTTTTGCCTTTACGAACACCTCCAAGGTTTCGTTCGGTTTTAACTCGAAAAAAAGAGTTTGGTATCTACTAGGAACTTGCTTTGTGTCAAACTCTACCAAGTCGCCTGCAACGAATTTTTGTATCTCGCCGGAAGCTCTAATACAGTAAAACTCCAGCCTGTCTATCGGAATTATGGAGTGATACAACATCCACCTGCTCACATCGCCTGCATTACTATGCAAGACAAATCTAAACCAAACGGAGTCAGAGTAATCAATATTTATACGCTCTTTCTTGTCTGTTGTAAATTCGGCTTTTTTTGCAATAACATCTTGCACGCTCAGCTTGTCGCCAAAGTCGATTAGATACTCAGGGGTCAGCTTATCAAAAACGGTTTGTTTGTCATAAATATCAAGCCGTGCCAGCAAAACAACGGCAGAAAAAAGCAGCAAAAATAAAGCTCTCAAAAATCCTCCAAGCAACCTAGAAGCAACCCGAGTTTTATAAACTACATATAAATTCATAAAAATGGGAAGTTTATATGAGGCATTTTGCTCAATTTATCCTTTTTTTAGCACCATGGCGCAAAAAACCACAATTAATATCCGCCCTAGTGCTAATGCTATCAATCGCTCCTATACAATATCTGCAAGCCGCAAATACCGACACGGCAAAATATAAATCATCAGTCGATGAAGCTATTGTCGTATTTGGAAAAGGCGATTATAAGAGGGCTTACAAACTTTTCGGTGATTTATACGCCCTCAAAAGCGATGACCCGCAGGTAAATTTTTATCTGGGTAGATGTGCCATGGAACTAGGTTCTTATGATGAGGCTATTGCGGCTTTTGAAAGGGTGCTTATCATCGAGCCAAATCACGACAGGGGAAGGCTCGAGCTTGCCAGGGCATATTTTGAGCAAAAAGCATACGGTCCTGCCGAGGCAGAGTTTGACGAAGTGCTCTCCAATCGTGACACTCCAAAAGATGTAAAAGAAAATATCCTTAGGTATAAAAAAGCTATCGACAAAACAAAGCAAAAACACTATTTGAGCGGTTTCGGCTCCTTTGGGATAGGATACGACACCAACATAAACAACGGTATCGGAACAAAAGACTATACGATACCGAGCTTTGGGCTTTCACTGACAGGAGAGAGACCAAAAGAAGATTATTACCATGCCCAGACGGTCGGAATAAACCATATTTACGACATGAAAGATACAAAAGAGGGGGCATATTGGCAAAATAATTTAATTTTGTACGCCCAGACATATAGACACTATATAGACTACAATGCTAGATATATAGCCATCTCAAGCGGTCCCGCCTACAAAACCGACACCTACGATGTATCACTGGGTATCACCGCAGAGAAGCTAATATTCAACGGTCTCGACTATACATACGGTATCGGCATAGCTCCAAAGTTGGCTTTTAAAGCATCCGACTCTCTCATATTGGAAGGTGGGTTTTCCGTCAAAGAGAAGTATTACTACTACGATAATTGGGCTAGAAACTCAGTATATACCGACTTTAGCATCGGTGCAAGAAAGCTAATAGCGTCAACAGGTTCCGTATTTTCAGCCTCCATGAGCTTTTCCAAAGAGACGGAGAGGATGAATGACCAGCTAGATTCACTATCCAGAACGGATGTTGATAACAGTTCAAAATCAATCAGCATAAGCGCCTATCATCCATTGACGAAAGGGTTAAATTTGACCGCCGGAGCTAGTATCAAAAAAACAGACTATACCGACACCGATACGGCGTTTTTGTCAAATGAGAAAGATATTTTGCTCTCTTACAATCTAGGGGTTCTAAAAAATGTAGGCACGGACTCGTTCGTGAGCCTAAACACGACATATACAAACAACAAATCAAACTTTGAAAATAAGGTCTATCAAAAACGAGGCTTTAGTCTAAGTTATATCAAAAATTTTTAGGAGGAGCAGATGCAAACTTTTCGATTATTACTTGTCATCTTGATATTAAAAGTGTCTATATTTGCCTCTATCGGTAAAATATCTACCGTAAGCGGGGAGGCGTCGATAATCAGGGGACAAAATGTCATAAAAGCAGTATCCGGCGCAACCTTAGAGCAAAAAGATACGATAAAGGCCGCTAAGGGAAGTGCCGCACAAATAGTATTTGACGACAATACCGTTATAACCGTCGGCGGTGGCACGACTTTTAAGATAGAAGAGTATCTATTTGACCAAAAAAATCCAAATGCAAGGTTTCGAGTAGAAGAAGGCTCATTCAAAACAATAACCGGAAAAATAGGCAAGATAGCTCCAGATAAGTTCAAAATGGAGACAAAAACTGCAACTCTAGGCATAAGAGGCACTATATTTATGGGCCATATCGACTCAAACGGAAATTTAAAAGTGGCTTGTATGTACGGCGCAATCACCGTAACGCCAAATATGCCCGATACCAAAATCACACCGACTCTGGTAAAAGCAGGAGAGATGACCGAGGCGGACAAAACCGGGGTTAAAACGCCGCAATCATATACGCCGAGCGAGCTAAAAGAGCTTGGTAAAGAGCTTGGAATATATGCAAAAAGAGAGAATAATCTACAAGAAATTATCAAAAACGACATAACAACCGTCGCAAACGATACAAAAAATAAGACAGACGAAACAGCAAGTTCAATACTAAACGCACAAACCAACGATTTGGTAAAACAAGCATCAACTGGCAGCAGTGGCGGCAGTGGCAGTACACCAGGATACTGGTCTGCTGCCGGATATAGCAGCGACTATGTGCCGGGCACAACTTATAATATGAAAGGGCACGAAATTGACGAGGGCGTGGGCTTGGGCATGCTCAATATGGATGTTGATTTTACAACCCAGATGTCAACAATAAAATGGGGTGACCCTGCAACAACGCCCGTTATACAAAGCCCTAGCGTATTTCAAGCATCTGCAAGCGGCGAAGACTCGTTTCAAGTAAAACAGGAGGGCTATGATTACGGTGTACCGTACACTTTCACCGTCACGACAAGGAGTGACTCCAACGGTGCCGACTATGTATCATGGGGATACTGGACAAAAACAAACGATAGCACCGGTGCCGTAGATAGAGGAGTATGGATAGCCGGAATACCGACCGTTAGTATGCCCACAAGCAGCTCCGCAACATATAACGGTAGTATCATAGGTAACACCAAGGATAGTGGCGGTGTAATATCCCAAATAACAACAGGAACTGCTAATTTCAATGTAAATTTTGGGGCTACTTATTCGATGACAGGCAGCCTCGCTTTTGCCAACGCAAACGGTCAATCTTGGAATGCATCCGTGAGCGGAAGTGGATTTAGCGGCAATTCATTTAGCATGAACAACAGCAACATTACCGGCACCGGAGGCTCCATAAACATAATAAACGGTTCGTTTTATGGTCCAAATGCCGCGACTCTCGGAGGTGCTTTTTGGCTTACGAATGCCAACAACGATAACGCAGTCGGTGTATTCAAGGCCGCAAAACAATGAGTTTTAGCCGCCAAATTATCGGCGGCTAAATTTTAGTCTCTACCCTTTCCATGGTTTTACTCTTTATGTATTGATTTTACATACTCTTTGGGGCTCATCCCATACCACTTTTTGAAAGCCCGCAAGAATGCGCTAAGTTCCGAATACCCAAGGCACACCGCAATTGTGGTCGCATCTGCCCCTTTTGATAGATAGTGGAGCGCAAGCTTCTGTCTCACCTCAGATAAGACGGCGGCAAAACTCGTATTATCTTCTTGCAGTCTCTTTTGCAAGCTTCTAGGATGTAGCCCCATCTTTGCCGCAACATCTTGCAGCGAAAATTCAAAACCGTCCATGGAAGCCAAAATAATCCCCGCCACCTCATCTTTTATACTGCCGTGGAAATAAAGCCCCAGCGATTTTTCGGCCTCGGTCTCAAATATCTTCAAAAGCGAAGGGTTTTGGTGTATCGTCTCGACTTCTAGTGCCTCTTTTGAAAAAATAAGAGCATTTTCATCTTCCCCAAAATATAGCTTTTCCCCAAATATCCGTCTATACTCGCCGATATCTACCGGCTGCGGGTGTCTGAATGTCGCATATTCCGGAGTTATTTTGGTAGACGCTACTTTATTTAGCAGGCTGAGCGCCGAGGAGAGATGAATTTCGGACTGGTACTTACTAAGATGTAGCCACTCCGAGCCGTCTTTGATATAAAAACTAAGCTTATATCTGTTTTTTGTCTCAGCCAGCACCGGCTTTAGCGTCGCACCTATAAGCGGATAGTATTTGCATAGCTTCTGGAGGGTCTCGCCTATGTTTTTAGAGTGCAGCAGCAAATACCCCAAAATACCTAGCGAATGAGGATTTGCCCACTCCCCGAGCTTGAAAGAGAGATTGGCATCCCCCGTAAAAGTAGTCGCCTCCTCAAACAGTTCAGCCAAAAACGCAGCTCTAATCCTTGCGTCAGGGGCTTGCAACTCTTGTATTGACGTCCCTCTATCCGCCAAAAATTTATTTGCGTCAAAGCCGTAGCTTCTTTGCAAAAACATCAATATATGCCATAAAGCCTCTGCCGCAACAGTTCTATCTTTTTTTGTTCGCAAAATGTCAACCTTTATTCACAAAAAGTCATTACGCTTTTGTTTTGCCTATTATACAATCACACAAAGTTGACAAAAGGCGAAAAAATGGGCAAACATGATGCACAAGTTGAAGATAGATATGTCAGTTTTATGAACATAGACTGCTACAAGCATGCTTCCGAGGTCATAGACTGCATACTAGAGGTTACCAAAGACCCAAAATATAATAATCCGTTTTGGGATGCGTTCAAAGCCAAAATCCCGCAAGCATACTACGACAAAGCACCCGATGAAAAAGTGCTTTATCTTGTCTGCGCATCGGTATTTTATATTGAAGAATTATTTGAAGATAGCGAGTACGAACCCGGGCTTGAAATAATGAGAAAATGCGAGTACGATTGCTGCTAAGCCCGGCGCATAGATTATAAAAACTCGCCGCTATGATAGAGCCATCTGCCGTTTTCTTTTACAAAACGGCTTTTTTCGTGCAAAATTCCATCCGAAAGCTTTGCCTTAAACTCTACGAAGGATTCATTTTCTCCTTCGATATAGTCAAGCACTTCCAACCCCAAAAATTCCGTAGATTCACAGAAGCGGTCTATATCCTCGGCCCAAGCTTTTCTATCATCATTGTAGTCCGAATTTAACGGATGAGTCGTACGCATAATGTAGCTAGAGTCCCCGGCCGCATAAGCCGAGTATCTAGTCACCATGAGTTTAAGTGCGTCAGCCGCCTCTACGCTATCGTGATACACCTCGCAACATTTTTTATATTTTAATCTGCTTCCGCACGGACATTTTGAATTTGGAGACAATTTCATTATAGCTCCGTCTTGAGTACAGCTCCGCTGCTTGCATTTGTAACAAGTAGTCCGTATCTTTTTAGCCATTTTGAGTTGATATGCTTTTTGTGCTCTTTGAACCTCTCTTTTCTAGCTTCAATAACCTCTTCGCTTAGATTGGCGTGAAGCATATGGCTATCGACATCTAGGCTTATCTCATCGCCGTCTTCGAGTAGTCCGATGAGACCGCCCTCTGCCGCCTCTGGGCTGATGTGTCCGATACAAGCACCTCTTGTCGCACCGGAGAATCTGCCGTCCGTGATGAGCGCCACCGACTCGCCTAGTCCCATACCGGCTATCAGGCTCGTAGGGGTAAGCATCTCTTGCATACCAGGGCCACCTCTAGGTCCTTCGTATCTGATGACTACGACATGACCCGCAACCACTTTGCCGCCCATGATACCCGCTATCGCTTCGTCTTGGGAGTTGAAGCATATCGCCTTACCCGTAAACTTCCTCATTGACGGCTGTATTCCCGCAGTTTTGACAACACACCCCTGCTCTGCCAGGTTGCCAAATAGTATCGCCAAACCTCCGACCGCTGAGTATGCGTTGTCGTTGGTGTGGATGATGCTAGTATCTTTGATTTCCGCCGTCGCTATCCTCTCGCCGATAGTCTCTCCGGTTACGGTAAGGGCGTCTGTTTTTAGGACATCACCTCTTTTGCTTACCTCTTTCATGACCGCATTTACGCCGCCCGCCCTGCCGATGTCTTCCATGTGTACCGTGCTAAGTGACGGGCTTATCTTGGCTATATGCGCCACACTCCCCGCTATGTCATTAATATGTGCCACCGGAAAGTCCACGCCCGCTTCTTTTGCAATAGCCAACATATGAAGTACGGTATTTGAGCTGCCGCCCATCGCCATATCCACGACAAACGCATTGTGAACCGCTTTTTCGTTGAGGATATTTCTGATTTTATATCTCTCGTCAAGGGCGATTTCTACGACTCTTTTTGCCGCAGTTTTTATCATCTCTATTCTCTCAGGGGTCATCGCAAGCACCGTACCGTTGCCTGGCAAAGCGATGCCCATCGCCTCGCATAGCGTGTTCATAGAGTTTGCCGTGAACATCCCGCTACATGAGCCGCCGCTTGGGCAAGCCTGACACTCTATCTCATACAGCTCTTCGTCTGTTATCGTGCCGTTGTTTTTTTTGCCCACCGCTTCAAACGCCGTCGCAAGGTCTATCGGCGTGCCGTCTTTGAGGTGTCCCGCTTTCATAGGGCCGCCGGATACAAATACCGTAGGCACATTCACACGGAGCGCACCCATTATCATCCCAGGGACTATCTTGTCGCAGTTTGGTATACAGATGAGCGCATCTAGCTTGTGCGCATTCATCACCGTCTCTATGGAGTCGGCTATCAGTTCACGGCTCGGCAGGGAGTATAACATCCCGTCATGCCCCATAGCGATACCGTCGTCTACGCCTATGGTGTTGAACTCAAAAGGGACGCCGCCCGCTTCTCTTATCGCCTCTTTGACTATTTTGCCGTACTCTTGAAGGAAGAAATGCCCAGGAATGATGTCTATATGGCTATTCGCCACACCGATAAACGGCTTGTCAAAATCCTCGTCTTTCAGTCCGGTTGCCCGTAATAAACTTCTATGCGGGGTCTTCTCCCACCCTTTTTTAATTGTATCGCTTCTCATCGCAAATCCTATGAAAAAAATTTTACAAATTCTACAAAAACGGCGGTTAAAAGCCGTACCGAAAAATCTTGATATTTTCTTGATATTTATCCGTGTTTTTTGAGCTTATTTTGACCAGTTTTTGAAATATGATTAAAACGAAAATTTTAGGGAGCAAAAATATGAATTTTGAAACTTTAGTCGGCATCACATTATGTGTTGCGCTTTTTTCTTATTTTGCCTACGCCCTTTTGAATATAGAGGAGCTGTAAAATGGTGTTCGATATCTTGTTATTTGCGCTTTTTGCGCTAACGGTCATACTTTTGGGATACTTTCTTGGAAGTTATATTTTTAAGATTTTTGCCGGAGAAAAGACTACCCTCGATCCACTCTTTTCAAAAGTGGAAAACTCGTTATTTAGAGTTTGTCGCATAGACACCTCAAAATCACAAAGCTTTAAAGAGTATGCGCTCTCGCTCATGGTTTTTAATCTTTTTGGTATTGCTTTGTTGTTTGTGATTTTATTTTTTCAAAACCTTTTCCCATTAAATCCGCAAAACCTCGGCGCACCTAGCTGGCATTTGGCGCTCAATACTGCCGTTAGCTTCGTCACCAACACAAACTGGCAGAGCTACGGCGGGGAATCGACAATGAGCTATTTCTCTCAAATGACGGGTCTTGCAGTGCAAAACTTCCTATCGGCGGCAACCGGAATAGCGGTAGCAATAGCCTTAATAAAGGGACTTAGCAACAACGGTATAGGCAATTTCTATGTGGATATGACCAAAGCCGTTCTTAGATTACTGCTCCCTTTTTCTATCATCTCTTCCATTTTTTTGCTTTCTCAAGGGGTTATCCAAAATCTATCCGCTTATGTGGACATTACGACGATAGAGGGTATCAAGCAAACTTTGGCGATGGGGCCCGTAGCTTCACAAGAGGCTATCAAAATGCTAGGTACAAACGGCGGCGGATTCTTCAACGCCAACAGTGCGCATCCGTTTGAAAATCCAAATGAACTGACAAATTTTGTGCAAATTATCTCAATATTTGTCATTCCTACCGCTCTGCTATTTGCTTACGGCAAATTTACAGGCAATAAAAGAGAGGGTGTTGCAATATTTGCGGCAATGCTTCTACTTTTTGGTATTACGCTAACGGCAACATATCTTGCCGAAGCGCAGGGCAATCCTATATTCTCATCTTTAGGCATAGAAAACAGCGTCAATATGGAGGGCAAAGAGACTAGATTTGCCCTCGGCGCATCAAGCCTTTTTGCCACGGTAACGACGGCGGCCTCATGCGGTGCGGTCAACGCTATGCACGACAGCTTTTCACCGCTTGCCGGAGGGGTACTAATGCTTCAGATGATGGTCGGCGAAGTCATATTCGGCGGTGTCGGAGCAGGGTTTTACGGAATGATGATTTATGCCCTTCTTGCGATGTTTTTTATAGGGCTTATGGTCGGTAAAACACCGATGTATCTGGGCAAAAAAATAGAAAGCTATGAAATAAAAGCGGTCATCATAGCCTTACTGCTACCCTCTATCGCCATTCTCGGCTTTACGGCGTTAGCGGCAAACTATCCCGAAGCGTTAAAAAGCCTCAACAACGCCGGACCTCACGGACTAGGCGAAATACTCTACGCCTACACTTCGGCGGCGGCAAACAACGGCAGCGCATTTGCGGGGCTCAATGCCAATACCCCTTTTTACAACGTCACGTTAGCTATTGCGATGTTTGTTGGTAGATTCGGGGTTATTATCCCGATGATAGCGATAGCGGCAAGTATGTCAAACAAAAAAGTATATGCGATGCCTAGCGGTGCGGTCAAAAGCGATAATCCGACGTTTAGTATATTCCTAGCCTTTACGGTTCTTATTTTGGGCGCTTTGACATTTCTGCCAGCCCTCACTTTTACGGCGATAGCGGAACACTTTGCGATGATTTCGTCAAAGCTTTTCTAAGGAAAATAGTATGAAAAAAGTAGTTGAAATAAATAATAAAGCAATTTTAAAAGAGGCACTTATAAGTTCCTTTACGAGGCTAAATCCAAAACACCAGATTAAAAATCCGGTTATCTTTGCGGTTACGATAAGTTCGGCGTTTTGTACGCTGCTGTTTTTGAGCGGCAATTTCAATCCGCAAGATTTTTGGTTTAACGCCCAGCTTCTGTTTTGGCTTTGGTTTACGGTGCTTTTCGCCAATTTCGCCGAGGCTTTGGCGGAGGGCAGAGGCAAGGCGCAAGCGGCAAGCCTAAGGCAGACAAAAAGCGAGATGAAAGCTAATCTGATAAATGATTTTAGAAATCCAACGGTCATAGACGCCTCACAACTCAAGAAAGGCGACCTCGTATTTGTCAGAGCGGGCGAGATGATTCCCGCCGACGGCGAGGTGGCGGAAGGAGTGGCCAGTGTCAATGAAAGCGCTATAACGGGCGAGTCGGCTCCCGTCATCAGAGAGAGCGGTGGCGATAGAAGCTCCGTCACGGGCGGCACTACAGTCATATCGGATTGGATAAAAGTCAGAGTTACGGCGGCAAAGGGTGAAAGCTTTATCGACAAAATGATATCGCTCGTAGAGGGAGCAAAAAGACAAAAAACACCTAACGAGATAGCGCTTAGTCTTATTCTTATAGGTTTTAGCCTTATATTTTTGCTATCCGTTGCGACGCTTCAGCCCATAGTCGCTTACTTTAACGGCTCATTTTCACTTTTGGTGCTTGTGTCGCTCTTTGTTTGCCTCATTCCCACAACCATAGGTGGGCTTCTCAGCGCAATAGGGATAGCAGGAATGGATAGACTACTTCGCAAAAACGTCATAGCCTCAAGCGGAAAGGCGGTAGAGACGGCAGGAGACATATCGGTGCTGCTCCTTGACAAGACTGGAACTATTACATTCGGCAACAGAATGGCAAGCGAATTTTTTACCGCGGGAGAAACCACTAAAGATGAACTTATCTCATATGCCTCTCTCTCATCGCAAGCCGATGAAACGCCGGAGGGACGCAGCATAGTAGCACTTGCCAATTCGCTTGGAGCAAAAGAGTTGTCGTTTGGGGGAGAGAGCGTTCTTATACCGTTTAGCGCAGACACGAGACTCAGCGGCGTGGATTTCGGGGATACAAAAATCAGAAAAGGGGCGATGGACTCCATAACCAAATTCGTAGAGCAAAACGGCGGAGCAATGAGCGACGAATGTAAGCAAATATGCGAAAGGATAGCCAAAGAGGGCGCGACGCCGCTTGCTATAGCAGTTAACGGCAGAATTCTCGGCGTCGTCATGCTAAAAGATATAGTAAAACCGGGGATAAAAGCAAAATTTGCCGAGCTTCGCAAAATGGGAATAAAAACCGTCATGATAACTGGCGACAATCCTCTAACGGCGGCAGCTATTGCGGCGGAAGCAGGTGTAGATGATTTCGTAGCTGAGGCTACGCCGGAGACAAAGATAATACTAATCCAAAAATACCAGCAAGACGGCTATCTATTCGCAAAGACGGTAGACGGTACCAATGACGCTCCCGCCCTAG
>JBFWKW010000042.1:0-11663 GCA_050252455.1 Campylobacterales bacterium | reverse complement strand
ACTGCCTGATTGCCCCGTCGTAATTCTCGGCTTCTGCCATCTTGAGCGCACTCATTGCAAAAGCAGAAAATACATCCTCAAGCATTTTTGGAGCATCGGTCAATACCAAAAGTTCATTTTCAGTCAATAATTTATAACAACCGTGAAAGTCCTTGCCGGAAAAGAGCGAACGGAAAACGGCAAAAGCAGCCCCGACGTCAAATACGGATAAGCCGCCTTTTGAATCCTCAACACCGAGAATCAGTGCTTTTTCATCAAATCTGGCAAGCTGAGGCTCCGCAACCCCATCAAGCTTTCCGGAGCATATATTTTTTTCACTCTCTACGTCAAATACAGTAAAGCCCGCATCCCTGAATATTCCGAAAAAAAGAGCGTTGTCGCTCAGGAAAAAGCCTTTTTTACAAAACGTAGGGAAGCGCATATTGTATCTTGACGACTTCATCGTGTCCGTGTCTACGATGGTTGTTTGCCCCTCTCTGGATACCGATACAAAACTTTTTTCATCCAAAAAACCGTTAAAGCACGTGTCTTGTCCGGCGGTCGTGAACGCCCCTATCAACTTCAGCAATATCGGCGAACAAACGTACCCTTGCCCGGACTCGGATAGGAGTGCCACCTTGCTTAGGTCGTAATTGAATACTATTTTGGAAGGTGTAAAATTGTTATCTATATGGATGGAGCTTGTTAGCTTTTTCTCGCCTACGTTAAATACGTTCAACCTAGAATCTGACGTATAAAAAAGTATCACTTCGCCGCTATAGTCGACTTCAAGCATCGCAATCGGACTGTCACTGACATATGACGCAACCGGTGTTTTGTTGTCAAAATCGTATACGATGAGCTTGCTGCCTTCATCGGATAAGAAAGCAAAAAGCATGGAGCCGTCTCTCTCAAAGCTTCTAAAAGCCCCTTGCTTTTGACCGGATATATTTTGAATGCGATAATCTTTGCTTTTGCAGTCTTGAACTATCTTGATTGCGCCGTCATTTGAAGCTGTAGCTATACTTTTATTATCAAATATTTGAATATCTATACACTTTGAACTTACCTGAAACTTACAACTACTATCCAATCTCTGCCGCCTATAAAAACTTGAGTGTATTATAATACGAGTAATCAAAAACTACCAAAAAGATAAATGAAATGCCAAAAACAATAGCCGTCATAGATACATTCGGATTTTTTTTCCGCAGCTACTTCGCAATGCCGCCCCTTAAAAGCAAAAGTGGATTCCCAACCGGACTTCTGACCGGATTTCTCAACTTCCTCTCCAAAATCTCAAAGGAACATGAAGCCGACTATATGGTATTTTGCCTAGAGAGTAAGACAAAAGGGTTTCGTGAGGATATTTACACCGATTACAAAGGCAACCGCCCGGATGCGCCCGAGGATTTTAAGGCGCAGCTGCCTATAGCGATAGAGTGGCTACACAAACTCGGACTAAAAACGATGTCGATAGATAGCTTCGAGGCCGACGATATCATAGCCTCCATATGCCGAGTAGCCGAAAAAGACGGTCTAAACGCCCGTATCGTAAGCCACGACAAAGACCTGTATCAGCTCATAAGAGACGGCCAAACAGCGGTATGGGAGCCCTCCAAAAAAATCATAGTAGACGAACAGGGGTGCATAGCAAAGTTTGGCGTCCATCCGTCGCTTTTTATCGACTTCCAAGCCCTTATCGGCGATACCGTGGACAATGTGCCCGGCGTCAAAGGGATAGGCCCAAAAACGGCGGAAAAGCTAATCAACGAATACAAAACAATAGAAAACCTATATGAACACCTAGATGAAATCAAAGGGCGAACAAAAGAGCTGCTTGAGGCGGGCAAAGAAAACGCCTTTATGAGCAAAAAGCTGGTTACGCTAAGAGCCGACATACTGGACTCTATCGATTACGACGCTTGCGCCCTCCCCGCCTCCATCGACTTTTCTAAGATTAAAGACGAAATGCTGTCCTTGGATATCAAACATCTACTCCAAAAAGATAGCTTAATGGTTGCAATGCCGACCAGAGAAAGCCAAAAAGAGACCAACAATGAATTCAAAGCGACGCTGATTGCGGATGATGAACAGCTACTCAGAGTTATCTCTAGTATACCCGATGAAGCTATAGTGGCACTAGATACGGAGACCGATTCGCTCGATACCAAGGTTGCCGCTCTGGTCGGTTTTTCGTTTTCTTACGATGAAAAAGAGGGATTTTATGTGCCGCTAGCACACACCTACCTTGGGGCTCCACGCCAAATATCAAAAGATACGGCAAAAAAAGCCATTATAGAACTGTGTAGGCGCAAGATAGTGGGTCACAATCTAAAGTTTGACATAGCCGTGCTGGAGAGATTTATCGGTGAGCGGATTAATGTCTTTGCAGACACGATGCTGCTAAGTTGGCTGGACAATCCTGAGGGCGCAGTAGGGCTTGATGCCATGGCGGATAAGCTCTTTTCGCACAAAATGATAAAGTTCAAAGAAACTGTCAAAACGGGTGAAGACTTCTCCAAAGTGGCTGTCGAAGATGCGTGCGCTTATGCAGCTGAGGATGCCGTATTTACCCTCAAGATATTCGCCTCTTTGTCAAAAAAACTCGGCACGCAAGAGAGCCTGATATATAAGGAGTTTTTGGAGATAGAGATGCCTTTTATGAGGCTGCTTCTTGAGATGGAAAAAGAGGGAATAGCGGTAGACAGGGCAAAACTGGAAGAGCTAAAAATCAAAAACGAGGCGGAAATAGAGACAGCCAAGGCAGAGATATTCAAGCTTACCGGCTTTGAGTTTAACATCAACTCAACAAAACAGCTATCAGATATACTTTTTGAGAGACTGGGATTAAAATCAGTCAAAAAAACAAAAACGGGGCTCAGCACGGATGAGCGGTCTTTGCAAAAAATGATGGACGAGCATCCGGTGATAGGCAAAATTCTCGATTATCGTGAGGTCTTCAAACTAAAAAGCACATATATAGAGCCGCTACTAGAACTCAGTGCAAAAAATCCGCAAAGCAAGATATTTACGAGCTTTTTGCAAACAGGAACCGCCACGGGAAGGCTCTCAAGCAAAAATCCAAATCTACAGAATATCCCAACAAAAACAGAATCCGGCAGACAAATAAGATACGCCTTTGTACCGACTGCTGGAAAAGTATTTATCGGACTTGACTACTCGCAGATAGAACTCAGACTTCTAGCTCACTTCAGCGGTGATGAGACGCTCATAAATGCCTTTTTGGAACAAAGAGACATACACCTTGAAACGGCTCAAAAAATATTTGGTGTAGACGCGGCAAAAGAAAATAGAAATAAAGCAAAAACAATAAACTTTGGACTTTTGTACGGGATGGGAAGCCAAAAACTAGCGGATAGCTTGAGCATTAGCACCAAAGAGGCAAAGGAGCTAATCGATAGCTATTTTGCCTCTTTTCCGACGGTCAAAAACTTTTTGGAATCAATCAAAGAAGGGGCAAAGGAAGTCGGCTACGTGGAGACTTTGACACGTCGAAAAAGGTTTTTTGATTTCAAAAACGCAGGGGCAAGAGATGAGGCAATGTATCTGCGTGAAGCCGTAAATACCGTATTTCAAGGCTCGGCAGCCGATATAATCAAACTTGCGATGATACGGATAGCCAAAAAAATAGAAAGTGAAAATCTCCCTGTCAAAATGATACTTCAAATACACGATGAACTCATATTTGAAGCGGATGAAAAAGAGGCGCACGGTATCGCAAAAGAACTAGCTTCAATAATGGAATCGGTAGTGACGCTCAAAGTGCCTCTGAACACGTCTTTAAACTTCGGAAAAAATTGGGGTGAACTCAAATAGCAAACAAGAGTTTTTTTGTATAATTTTGCAAATCAAATCACAGGAACAATAATGTCCAAGCTTTACAACATTATCTCATCGATGGCTCTCACGGCCGTACTTCTGCTCATCTTTGCAGTCGCTTCCGGCGTGGCCACTTTCATAGAAAACGACTACGGAACCGAGACCGCAAAAGCTCTCGTGTATAACGCAAAGTGGTTTGAAGCGGTTATGGTTTTACTTGCCGTAAGCCTAACGGCAAACATCATAAAGCAAAAACTATATACAAAAGAGAAAATGGGTAGTTTCTTGATGCACTCATCTTTTATCGTAATACTAATAGGCGCGGGGCTTACAAGGTATTTTGGATATGAGGGGATTATGCATATCAGAGAAGGCGAAACCACAAATCAAATGCTCTCAACCGAAGCGTTCATAAAGCTAACCGCCACAACAAAAGGGAGAAGCGACAGCGCTGAACAAAAAGTGATAATCGCAAAAAACTCAAAACAAGAACTTGATATAGCCTTGCAAAATAACGGAAAAACTTACTCTGCAAAGCTAAAAGAGATTATCCCAAACGCCGTCAAGCAGATAGAGGAAGTTAAAGGCGGTAAGCCGATGATATCTCTAGTTATCGCTGCCGAAGGCGTAGCTCCGTCTCAAAAGCTTCTTGAAGCCGGCGAAAAGGTAGCCAGCGACGGCGTAAGATTTGAAATAGCCGATAACGGAAGCATAGCGGAAGGCGAAGAGCCATTGGTGAAGTTTTTTGTCAAAGAATCGAAAATATTTTTCATAGCAAACAAAGATGTAGAATATATGACGATGGCCGATAGACAAACAGGCAAATACGCAAAAAACGAAATCAACGAACTTACTACTGGCAAGCTGTTTAATATAGAGGGTGTTAGCTTCGTCCCTCGGTACGTAACACTATCCGGCGCCGTCAAGCTAATGCCTTCTCCGTCAAAAATGAAGGGGCAAAGCTTTGATAGCGCACTTATTTTTGACATAACCGACGGAAAAGAGACAAAATCACTAACCGTAATGGGTCAGCCTCAGGCATTCGGGCAAGAATCCAGCATAGCGTTCGGCGACACGAACGTATCTATATCGTACGGCTCAAAGCTACTTAATTTGCCTATTTCTATCAAACTCAACGATTTTATATTATCGAGATATCCTGGCTCCATGAGCCCATCGTCTTATGAGAGCAACGTAACCGTAACGGAAGATAAAAAAAGTTATGAATATGAGATTTATATGAACCACACACTAGACGCAAACGGATATAGATTTTTCCAATCATCATATGATACGGATGAAAAAGGAACGGTGCTATCGGTCTCAAAAGACCCTGGCAAACTGCCTACATACCTAGGCTACATCATGATGGCAATAGGAATGGGATGGCTTTTATTTGACAAAAACGGCAGATTTAGAAAACTTGCAAAAACGCTAGAGGTTCAAAAAACGGCTGCAACGGCGGTGATAGCATTTATTTTTGCATTTTTGGCGCCAAATCTACATGCAAATAACACAGATATAAACTCTATGCAAGCAGCCAATATACTGGAAAGCGCAAAAGCAATCAATCCTGCGGTAGCAAAAGAATTCGGTACCCTACTCGTTCAAGACGCCCAAGGACGTATAAAGCCCGTTAACACATTGTCGACCGAAGTACTAGACAAGGTATCAGGCTCAAATAGTTTTGACGGGATGAGCGCCGATGAGGTTATGTTTGGGATGCTTTTGGAGCCAAAAAGTTGGCAGCTAATCAAAATGATAAAAGTATCGCATCCTGAAGTCAAAAAACTCCTAGGTCTAAATGAAAGCGACAAAAAAGCAGCTTTCATAGATTTTTTTGACACGGCTGGGCAAGGCGGATACAAACTCGACATGTACGTAGAGGATGCGAACCGCAAAAAGCCTTCAGAGAGGGGAACTCTTGACAAAGAGATACTAAAACTCGATGAGAGACTGAATATTTGCTATATGGTTTACGGTGGAAAACTGCTAAGAATATTTCCAAAACCAAATGACCCAAACAATACATGGCTAGATCCGGCCTCTGCCGTTATGGGCGGTGACGCATCGGTAAAAGACGTTTTGGGGGCTTTGTTTACAAGCGCGACGGCTGCGGCAAAAGATCCGAGCAAAGCGAGTGTCGCAATAGCCGAGATAGCAAAGATAAAAGCCATGCAGGAAAAATACGGCGCTTCGGTAATCCCTAGCGAAACAAAAGTCGGCACGGAACTGCTATACAACAAGCTAAATATTTTCAAAAACCTAATTTATGTGTATCTATTAATCGGTGCGGTACTGCTCGCCGCAGAGTTTCTCTCGCTATCCAAGGAATCAAAAGCCGCATCTACGGCAACAAAAGTATCGCTTTGGATACTGACTGCTGGCTTTGCGATACATACGGCAAACCTTATCGCAAGATGGTATATATCCGGACATGCGCCTTGGTCTGACGGCTACGAGTCTATGACATATATAGCATGGGCGACAGTATTGGCAGGTATATTGTTTGCCAAAAAATCATCAATCACATTGGCCCTAACATCAATACTTGCGGGCGTGGTGCTATTCGTTGCCCACCTAAGCTGGATGGACCCTCAAATAACAAATATAGTTCCGGTGCTAAAATCATACTGGCTAACCATACACGTATCAATGATTACCGCAAGCTACGGCTTTTTGGGTCTTGGCGCGCTAATCGGCTTTGTAAGCCTAATCCTCTTTACGCTAAGAAATGAAACAAAACCTTTGATAGACAAAAAAATCAGGGAGCTTGCCGTTATAAATGAGATGACGCTGATAGTAGGTCTGTTTATGCTGACAATAGGAAACTTCCTTGGCGGCGTATGGGCAAATGAGAGCTGGGGAAGATATTGGGGCTGGGATCCTAAGGAGACATGGGCTCTTGTGTCTATACTGGTTTATACAATAGCAGTACACTCAAAATATATTCCGAAAATGGGCTCTATATACTCACTATCGGTTCTTTCAATGTTCTCGTTTTGTTCTATAGTAATGACATATTTTGGGGTAAACTTTTACCTATCGGGATTGCACTCTTACGCACAAGGGGATCCGATACCAGTTCCTAGCTTTGTGTATATATCCGTAGCGGTAATGGCGGCAGTGAGTGTAGCGGCATTTAAAAATAGAGAGTTAAAACTTTTAAAGTAGAAAATTAGTCACAAATATTCGAGCTTGAAACCTTTTTCAAGCTCGAGTTGTTTTCGTTATGTTCCGCTTCTTTCTTTTGATGTTCATCAACTTTTGAAGCTTCTTCGCTTTTTATCTCCATCACTACGTCTTTTTTAGCGACAGGTTTTTTAGCTACCTTTTTCTTTACGACAGGTTTTTTCTTAACGACTTTTTTCTTGACAATCGGTTTAGGCTTTGGCTTGGCTACAACAACAGCCTTTTTTTGCTCATTTTTAAGCATTGTACCGACCAGTTGTCCAAGTTCGCTTGACGGATTGATATCCTCAACCACTATTCTTTGCGGAAGTTTCTCTTGCGGATGCTCTGCCGCTTGCTCAGACTCCTGATGTGCAGACTGTTTCTTCACTCCGTTTCCCTGAATGGAATCAATAATGAAGTTGTCGGCATAACAAAAAGATGCGAGGCAGACAGCGGTTAGTAGGGTTTTTTTAAGCATAGGCAGTTGTCCTCAAATCAAAATTTGGTGTAAATCGGAAAAGACGACCTTTATTTTAGCCGCTTTGATGCTACAAAAGCAAATTTTGAGCCGTTTTTTTGATAAAATAAAACAAATCTTCACACGGAAACTTTTCTTTATGCCAAATACCAATAGCAATTTTAGACTTCTTTTTTCAATGCCCGTAATAGTAGCGGCGCTCGGCTACTTCGTAGATATTTACGATTTAATACTTTTTGGAATAGTCCGCGTATCCAGCCTAAAAGAACTCGGCCTGTCACCTTCGGAAATAACCGACGTCGGCGCACAAATACTCAATATGCAGATGGCGGGAATGCTACTGGGCGGAATCTTGTGGGGTATACTTGGCGACAAGAAAGGGAGAATGTCAGTACTTCTTGGCTCCATCATACTTTACTCAACCGCAAATTTTCTGAACGGTTTTGTTCAAGACGTAGAGAGCTATATGGCTCTTAGGTTTATAGCCGGTATCGGTCTAGCAGGAGAGCTAGGCGCAGGCGTTACTCTAGTCTCAGAGCTGTTGCCAAAAGCAATTAGAGGATACGGCACAATGATAATAGCCTCTGTGGGCGTCACCGGAGCTATAGCCGCAAACTTCATAGCCCAGAGTTTTGATTGGCGAACCGCTTACATAATAGGCGGGGTTTTGGGTTTTGCATTACTGCTTCTGAGAGTTGGGCTTATGGAATCGGAAATGTTTAAAACACTAAAAAATCAAAATATAAAAAGAGGCGCCTTTTTTGACCTGTTCACCAAAAAAGCGCTTTTCGTTAAATATCTAAAATCCATCATGATAGGTTTGCCGCTTTGGTTTTGCGTTGGCATCCTTATACTTTTTTCACCGGAATTTGCCAAAGAACTCGGCATACGGGGCGTTGTTAATGCGGGGCATGCGGTTATGCTTTGCTACATAGGCCTTACGGTAGGCGATTTTACCAGCGGCTACATGAGCCAAAAAGCCCAAAGTAGACGAAAAATTATGTTTGTATTTATGGGGGCAGCCTTGGCTCTAACGCTTTTATATCTCAATATAGCCGGCGCTTCGTCTACTCTATTTTACGTATTGTGTTTTGGTATCGGTGTCGCTTGTGGCTATTGGGCGCTATTTATCACGGTTGCCGCCGAACAATTCGGCACAAACATACGCTCCACTGTAGCATCCACCGTACCAAACTTTGTTCGAGGGATGGTAGTCCCGATGTCACTAGCATTTTTGGCACTCAAGCCTTACGGCGGGGTTATTTTTGCAGCGGCAGTTGTCGGAGCGGTAGTATTCGTGATAGGATTTGTAGCGCTTTGGAAACTTGAAGAGACATTCCATAAAGATTTGGATTATATAGAGGTATAGCGGGTGCTAAAAGAACTTTTGGCCGTTGGTCTGGGCGGCGCCGTAGGCTCAATAGCCAGATACTCGGTTATTATGTTGTCTGCAAGAATTTTTGGTTCAAATTATACGCACTACGGAACTCTCGTCGTAAACTGCATAGGTTCTTTTCTTGTGACTTTTTTTATGGTACTCTACATTGAAAGATTTGAGTTTGACCCGATAGTTAGACTTATCGTCGTAGTCGGTTTTCTTGGTGGATTTACCACTTTTTCCGCTTTTAGCTACGAGAGCGTCGCGATGTTCCACGCCGGAGAGTTCAAAAGCGCAATAGCCAATATACTTCTTTCAAACATCCTCGGTCTCTCGTTTGCCTTAATCGGGGTATATGCGGCAAAAAGGTTGATATAAATGTTAGACGGTACAAAACAGCTAGAAACAATCATCCACTACTCCGAGATGATAGCGAACGAAAGAGACTACTCTACGCTTGAGGGCATGCTGTGTGAATTTGCCAAGAAACTAACGGGAGCCGAACGGGCTACGATATGGTTTTGCGATGAAAAGGCTTTTTCGCTCTGGACAAGTACCGCGGACGGGCTTGGCATAGAGACCATACCTATGGATAAGGGTCTTGCCGGATATGCCGTTATGAACGAGCTACCCGTAATGTGTAACGACGCCCACCACGACCCTAGGTTTTATGACGTTATAGAAAAAAGAAGCGGCTACGAGATGAGAAATACGATAGTCGTACCCATAAAAAATCCAAACGATGAAACTGTAGGGGCGCTACAAGTTCTCAATAAACTAGGCGGAAACGAGGAGTTTACGGATGATGATTTGAGGCTTGTAACATTTGCTGTCAACTTTGCTACAAGTATACTAAACGTCATATACCTCAACTATCGAATAAACACAATATTTGACTATACCGCAAAAATAGCGGATGAAACGGATGCGGACAAGCTACTGCCTTTGCTTGCAGACATGGGTAAAGATATAGTAAAAGCGGATAGAGCTACTCTGTGGCTTTATGATGAAGAGAGAAATATTCTGTGGACAAAGGTGGCGCATGGCGTCAACAGACTAGAAATCACACCGGATAACGGCATAGCGGGAGCCGTATTCACAACGCAAAAATCGCTAATAGTCAACGACCCGTATAACGATAGCAGATTCCACAAAGAAACCGACGCAAGAACAGGCTATACGACAAAAAGCATCATAGCCATACCGCTAAAGACAACCGAAGGGAAAAAAATAGGGGTATTCCAATGCGTCAACAAAATAGCCAAAAATAGCGAATTCAAGTCAATAGACATGAGTCGAATGAAAATGATAGGCGGCTATATGGCGAGCACCCTGGAGCTCTATCATTTATATAGAGACATAGAAGAGACGCAAAAAGAGATTATCGCCACGATGGGAGAAGCGGGAGAGTTCCGCTCCAAGGAGACCGGAAATCACGTCAAAAGGGTTGCAAAATACTCATCTATCCTAGCAAGGCTCGCCGGACTAGACGAGGATGAAGTTCAACTCATAGAGATAGCCTCTCCGATGCACGATATAGGCAAAGTAGCTATTCCCGATGCAATCCTCAACAAACCCGGCAAGCTAACGGTAGAAGAGTTTGAAATCATGAAAACTCATGCTGAGATAGGCAGAGAGATATTGTCTCACTCGAAACGTAAAATCATACAAGCGGCAGCCATAGTAGCCGGCGAACACCACGAAAAATACAACGGCAAAGGCTACCCGCACGGCAAAAGCGGCGAAGAGATACATATATACGGACGAATAACGGCGATAGCAGACGTATTTGATGCCCTTGGAAGCGATAGATGCTACAAAGAGGCGTGGGAACTAGATAGAATCTTGGAGCTATTCAGAGCAGAGAAAGGCGAACATTTCGACCCTCGTCTTGTGGATTTATTTTTTGAAAATTTGGATATGTTTTTGGAAGTTAGAGACTCTCTCAAAGATGTGTAGGCTACCCCAGCCTGCCTGCCAAAAATCCGCTAGCAAACGACCATTGCAGGTTGTAGCCGCCGCACGGCCCATCTATGTCCATCACCTCACCGCAAAAATATAGCCCTTTTACAAGCTTGCTTCGCATCGTTTTTGGGTCTATCTCTTTTAAGCTCACGCCGCCCCTGGTTATCATCGCCGCCTTAAAGCCGTCATGCCCGATAACGGTAAGCGGCACGGCTACGAGTAGTCTAATGAGGGCGTCTCTTTTTGCTCCCTCCGATTTACCAAGCAGCATATCCGCATTCACCCCTGCCATCTCACACAGTACACGAGCTACGGACACAGGTAGAAGTGTTGAGAGTAGCTCTACTGCATTTGCATGAGGATTTTTGACTGCCCCATCTTTGAGCTTTTGTCTTATCTGCTCCTCGTTCATCCCCTGCGTCAGACTGACAAGTAGCGGCACTTCTCCGTACTTCTCTAGTAAAGGTGTTATCTCTCTAGCAAAGTCCAGCACCACGGGCCCCCTGATGCCGTTACTTGTAAATATGAGGTCGCCGACCGCTTTTAGCCCCTTGGCTTTTGGTAGGTCTATCCGTATGTGCGCTTTGGCTATCGTATCGGCACGACAAGCGGCAAATTGTAGCTCTCTTGTGTGCAGCGGAAGCATGGCGGGAGATGGAGCTACGATGGTATGCCCTGCCGAGCGAGCAAGCACATACCCGTCACCCTCAGCACCAAGCTACGGATAGCCCATGCCGCCTACCGCAACAACGACATTATCGGTTTCATACACTATGCCGCCCGCCTCTACGCCGCGCACACTGCCATCATTCACGATGAGCCTTTACTATTTTGTTTCGAACACCT
>JBFWKW010000041.1:0-12213 GCA_050252455.1 Campylobacterales bacterium | reverse complement strand
CTTGATGGGCAAAGGGCTTTTCACGATGATAGTTATATGCAGCGGGCTGGTCGTGCTGTGGATATACAAAAAAGAGTACAAAAATATGCTCTCCATCAAATGGATAATAGCCCTGCTCGCCTGCTTCGTATTTGCTTTGCCGGAGTTTGTCTCGCTATATATCCAGTTTGATATGCACCCGGAAAAGGTAGTTTTTGGCTCTCAAAATGTCTCCGGAATAAGTTGGTTTTTTTGGGATAGTCAGTTTGGGCGCTTTTTTAATACAGGTCCGATAGTAAACACAAACGGCAATATATGGTTTTTTATGCACACTTTTTTGTGGGCTTTTTTGCCGTGGACGCTCTTTTTATTATTTGGGGCAGTAGCCGATTTGAAAGCCAGGAACACCATTTCTAAGAGCGAAAAAGAGAATTTAGTATTCTTATTGGGCTCGTTTTTGCCGACATTTATACTCTTCAGTGCGACCAAATTTCAGCTTGACCACTACATCAACATACTTTTGCCTTTTTGCTCAATTTTGACTGCTCACTACATTGTCAAGCACAGCCTAAATGTGGCGTCATGGGCGCAAATAGCGGTTTCGTTATTACTTATCGCTTTGGCGCTCATCCTCTCTATCAAGATGTTGCCGCCGCTTTGGATAGCTGTTGTAGCCATCCTCTCTTTTTGCGCAATTTTCTTTTTTTATCTACAAAGAAAGCAGGAGCTTAAGCAGAAAAGTATCGTGTTTGCCGTGTCATCAACGCTTATAGCAATCATCTGCGTAACGCTAATAAATAGCGTCGTATACACAAAATACAACGCCGGATATCACATGGCAAAGTTCTTAAACCAAAGGCCACACTTGCCCGTATACGGTTACAAGACCTATTCATTTAGCCTAGAGATGGACTATGCCGGAAGCCACAAACGGATTATGGACATAAAAGAGCTTGCAAATGTCGCAAAACCGTACTATATCCTGACGGACAAAGATTATCTAGGAGAGATAAATCAGGAATATAAAATCATCGGAACATTTGGAAATATTATTCAAGATAGATTCATAATCTCAATGTTAAATGAGCAAAAATTCAAAGAAAATAACAAAACTTGGCTCCTTTTGGAGCTTCGCTAGGGTTTATTTTTGGATTATATATACTGGCGAGCCTCCAACGGTATCGCCTTTAAATTCATTGCCGTAAATGTCAAGATAGTTGTATTTCGGCTCTTTTGTTAGTGCAGCCCTAACCCCGTCTTTGCACCATCTCGCCTCTATACTTTTACCGTTTTTAATAGATTTTAGTGAATAGCAATTTGCCGACTTCTCATACGATAGCGTCTTTGCCCCTTTGTACAAACCGACTATTGTTTTGTACGCCGCAAAGGAGGGTTTATCTGTCATATCTATATGATCTACAAGCCCGTATCCCCTGGCAAAAAGCTGCCAGTAGTACACTTTATCCACTTTTTTTGAACCCATAGTAGCTAGCAGATATCTGATGTTGTATATGGCGTGAAGCTCTTCGCTTACGGCTTCTTTTTCGCTTGTCGGCTTGTAATCCCCGGTTTTTGATATAGGCCAGTTAAACTCGGTAATATAAAACTTTTTGCTCGTATCTACCGCTCTCATCAGCGCTATTTTGTCCATCGTATCAAAGCCGTCTTGTTCGTTTTCCGGTTGATGCACCCTGTCAACATACAAAAGCGAATTGAGGATGTCATAATCGCCTATCGTATTTGTAAAATATGTAGTATACAGCCACTCGAAATCTATAACGGAAGGGGCTATCAGTTTTGCGTTTTTGTCTATGCCGTCTCTATATTTTTTGGCGATAGCGTAAAACCTCTCATACTCCCCTTTTCTGATAACACCCCATTTTGGACGATTAATAGTCTCACCTATTTGGTACTCGCCGGCCTTGCCTTTAAAATCAGAAAATATAGTCTTAAAATACAAGTCCAAATCGGCACCAGCCTCAAAACTATCCCTATTTTGAGCTAGCACCAAAAGTATCTCATACCCTTCGGAATGCAAGCGATATACCGCCTCTTTTATTTTTTTGTACTCACCGGAGGTAAATAAATTTCTGTTGTAGTTGATGCGTAAAAGCACGCTTTTTACACCGAGCTCCCCCAGCTTTTTGGATATATCCTCTATGTCGTTTTTGTATGGGTCGATACTCATTCCGAAGTAATTTTCGGCAACAGTATCACTGCTTCCTTTTGAGAAAAAATAATTTACGACAAGAGATGGGAAGTGCACTATATTGCAGTACGCCATCTCAATAAACATATCGACTTGCGTCATATAAAGAATATTTTTTTGCTCTTTTGGTATTCGCAAGATGTCGGGCTGGTCGCTTAATAGCCATTTGGGCTGTAGTGATGAGATAATCTCCTTGCCGCCGTATCTACTGTACACAATATCCGGAACTAGAAAATAAAAAACGGCTACGACCGTCACAAACAAAAAAGAAATAAAGCGAAATAACTTCCAAAGTAATCTAAAAATAATCATATCTGCTGTCGTTTTGCGTATTTAGAAATCTTTTTAAACACAAATTTGCCTAGCCTCGCATACTCTATTATCCCGACTATGCTCATAAGTGACACCAACAAAACTATCGCAAACTCAACCCAAAGTATCATCTATGGCACAACCTTGTATATGTAAAATTCCACATTTTTGAAGCCATTTTTTTTGGCTTCAAATTTTTCGACAAGCAAAACATCGGAATATATCCTCTTTAATGCTTCACTTTCATCGCTTCTGCTCATATAGATTCCTTTTTTTAAAGGGGCTTTAGCGCCAAGACCCCAAAAATCAAAGGCACTCATTCTGCTATCGGTCGGTATAGTAACTGGAGTGCCGATATAAAACCAAAGAATAGAGGCATTAGTCAGATGGTCGCTCATCACGGCATCGTCGGCACTTTTTAGTTCTTTTACCCTCTGCGCCGCTTCTGCATAGCCAAAGACCCTTTGATGTGGATTTGCCGCCCCTTGCAACCCAAACAAAAAAGGAAACCGTATCACAAGCCCCAAAATAACAGCTATGATAACACCGGATATAAGAAATCTACGATAAGGCACTATATGTAGGGCAACCAATATGGAGCCACTGATAAATGCGGGGGCAACCCAGTTAAGCTCCATGTGTCCGAAAAAAGACTTATAAATAAAGAACCCCAAAACACCATAAGTAATAGTCGCAAAAAACTTTGTCTTTTCGTCGTAGCTTCGCCACTTAAAAATGCCGTAAATTAAAAAGCCGGTAAATACAGGGGAAAATATAATAAACAATCCACCGAAGAACTCTCCAAAACCTTGCAGCGGATTTAGTTTTAAAATCGCCCTTGATAGCTGAAATTCAAAACCTATCCAGTTATTTGCATAATTCCACCATATTACAGGTGCAAAAACCGCAAAAGACAGCAATGGAACAAGCCAGCTTTTCTTGTCAAGCAACATGCGCCATTTTTTAACCGCAACATACAAAACAATAAAGATTACCAACAGTGCCGCCGTATATTTAGACGCCATCGCAAGACCAATTAAAATGCCCAATATCGCAAAGTCGGACGCTTTTGAGCGCTCAAACAAAACCTTATATGCATAATAAAGCGACATCGTCCAAAAAAGAACCAAAGGCGCATCGGGCGTCATAATGCTCATACCGGCAGTAACGGCTGGGGAAAGAGAGAAAATAAGAGCCGCTATTATTCCTATGTCTTTTGTATAAGCCTTTTTTGCAAGCAAAAATACAAAATACGCAGATAAGGCGTAGCAGGCAAGAGCGGCAAATTTAATACTCCATCCGTAGTCGCCGACTAACGTTGCAATCCAAATCACAAATGCGGTCACAGGTGGATGATCCAAGTAGCCAACATCAAGGTGTTTGCTCCAAAGCCAGTAGTATGCTTCGTCCGTGTATAGCGGAAAATAGAAGTTAAATAAAAAGCCGACGACAAAAGTCGCAACCGTTAACGGCAAAGCATATCTCAAAAAATTACCTTTATCCAGTAGTATCCAAAAAAGAGCTTCTTATTTCCACAATCTCTTTGATTCCGTGCGTGATGGAGACATTTTTGTGGTCAAAAAATGAGAGGTCTTTTAGGTTTTCTTTCAAAAAATTATATGTGCTTTCAAACTCTACGTTAAGAGCCAGCGAAGTGCTGCCGTCGATGTGCGTTATCTCACCGCTGACGGGACCCAAAGTCTCAAAAGCGCTGTAAAATTCTACCGTTTTGGCGTTTAACTCCTTATTCCCCTTCTTTTTAAACTGCAGCACCCCTTTGTCCTCAAGCACAAAGGTAAACACCTCTTTGTTTAGCGCCATTGCGACTTGCGAGAGTATTTGAAAATCGTTTTTCGTGACCACCTTCGCCATCTCTTCAAGCAGTTGAGTTTTGAGTTTTGAGGCGGGATTGTCGGTCTTGGATGTTGTCTGCTCGGAGCCCGGCTCCTCATCATCTGATTTTACGGCAAGCCCATCGGCGTTATCGTCGGCGGCGTGAGATGCTTTTTTCCCCGTACCTTTTTGAGCCCTTTCGTTTAGCTGTTTTTCTAAGTGTTCAAGCGCTTTTAGTACCGCCTCATCCGCTTCACTCTCAGGCAGCTTGCCAAATATCAAATCTGCTATTTTTTTGGCAGTCTCCTCAAGCAGATTCTTTGTTGCCCCCTCAAAATTTTGAGCCAATACGGCAAGTAGTTTTTCTATATTCTCCGTCTTTGCAGCCTCAGGCACGCTCTCCTGTGAAGTGCTCTTCGCCTCTTTTTGATACGGAGGCGACTCTGTTTTTGCTTTTTCCATCTCCGCCTTGCTGGGTACGGTCGGGAGGCTCGCCATGATATTTTTAAACTCTCGAAGCTTATCTCTTAGCGTCTCGCCGCTCAGTTTTTCGGAAGCTCTTTGCACGCCGACCTCTTTTTGCGTCTCTTTTGGGGCTTCGCTTTTTTGGGCGCTCTCTTGCGGGATGCTTTTTGTCGCCTTTGGCTCATCCTTGGCACTTTGAGTAGCAATAGTGGGCGAAGAGGCACTTACGGCGGCTTTTAGCTCTTTTAGCACCGCATCTTTAGTAGCTGCAACTTCACTTTTCACTGTCGCCGCTTCCTGTGCTTGCACCTTTTGCGGCTCACTTTTCGGGGTTTCTTTTTGGGTGCTCGACTGCTTTGGCTCCGTAATCGTCTGGGTTGTTTGTATCGTCTGAGCTATCGGTTTTGAGAGTTCGACTTCGGCGGCGGCGAGTCTTATCACGCTCGCAGCGTTCTTGTTTGCCTCAGGCTGGATCGTTGCAGGCTGAGTGGCGGTTGTTGCGACATCGGCGGTTTTTTGCGGGGTGGAGACTATTTTTGCCATATCCGCCTTCACCACTTCCACGAGTTTTTCAAATCCGAGAGCCCTTGAGAGAGTGTCGGATTTGAAAACTTCGCTTTGCAGTATATGCGGTTTTTGGACTAGATTTTCAAGCGTTAGGGTGTTGCTCATCTGATTTTTGACACCGTCAGCCCAATACTTCACGCCTGTTTCAAGCTCTTTTTTTGAGAGGATTTCGGTCAGTTTGCCATCTATATTCGCTAGGTATTTATAGCCGTCTTTGGTCTCCAATAGCTTTTGGAGCGCCTCGACGCTCACGGGAAGCCCTAGCTTTTTCTCCAGATTTTGCGCAAGGGTGGCAAGCTCTTTTAACGCCGCCGCACCTTTGAGTCCTTCTATCATAGCCTTTTTGCGTTTTCCAATATTTTTAGAGCAACCGTTAGTTTGTCAGCCCTATCTATGCCGTGCTCACCCGTCTTGTCCACAAAAACCACCTCATTTTCATCGGAGCCGAAGTTTATCTCGCCGCCTAATACATTGAGACAGACGGCGTCCACACCCTTATCTTTTAACGCCTTTTTTGCGTTTTTGAGACAGTTTTGCCCGTCCAACTCAGCCTTAAACGCCACCGTCTTGATTCCCTCTTTTTTGAGGCTTGCTACTATATCGACGGTTTTTGCAAGCTCTAGTGTCAGACTTTCGCTATCCGCTTTTTTTATCTTGCCGTCCGTCTTTTGACTCGGCGCGTAGTCCCCAACGGCTGCAGCCATAAACAGATACGGCTCTTTTGCTATCGGTCGCACGGGCTCACTAGTTAGTAGGCTCGGAGCGGTAGATTTCGGTAGTTTCGCACCTTCCATTAGACCCTCAAGCCTTGTCTTTAGCTCCGCCCCGCTCTCAAAGCCTATTTTTTTGATTACGGCGGAGTTGAGAGAGCTTTTGGAAGATACGAGCCTTACATCCGCACCCTTCACATACAGCGCCACAGCAAGAGCATCCGCCATCTTGCCTGACGAGAAGTTGCCGATATATCGCACATCGTCTATTCGCTCCATCGTGCCGCCACCCGTCACCACAGCATTTCGATACTCCCAAAACTCCTCACGAAGTAGTGCTCTGGCAGTTGCCAAAAATATATCCTCCACATCGGCGAGTCCGCCTTTGCCCTCATCGCCGCACGCAAGTAGCTTGCTAACGCTATCGACGACATCATAGCCACATAAGGTGAGCATCTTGATATTTGCCTTGGTGATTGGGTGTTCTATCATGTTGGTATTTGCCGCAGGTGCTAGCACCTTTGGAGCCGTGCTTGCAAGTAGGGTCTGGAGCATTAGATTGTCCGCTATGGCATTGGCGAGCTTGGCTATCGTGTTTGCGCTTGCAGGGGCTACGACGAACACCTCCGCCCACTTGGCAAGCCCTATATGATTGCTCACACCACCGTCCACCTCGCTAGCCCAGCTCTCAGTCTGGGAGTGTAGCACGACATGACTGCTAAGGCTTTCAAACATTATGGGGCTAACAAATTTCTTTGCCTCCTCGCTCATCACGACACGCACATCCGCTCCTGCCTTGACGTACAGTCGCACTAACTCCAAAGCCTTGTATATCGATACCGATGCCGTGACCGCCAGCCCTATCCGTCTATTTTTTAGGAGGTTTTCGTAGTTCATCACTTCTTCCCAAAAAACCTATCAAAAAACCCTGCGATGTTTTTTTGCGGCGTTCTTGAGAGCGCAAGAGATCCACTCTCTACGGATTTGGTCACCGTCGTGCCCGCCGCTATCATGGTGTTGTCCTCTAGCGTGACGGGTGCGACTAACTGTGTGTCGGAGCCTATGAATACATTTTTGCCGATTACGGTCTCGTATTTTTTGACCCCGTCGTAGTTGCAAGTGATTGTCCCTGCGCCGATGTTTGTTCCGCTCTGCGCCGTACAGTCACCCAGGTAGCTTAGATGTCCCGCTTTGACGCCGTCAAGTCTTGCGTTTTTGCACTCTACGAAGTTGCCTATGTGTGTGCCCCTCAGCTCTGTTTTTGGTCTTAGTCTCGCCATCGGACCGCAATCAGAGTCTATCATCACGGCGTCCTCTATCACGCTTCCCGCTTTGATGACGCTTCGCTCGATACGGCTATTGCCTTTAATGACGCAGTGGCTCTCTACCTCACACTCACCGACGAACTCTACCGCATCGTCTATGTAGATGGTTTGCGGCAGTCTCATTGTGACACCCTCTCTCATCCATTTGGAGCGGAGCTTGTCTAGCATTATCTCCTCGGCATGGGCTAGGTCTGCCTTTGAGTTGACCCCTTTGAACTCCTCTTCGGTGACGCTCACCCATTTGACGCTTTTGCCGCTCTTGACCCCATATCCTATAGTGTCGGTGAGGTAATACTCTTTTTGGGCGTTATTGGCATCTATCGTGGCAAGTGCGTCTTTCAAAAACGAGGCTTTGAAGGCATACACTCCGGCGTTAACTAGGCTTATCTTTTTCTCGACCGCCGTCGCATCCTTCTCTTCCACTATCCGCACCACTTCGTCACCGTCCGTTACAACCCTGCCGTAACCGCTAGGATTGTGGAGATTGATGGCGCACATCACGGCGTCCGCTTCATACTCCAAGAGAGGCTTGATGGCGTCTGCAGATACCAGCGGCATATCGCCGTTTAGGACTATCACCTTGTCGCACTTCGGATTTGCAGCCATCACGGCGCCCGCAGTCCCCGGGAAATTCACATGGTCTTGAATGCAAAAGCTCACATCCGAAAACTCTTTTTGCACAGCCTCTTTTATCATCTCGGCTTCGTGATACAGCACCACCTGCACATCGTCACTTAGCTTTTTTGCCTCCCTGAGGACATAATAAAGCATCGGCTTGCCGCAGAGCTTGTGAAGGACTTTCGGCGTTTTGGACTTCATCCTTGTCCCTTGTCCCGCCGCCATAACTATTACTGAAACGCTCATCTTAAACCTTTGGAAATTACATAGTTTTCTGGCGCTGATTTTAGACAATTTTGGATTAATAGCCGAAGCTAAATGGGGTTTTGTGTAAAATCCTTTTTATGAAAAAACTTTTAGGCGTGTTCTTCGTTTTTGTACTGTTCGGACTCTATGCGTATGCGGCTCCTGCCGCCCCTGTCGTACCGCAGATTCCAGTCGTTGACCTCACCATCAACGCACCCCAAAAGCCTGAACAGCTGGTCAAAAGCCTAAATATCGTTATTATCCTCACCCTCCTCGTCCTTGCCCCGTCCTTAGTACTTGTAATGACGAGCTTTACGAGGCTCATTATCGTCTTTTCGTTTCTTAGACAAGCCATCGGTACACAGCAGATGCCTCCGACCCAGGTCCTTGTATCTCTCGCTATGGTGCTGACATTTTTTATCATGGAACCGATAGGCAAAAAGTCTTATGACCAAGGTATTAAGCCCTATATGGAAGAGCGTATCGGATACGAAGAGGCTTTTACGAAGTCGATGGCGCCGTTTAAAGACTTTATGATTCGCAACACCCGCGAAAAAGACCTCGCCCTATTCCTTCGGATAAGAAAGATGGAAAATCCAAAAACCATCGAGGATATACCGCTAACAGTCGTAATTCCGGCGTTTATGATAAGCGAGATGAAAACTGCGTTTGAGATAGGCTTTCTGCTTTTCTTGCCGTTTCTCGTCATCGATATGGTCGTCTCTTCGGTGCTAATGAGTATGGGTATGATGATGCTTCCGCCCGTTATGATATCGCTCCCCTTGAAGCTACTGCTGTTTGTTATGGTGGACGGCTGGAATCTCATAGTCGAAAATCTCGTGGCAAGCTTTAAATAGATGAATTGCGTACATTTTGGGCTATGCAACGCCTGTGTCAACTATGAGGGCGGATACAAGGCGCAACTTGAGAGAAAGCTGGAAACGCTAAAAGCGGAGTTTGGACATCTCTGGAGCGGTGAATTTGAGGTTTTTGAGAGCCTTGAGGCAAATTTTCGCGACAGGGTAGAGTTTCGGGTTTACAAAGAGGGCGACGACGGGCTTTATTTTGCACTGACAAACCGCGAAAAAAAGTTTTTTGAGGTGCGTGAATGCGAGATACTATCCGCTCCGCTAAATAGCCTCATCAAGCTCTTGCCAAATGCGCTAAATACTGATAAAACAATGCGAAACGGACTGTTCTCGGCGGAGCTTCTAGGTAACGGCAAGGACGAGTGCGTGCTAAATCTCGTCTATCACAGACGACTAGATGGGGCTTGGATGGAGTCGGCGAAGGCTTTGGCGGCGAAGCACGGGGTATCTATCACGGGTCGCTCAAAAGGGGAGATACACACGGTAGGGCAGGACTTCGTAACTAGAAGTTTTGAGGTGGCGGGTGAAAATCTCACATACATCATCAAGCAAAACTGCTTTAGTCAGCCAAACGGCAGCGTGAACGAGAAGATGCTAAACTGGACGGTAAGTAACGCTAGCGGCGAAGGCGACCTCATCGAGTTATACTGCGGTAGCGGTAATTTCACGATGGCATTTGCCAAAAAATACCGCAAAGTGTTTGCCACCGAGGTCGTCAAAGAGGCGATTGACGCCGCAAAGAAAAACAGAGAGCTAAACAACCTTGACAACCTATATCTAGGGCGCATCTCGGCAGAGGAAGCCACCGAGGCGCTAACTGGCGTGCGAGAGTTTACGAGGCTGCAAGGTATTAATCTAAAAGAGTTTGATTTTCACACTATATTCGTCGACCCGCCACGAAGCGGACTTGGAGCGATGGGTAGGGAGTTTGCCGCAAATTACGACGAAATCATCTACATATCATGCAGCCCGGAGACGCTAAAGACCGACCTAGAATACCTGACGCAAACTCACGAAATCAGGGCATTTGCGGCGTTTGACCAGTTCGCATACACCAATCACCTGGAGTGTGGGGTAAGATTAGTCAGGAAGGGTAAATAATGGAGTGCAAGATGCAGTTTCCAATGAGCGAAGAAGAGAAAGCGACGATAAAAAAACTGCTCGGCGAAGCAAAAACGATAGCCGTAGTGGGTCTCTCGCCGGACGAGGACAGAGACAGCAACAGGGTGGCGAAGTACTTAATAGCCGTAGGCTACGAGGTGATTCCCGTCTATCCCAAAGAAGAGATGATACTTGGTCAAAAAGTGTATAGAAGTCTAGCCGAGATAGATAGACCCGTGGATGTCGTAAATATATTCCGAAAAGCGGACGCTCTTGCGGCGATAGCGGATGAAGCGCTAAAGATAAACCCAAAGCTCATTTGGGCGCAGATAGGGTGCTACGATGACGCTGCCGAGGCAAAAGTGAGAGAGGCGGGAGTGCCGATAGTGACGCACAGATGCCTAATGGTAGAACATAGAAAATTACTTGGATAAGAGATGATAACGCTAGAAAATGTAAAAGAGGCCGCAGAAAATATCAAAGCGGTAATCGCCAAAGTGCCGTTCGTCCGCTCGGAGTACCTATCCGAGGGCAAAAACTGCGAAATATGGCTAAAAAAATGCAATCTCCAAAATACGGGGGCGTTCAAGATACGAGGAGCGTTCAACCGCATCTGCCTACTTAGCGATGGAGAGAGAAAAGCGGGAGTCATTGCCGCAAGTGCGGGCAACCATGCACAGGGCGTCGCCTTCAGCGCAAAGCATTTTGGTATCAAAGCGGTGATAGTAATGCCGGAATCCACCCCTCTTCTAAAAGTCAACGGCGTCAAAAGCCACGGGGCAGAGGTCGTACTAAAAGGGAACAACTACGACGAAGCGTACGCTCACGCCAAAGAGATAGCGGCTAAAAGCGGCATGACATTCGTACACCCTTTTGAGGACGACGAGGTAATAGCGGGACAAGGGACGATTGCACTAGAGATACTCTCTAAAAACCCGGAGATTGATACTATAGTCGTACCCGTGGGCGGCGGCGGACTCATCAGCGGCATAGCCGTAGCGGCAAAAGCAATCAAGCCATCCGTCAGGGTAGTCGGCGTCACCGCCAAAGGCGCTCCGGCAATGTATCAGTCGTTTGCGGCGCACACTCCGATAGACTCGACAAGCGTGCGGACAATAGCAGACGGTATCGCCGTACGGGACACTTCGCCAAAAATGCTCTCTATACTAGAGCAGTATGTCGATGAGATGATACAAGTGGATGATGAAGAGTGTGCCAGTGCTATACTATTTTTGATGGAAAAACACAAAATAGTCGTAGAGGGTGCAGGAGCCGTCGGCGTGGCTGCGCTAATGCACGACAAAATAGCCGTGAAAGAGAGCGAGAAGATAGCGGCTGTGCTGAGCGGGGGCAACATAGATGTCAACACGCTCTCTCTCATCATAGAAAAAGGTCTTGAGAAGTCGCACAGAAAGCTAAAACTCATCATAACGCTAATAGACAAGCCGGGGAGCCTAATGGAGCTAACGGGGATATTTAGAGATACGGCTGCAAATATCGTATCTATCGACTACGACCGCACGGCGTCAAATCTGGCATATGGCGACGCTAATATCATCATCACCCTAGAGTCCAAAGGCAAAGAGCATCAAGAGCTCATCAAAGAAGCTTTAGCGGCAAAAAAGTTCAAGTTCTCAGTAGTCGAATAATTTGTGGCTTTTCTTTAGCCACAAATCGGTTACATTAAACTCCAAAAACAAGCATTAAAAAAGCATTTTTTTTAATTAAAATACATCCAGATAAAGATTAATTAATATTATTCTTAATAATCATACGAATCATAATAAAATATAATTTAAGTGGGCAAGCAATGAGGCAAAGATATATAGAGATACCGACGACCGTATTGCAGCCCGACACTACCAATCAATTTAACATTTACCTAAAAACACAAGATGATTACACGCTGTATGCCGCCAAAAATATAACGATTGAAAAAAGTTTATTGGCGGGTCTCAGCAACGTATATATGAAAAGTG
>JBFWKW010000040.1:0-12773 GCA_050252455.1 Campylobacterales bacterium | reverse complement strand
AGACGTGTGCTCTTCCGATCTAAGTGTACTACGAAGAGATAAGCTTCTAGGATGAAAAAACTCGGCGTAAAAGTAAAAATACTAAACCCTGACGCAATAATCCCAAAATACCAGACCGAAGAGGCGGCAGGCTTTGACCTTCACTCGGTAGAAGAAAAAATAATAAAAGCAGGTGAACGAGATGTAGTCAAAACAGGGCTTGCCATCGCTCTTCCAAAGGGATATGAACTTCAAGTCCGACCTCGTAGCGGTCTTGCCCTCAAAAACGGCATTACGGTACTCAATACCCCGGGAACGGTAGATAGTGACTACCGCGGAGAGCTGATGGTCATACTGTTAAACACAAGCAAAGAAGGTTTCGCCATCAAAAAGGGTGAGCGAATAGCACAAGCCGTCATAAAAGAGATACTGCAAGCCGATTTTGCCGTAGTGGACGAGCTAGACTCCACCGAGCGAGGCACGGGGGGATTCGGGAGTACGGGTAAATGAGCGCAAAAATCAAAGTAGGCATAGTAGGAGTCAGCGGTTACACCGGGCTGGAGCTTGCCAAAATGCTTGTGAGCCATCCGAACTTCGAGCTAGCCTATGCCTCCAACACCGAAGGCGGCACAACACTAGGCAAACTCCATCCGTCACTTATGGGTGTCATAGATTTGACGGTCGAAAAAGCAGATAGTAAACAGGCGGCCCAGCTTTGCGAACTTGTATTTTTGGCGCTTCCGCACAAAGCTGCGATGAGTACGGCAAAAGAGCTTCTCGCCCTTGGGGTCAAAGTCGTAGACCTCTCCGCAGACTACCGCACTTCACAGGAATCTTATGAGGCAAACTACTGCCAACATGAAGATGTAGAAAACCTATCGCACGCCGTTTACAGCATTCCCGAACTTCACGGCGAAGCGGCAAAGAGCGCACGCCTAGTGGCAAACCCGGGTTGCCATGTGACAGCAACGCTTATGGCTCTTATGCCGTTCCTATCTTACATCGACCTATCCCAGCCGATATTTGTAGATTCCAAGACCGGAGTATCGGGAGCCGGCAAAAGCCCGACCGCAGGCACGCACTTTGTATCCGTGGATGAAAATGTCAACCACTACAATATCATCAAGCACCGCCACGCAGCGGAGATAATGGAACACGCCTCAAAGCTATTCGGGCAAAAAGTAGAAGTTACTTTTGTGCCTACACTAGTGCCGATGATACGAGGAATGATGGCGACCGTATTTGCGACGCTAAAAGACGACATAGACCCGCAAGCCGTCTTAAAGGGATATTATAAGGGCAAGTCTTTCGTTAGAGTAAGAGACGAGTTGCCGCACACCAAAAATGTAAGCGGTACAAACTACGCCGACATATACGCCGCAAAAAACAAAAACGCACTTGTGACGGTATGCGCAATAGACAACCTTATGAGAGGTGCAAGCTCTCAAGCCGTAGTAAACGCCAATATCATGTTTGGTCTAGCCGAAGACGCCGGAATACCAAAAATCGCCTATGCCCCTTAATCTCAAAGAGGGGGCGATTTTTGTCACGGACGCCCACTACCCTAGAAACAAAGAAGATTTTTTAGCTTTTTTGGATGCGCTCATATCCGCACCTCCGCCTCAGGTTTTTATGCTTGGGGATATGTTTGAGTTTTTGTGTCCGTACACTCCATACACACTAAAAGCAAATAGCGAGGCAATAGAAAAGATAGATATATTATCTCAAAAAACAGAGCTTATCTATCTAGAGGGCAACCATGACTACCTACTGCAAAGCGTATTCAAAAACGCCCTAGTGGTACCGCTCAAAAAACAACCGCTAATGCTCTCATATCATGGCAAAACGGCGGCGGTTATGCACGGCGATAAATATGCAGACGCCTCATATCAGTTCTACACCTCGCTTATCAGGAATCCTCTGTTTATCATATTATTAAGATTTTTGACGCTCGATATTAATGGTCGTTTCATCAAAAAGTTATACGACAAGTTATCTCACAAGCAGATATGCATACACAAAGAAGGTTTTACGGCAAAAAAACTTTCATCTGTAAAAAAATATCCCTTATGCGATGTAAATGCAATAATTGAAGGGCATAATCATATAAGAATTTCGGAAACGGCAGACACTCTGCAATACGAAGCTCTTGCAGCTTTTGCGTGCAATAAAAGTTTTTTTAAAGTAGAATTTAAACAGAGCGATTTATGCTTTGTAGAAACGAGTTTAGGAGCATTGAAAAATGAACAAGCCTGATAATATTTTACAGGTCGGCTCCAACGAAATGGAGCTTGTGGATTTCAGAATCTACAAACAAGAGGGTGGCGAAGTATATGAAGGTATATACGGCGTCAATGTCGCAAAAGTACGCGAAATTATCAATATACCCAAACTTACTGAGCTTCCAGGCTCGCCAGAGTATGTGGACGGTATATTTGACCTAAGGGGCGTGGTTATTCCGGTGGTCAATCTAGCTAAATGGATGGGCATAGTTACCCCTGATAGCAAAACCATCAGACCTAGGGTAATAATCACCGAGTTTAACAATATACTTATCGGCTTTATCGTACACGAAGCAAAAAGAATCAGAAGAATCAACTGGAAAGATATAGAGCCTGCAAGCTTTAGCGCAAAGAGCGGCGGTGCCTTTGATAAGACAAAAATAACGGGCGTCACAAAGATAGAAAACGACGACGTTCTTTTGATACTCGACCTTGAGGCAATAGTTGAAGAGTTGGGTCTATTCTCTGCCGACACAGAAGCGCTCGATAAACTAGAAAAATACTCCGGACTAGCTTTGATACTAGACGATAGTCAAACGGCTAGAAAGATAGTCAAAGAGGGTATGACAAAAATGGGCTTTACTGTCGTAGAAGCAAAAGACGGCGAGGACGGTCTAAACAAACTTGAAGAGCTTGCGGGACAGTATGGAGCTGAGCTAAAAAGCAAACTAAGAATAATAGTATCCGACGTCGAAATGCCAAGAATGGACGGCTTCCATTTTGCCTCAAAGGTAAAGGCAGACGAAAGATTTAAGACTATTCCACTCATATTTAACTCTTCAATTAGTGATGATTTTTCAGATTTGAGAGGGGCGCAGGCCGGAGGAGAAGCTTATTTGGTCAAGTTCGACGCAAATAAATTCCACGATGAAATATCTAGAGTTTTAAAAGCGCATCTAGGTTAAGGTAAAGGAGCAGTAAAGATGGATGAATTACAAGAGATACTTCAAGACTTTTTGATAGAAGCCTTTGAAATGATCGAGCAGCTTGACCAAGATTTGGTTGAGCTAGAACAAAGACCTGAAGACCTTGACCTCCTAAATAGAATTTTTAGGGTTGCGCACACAATCAAAGGCTCTTCATCGTTTCTAAACTTTGACGTTCTAACGAAGCTAACGCACCACATGGAAGACGTCCTCAACAAAGCAAGACACGGCGACCTAAAAATAACGCCTGAAATCATGGATATCGTACTTGCGTCAATAGACCAAATGAAGGCCCTTTTGTACAGCATTAGAGATACGGGCTCGGATGCAACGTCAGGTATAGACATCAATCCGACTGTTGCAAAACTAGATGCAGCTTCATCAGGAAAAGCCATAGAGGCAGCAGCTCCTGCCGCTAGCGCACCTGAGCCGGTAGCAGCGGAGCCTACGCCTGCAGAAGACGAGCCTGATTATGCGAATATGTCGGCCGAAGAGGTAGAAAAAGAGATAGAAAGACTTCTTAGACAAAGGCAAGAAGAGGATGACAAAAGACGTCAAGCAAAAAAAGCAAACGGCGAGGCTATGCCTGAGATAGAAGCTCCACAAGAGATAAACGAAGAAGTTGCAGCCCCTGCCGCACAACCTACTCCTGCACCGGCAGCCGCACCAGCTCCGGCAGCCCCAAAACCGGCAACGCCTGCCCCAGCAGCAGCTGCAACGCCTGCAGCAGGCGGCGAAGGCGGCGCAGCAGGTGGATCTGCAATGGAGCAAACCATCAGGGTTGACGTAAACAGACTTGACCACCTTATGAACCTCATAGGCGAGCTAGTTCTTGGCAAAAACAGACTTATCAAAATCTACGGCGACGTAGAAGAGAGATACGAGGGTGAGCAGTTCCTTGACGAGCTAAACCAAGTCGTTTCATCGGTATCTACGGTCACGACGGACCTTCAAATAGCGGTTATGAAAACAAGGATGCTTCCTATCGGTAGGGTATTTAATAGATTCCCTAGGATGATAAGAGACCTTTCCCGTGAGCTAAACAAAAAAGTTGAGCTTGTAATGAGCGGTGAAGAGACGGAGCTTGACAAATCAATCGTCGAAGAGATAGGCGACCCACTTGTTCACATCATCAGAAACTCTGCCGACCACGGTGTTGAGATGCCTGATGTCAGGGTAGCTGCAGGCAAATCCGAGACAGGTACGGTAGAGCTAAAAGCATACCATGAGGGCAACTCGATTGTTATCGAAATAACTGACGACGGCAAAGGTCTTGACCCGCTAATGCTCAAAAGCAAAGCGGTCGAAAAAGGGGTTATCAGCGAAAAAGAAGCTGATACGATGAGCGACAAAGAGGCGTTCACCCTTATATTCAAACCGGGCTTCTCGACTGCGGCAAAAATCACAAACGTCTCGGGAAGAGGCGTCGGTATGGACGTTGTTAAGACAAATATCGAAAAGCTAAACGGTATCATAGAAGTCGACAGCCAAGTGGGCAAAGGTACGACTATTAAGCTCAAAATCCCTCTAACGCTTGCGATTATTCAAGCGCTTCTCGTTGGCGTACAAGAAGAGTTCTTTGCAATTCCTCTTTCAAGCGTTCTTGAAACGGTCAGAATCACGCAAGACGATATATTCCTAGTTGAGGGCAAAAGCGTTCTGCGCCTAAGAAGCGAAGTACTAAGCCTAGTCAAGCTATCAGACATATTCGGCATAGAAGCGACAATGGAAGAAAACGACAACCTGTATGTCGTAATTATCGGTCTAGCGGATGCAAAAATCGGTCTTGTAATAGATAGACTGATAGGACAAGAGGAGATAGTTATCAAATCTCTAGGCTACTACCTAAAAGGTGTAGATGGAATTGCAGGGGCTACGATAAGAGGCGACGGCAGAGTAACGCTAATCGCCGATGTTGCGGCGTTGATGCAAATGGCAAAAACGGCACACAAAAAAGTGGACACGAGCAAAAAAGCTACCGCTGCCATAGCAGCCCAAACAACCAAAAAAACACAGCCTTCCGATTATAAAGTTCTGATAGTCGACGACAGTAAAACCGACAGATCGATTATGAAAAACTCTCTGAAACCACTAGGGGTTACAATCGTGGAAGCCGGCGACGGTGTAGAGGCGCTAAATATCATCAAAAACAGCGACGAAGCTTTTGATGCTTGCCTAATCGACATAGAGATGCCAAAAATGGACGGCTATACTCTAGCCAGCGAAATTAGAAAATATAACAAATATAGAAATATGCCGCTAATAGCGGTAACAAGCCGAACAGGCAAGACAGACAGAATGAGAGGGGTTGAGGTCGGTATGAGTGAGTACATCACGAAGCCTTATTCGCCTGATTATCTAATGAATGTCGTCAAAAGACATACTAACCTAACGGTGGAGGGCTAAGAGATGAGCGAAAAACTTCAAGATGTTATTAAAAAACAGCAAAAACAAAAAGTTCAGCCGCTAAAAAAGGATGAGGATACACTGCAAGTCGTCGGCTTTAATGTGGGCGATGAGGAGTTTGCGGTCTCTATTCTCAACATTCAAGAGATTATCAAGCCGATAGACTACACGAGAGTTCCCGGCACACCTGGATATGTCCTTGGTGTATTCAATCTAAGGGGTAACGTGTTGCCGCTTATCAGCCTAAGACTAAAGTTTGGTTTGCCGTTTGCAAGATATAGCGAAGATACTAGATTTATCGTCGTCAAAAACGGCACACAAACCGTAGGCTTCGTGATAGACAAACTAACGCAGGCATTTATACTAAAAGAGTCTGAAATCGATCATACTCTGGACATGCAAAGCGAACAAGAGGGTCTAATCTACGGAATAGGTAAAAGAGAGGACAGAATCATTACGATTCTAAAAGCAGAGGGTCTTCTAAAAAGAGAGTTTTAATTCAGGCGGGTCACCCCCGCCCCTTTCATACACTACGATAACAATTCATCCAACATCGAAAACTTATTTGCACACATTAGGTGAATTCTAGGATTTATCTTCTGTACTTTTTTATAGATATTTCTCGACAGCTCCATGCCGACTTTATACTCTTCCTCCGGCGAAACCTTAGAAGCCTTAAGCAGTGCGTCGATAAAGCTCTCGGGGACATAAATTCCAGGGACATGGGCATACAAAAACTGCGCCGTTTTGAGGCTGACTATTGGGAATACCCCAAAAATGAGCTTTGCATCTTTGCGCTCATCGCCAAAGCCGCCCCTTACCTCATCAAACGTCTCCAATAGCTTCAAAGCTATATCCTCATCGAAAACTGGCTGAGTGATAATCCCGCAGCTATAGTTTTCTATCTTTTTATATAGCTTTTTTTTGATGTTTGAAAAGCTTTTTGCATATGAATTTGTAACGCTAAAAGCATACATTTTTTCAGGTTTTGGATTTATCGCCTTCCCTGCAAAGTCCACGCCCTCGTTAAATAGTCTTACCGCATGCAAAAGCTGCGTACTATCGCACTCAAACACCCCTTTAACATTCGGCTGATCCGATAGTCTCGCCGGGTCACCCGTTAGAGCAAGGACTGCGCGTACGCCAAAGTCATTTAGCCCAAGAAGTTCGGACTGCATAGCAAGTTTGTTTTTATCCCTCATCGATACGGTACAGATGACAGGTTTTTTTAACTCGTTTTGAGCCTTCACGGAAGCTAGTATTGCCGAATATTTTAGCTTTGCCAAAGGATTGTCGGTTATTGTTACGCCATCGATTTTTGAGAGGCTTTTGACGCTTTTTACTGCATCTAGCGTTTTTGAAAAATCAGGTGATTTGGGCGGTGTAATTTCGAGGGTTAAAAATGAAGAGTCAAGCTTTTTGACAAGCGCGTCCGTCATAAAATACCTTTTTAATTTGGATTTTAAAATAAAAGTCCTAAAAGGCTAAAATACCCGAAAACATTTAAAGGCAAAAGGTTTTGAAGCTTTGTGTATTTGATTTTGACTCCACGCTAATGAATGGAGAAACTATAGATATTTTGGCATCTCTCGCGGGGTGCGAAGCAGAGGTCTCCAAGATAACCGAGGCGGCGATGGCTGGAGAGCTTGATTTTTTTGAGAGCCTAACTAGAAGGGTTGCGTTTCTAAAAGGTGTCGACGCCGCAAAAGCAAAGGCTAGATGTGCAGATTTGCCGTTCATCAACGGTGCGGCAGATATTATCAAGGCATTAAAAGCAAAAGACTATAAAGTCATAGTATTCTCCGGCGGCTTTAGTATCGGCACGGCTCCGGCTAGAGAAAAACTTGGCTTTGATATGGACTTTTCAAACAAACTTCACGAAAAAGACGGGTTGTTTACGGGGCTTGTAGGCGGAGAGATGATGTATTCCGATTCCAAAGGGGTAATGCTAAGCAAGCTCCAATCAATTCTCGGAGTATCCGTAGAAAACACGATAGCCGTAGGTGATGGGGCAAATGACGCTTCAATGTTCGCATACGCCGCAAAAAAAGTCGCCTTCTGTGCAAAACTAAAATTAAAAGAGCTTGCAAATATCATCATAGACACTAAAGACCTTAGAGAGATAGAGAAATATATATGAACGAAAAACAGCAAACCATCGTCGGCATGTTCGACAAGATAGCGCCGACATACGACATTGCAAACCGCATACTAAGCTTTGGTACCGATATTAGCTGGAGAAAAGAGGGAATCAAAAAAGCGTTAGAGCTTGGCAACTCCTCAAACCCACAGATACTTGATGTCGCTACGGGAACGGGTGATATGCTCGTATTTTGGAAAAAAGCGGTAGTAGGCGATGCATCATACGTTGGCGTCGACCCGTCAGTCGGCATGCTAGAGGTCGCAAAACAAAAAGTATCATTCGCACAGTTTCACGAAGGGTATGCACAAAAACTCCCTTTTGAAGCTGCAAAGTTCGACTTCCTGTCTATCTCTTACGGCTTTCGCAATGTCACCGAAAAAGAAGAGGCGGTCGTAGAATTCGCAAGGGTACTCAAATCTAACGGCAGACTGCTAATACTAGAATTTGCAAAAAATGAATCAAAAAACCCGTTTCGCATAGCGACACAATGGTATGTCAAAAAAGTCCTCCCGTGGCTCGGCGGCATAATCAGCGGCAATCTATCCGCATATAGATATCTGCCAAACTCTATTGAGGGATTTTTGACTAGAGCCGAAATATGCGCAATGCTTGAGAGAAACGGCTTTGAAGTCGAAGTGGCAAAAGATTTTAGTTTCGGCGTGAGCTCTCTCATCATTGCTAGAAAAAAATGACAAAACTCACGGTCGGGGAGCTAAACCGCCAAATAAAAAGCGTTTTAGAATCCCACTTTTCACTCCTTTATGTTAGCGGCGAGATTTCCAACCTCGTCGTCCACACCTCGGGACACATATACTTCTCGCTAAAAGACTCGGAAAGCTCTATACGAGCGGTACTTTTCAAAGGTAATGCCCAAAAGCTAAAATTCAAGCTAGAAAACGGGCAAAAAGTCATCTTAGAGTGCGGTCTGAGCGTCTATCCGCCAAGGGGTGAGTATCAACTGATGGTCTCATCCGTCACCCCCGACGGTCAAGGCTCGCTAGCCGTAGCGCTGGAACAGCTCAAAAAAAAGCTTGGCGAAAAAGGGTATTTTGACCCATCACGCAAAAAATCTCTGCCGAAATTTCCAAAAAAGGTAGCTCTCATCACATCCGCCACGGGAGCTGCACTCCAAGATATGCGCAGAGTAGCCGAGAAAAGATGGCATTTGACCGAGTTTACCCTTTTTAATACGCTAGTCCAAGGCGACACGGCAGCGGCGCAAATAGCAGAGAATATCGCTATTGCGGACGCCCTTGGGTTTGACGCTATCGTACTTGCCCGTGGGGGCGGGAGTATAGAGGATTTGTGGGCTTTTAACGAAGAGGTCGTAGCGGACGCCGTATATGCCGCCAAAACACCGATAATAACGGGGATTGGACATGAGATAGATTTTACCATTGCCGACTTCGTGTCTGATGTGAGAGCCCCTACCCCATCAGCGGCAATAGAGACGCTACTTCCTGATAAAAACGAAGTAGCGATGCTACTCGACTCTATCGGTGAGACATACAAAAGCACATTACTGCATACACTTACAAAAAAAGAGGGTGCCGCAAAACACCTACAAGAGCTATTTATATCGTCATCGCCTGAGGCAAAACTGTCTTTTGCCAAAGCAGAGGCACAGATGTATGCAAAGCATTTTGACGCCGCGATAAAAGCCGTTTTTAGCTCAAAGCTTGGCTCGATGACTGTGCTTAAAAGCTCCCTTGAAGCCAAAGACCCGACAAAGACATTTGACCCGTCACTTGCCATGGTAGTCAAAAACGGTAAAAAAAGTAGTCTAAAAGAGCTTGAAAAAGACGAAGAGTTTGAACTTCAAAGCAGAGATAGCGTCGTTACCGCAACGGTAACGACAAAGAAGGATATTTAGTACGCCTTGAGGCCGCTAAAGTTTACTGCTAGTTTTGAGGCGGTCTCGGTAACTAGCCTCTCCAAAAACTGATTCATTTTGGTTTTTTCTAACCAAACCGGGTCTTTAACACCTGAGAGTTTGGCTAGTTCCGCCTCTGCGTCGTGCCTAGTTCCCAAATCATCTATAAGTCCCGCTTGTTTGGCGACCCTAGCCGTAAACACCTGCGCATTTGCAAAAGAGTTAGTCTTGTTAGCGTCAAGCCTTCTTGCATTTGCCACATCCTCGGTAAACATAGCATACGTATCGTTGATGAGCGCCTCTATATGTTGCTTCTCTTTCGGATTCCACTTGCGAAACATCGTGCCCGCTTCTTTGTACTCACCCGCTTTGATTACTTGGCTCTCTACGCCCAGTTTTTTCATCAGCCCCTCTACATTTGCGCCCTCAAATAGCACACCTATAGAGCCTACCGTACTACCGGGATTTGCTATGATTTTGTTCGACCAGATAGATGCATAGTAGCTTCCGCTTGCCATTGTGCCGGCAGCGTATGTGACGACCGGCATTTTGGTTTTTAGTCTTTTTATTGTTAGCGCCATCTCAACGGAAGGAGCGACCGCGCCTCCAGGGGAATCAACGATAAGAAGCAACCCTTTTACTTTTGCATCTTCCACCTCTTTGATATCTTCCAAGAATTTATCAGCCGACATTATTGGGCCGCTAATATATATTTTTGCAAGATTAGGTTGCTTGATTTTCTCCTCGGATGATGAGTAAAATACAAAAAACAGTATCAGTAAAAACAAAAGAGCTTTGAAATTATTTTGGATAAAACCTATCGGAGCCGTTATCGGCCACAAAACTCTTCTTACGAAATCACCCATTTATCTCAACTCCGTTTATGATTAGTTTTTCTATCGTTTGTGTGTGCAATATCACCTGCAAAGGCAAATGTTCATCTTCGCTAACCGCCCCCGGCAATTTGAATGCTATCAAATCCGCTTCTCTACCGACTTCCAGTTTGCCGCTGTTTAGCCCTAGTGCCTTTGCCGCGTTCACCGTAACGCTTTTTAGAAGGTCGTACGGCAGCACCTTAAGGCTAAGGTCCGTATATCCAAATAGCGCATTTCTAAGTTCATTCCAAATATTTAGCGAATAGTTTGAGCTAAGCCCGTCGGTCGCCGTAATATATTCTATTCCCATATTTTTGGCGGTCTCCACATCCAAAAGACGCATTCCGAGCAGCCTGTTTGAGGTCGGGCAATGAACAACAAAAGCACCGTCGTTTCGTATCATCTCAAGCTCTTGTTCATTGGCATGGGTGCAATGGATAAATATTGCGCCGAGACCAGACAGTTTTGTCAAAAATTCCTCAGGCCTTATAAAGCTTCTCTCAAGCCCAAAAAATGCTTTGAAAAACGCTTTGAACTCGCCTCTGTTTCTATCTAGCCAAAATCTCTCGGCTTTACTCTCCATAAAATGTGAGCAGATTTTTAACGAATTATCTTTAGCAAAAGAGACGGCAAAATCCATAACGCTTCTGCAAGACGAATACGCAGAATGCAAAGATATCGCAGGTCTAAAACTATCCGATGCATATCTCTTTGTGATTTCAAAGCGTCTCAGGAAATCGGCTTTGATATCCTCTGAACGCTCCTCACTAGTCCCTAAAATCTCGTTAAAGAGTGTTACCTTGAGGCCGCTTGATGCCAACGCCTCTATGTCTTTTCCAAAGGAGCTGACCGCGCCGATGGCGCCTACTCCGCTTTTTTTCATCTGCGACAAAGCCTCTTGCATTGCCGATGAGAGCTCTTCTTCGCTTGTTAAATCTTTGTTTTCAATAACGCTGGTTAGCCATTCTATGAAATTGCCGTAATGAAGGGTGGTTTTATTTTTACTAAATTCAAGATGGACGTGCGTGTTTATAAGGGACGGCATAATGACAGAATTTTCGCCAAGATACGTAAAATCGGCATTCGGATACTTGGAGCGAGCTAGCTCTTTGTCAAAGCTAATATCAATAATAGTAGAACCGTCAAATAAAACAGCCCCGTTTCTTATGATTTTACGAGTCTCGTCCATTGTCAGCAGATAATCGGCCGCCAAAATTCTCATCAATTCTACCTAAGTGCTAAAAATGCCGTGATTTTAGCCAACTTCCCGTTTAGAAACAATTAAGTCAATTTATTGACCGTTAATTTTCGGTTGTTGCTGTTATAATCCATCCGATAAATTTACATATAGCAAGGAAATCAGAGATGAAAATAGTCGTTATCCAAGGTCCGAATATCAATCTTCTTGGTGTTAGAGAGCCACATATTTACGGGCCTATGAGAATGGAAGACATCCACGAAAATATGAGAACTTTTGCATCACAAAACGATATCGAACTTGAGTTTTTCCAAAGCAACCTTGAAGGCGAAATCGTCGATAGAATCCAAGAGTGCATGGGAAATACCGATGCGATAGTAATCAACCCTGCCGCATACACACACACTTCAATAGCAATCAGAGATGCGATACTATCTGTCGGTATACCTACGATAGAAACACACATCTCAAACCCAGCAAGAAGAGAAGAATTCAGACATGCATCTATGGTGGCTGCGGCTTGCCACGGTACAATAGCTGGTTTTGGACCTTTTTCTTACCATCTTGCGCTAATAGCGGCAATACAAATATCGAACGAAGTAAAAGCAATAGCCGAGGCACAATCAAAAGCGCAACAGGCTTAAATGTTTTTTGTAACAAAAGACGAATCGGAGATTTTTTACGAAATCTCCTACTCCAATGACAACGCACTCCTGCTTACAAACGGAAATGAGAACTATCTTTTTACGGACGGCAGATATTTTGAAGAGGCCAAAGACGGCGCAAAAAACTGCACAGTCATCCTCTCATCTTCTCTTTTTGCCTCATGCGCTGCAACCCTAAGGCAACAAAAAATACAAAAACTATTTTTTGACCCAAAAAACACGAGCTTTAGTGACCATGCAGAACTGAAAAAACTATCAAATACTTTATTGCAGCCAAAAAAGGGCGGATTAGGCATGAAGAGAATCGTTAAAACCGATGAAGAGCTGAAAAAAATAAAAACTGCGGTTAAGCTAGGGCGTAGAGGTTTTAAAAAACTAGCATCCAAATTGTATGAACTTAAAAAAACTCCCGATGAGCTATTCATA
>JBFWKW010000039.1:0-15348 GCA_050252455.1 Campylobacterales bacterium | reverse complement strand
TAATTATTTCACTATCCTCCTCATCAAGAGCCCTGGAGGAATCAAAAAGAGCTAATACGATTTCCGAATCGTTAAACGCCTTGATTGAATATTCTATCCCTATCTTTTCTATCTCATCTTCGGTCTTTCTAATACCGGCCGTATCTACAAGCCTTATCGCAAAACCGCCTATTTTAATCTGCTCTTCTATCGTATCCCTAGTAGTTCCGGCAATTGGACTCACTATTGCCCTATCAAAATTGAGTATTTTATTAAGTAGTGAGCTTTTGCCGACATTTGGCTTTCCTATAATGCTGACTTTAAATCCGCGAAAAAGCCCTTCTCTGGCAACGCTTGCCCTAACCGTATAATCCAACGTATCGGCGATTTTGGATATTTTGGTTTTGAGTCTATCTATAGTGTCAATCGGCAAATCTTCATCTGCATAATCTATGCAAACCTCGCTAAACGACAAAGCCTCTATCAGCGAAGCCCTCATATCGTCAACCATTTTACCGAGAGAGCCTTGTAGGTGTTTTGCGAGATATTTTGCGGATTTTTCGCTATTTGCCGAGATTAGCTGATTGATGGCTTCGGCTTGGTCTATCGTTATTTTGGAGTTTAGTACAGCAAGTTTAGTAAACTCACCCGGCTGAGCAAGTCTAGCACCCTCTTCTAGACATCTATTAAGTATTAAGTTTGCAGACATAACGCCGCCATGACATTGCAGCTCTACTATATTTTCGCCGTTAAAACTGTTTGGCGCCCTGAAGTAAATGGCTATAACGGAATCGATTGGATTATTTTTGGCGTCATATATATATGTTAGAGTTGCGTATCTCGGAGTGATTGATTTTTTATTGGATAGTTTGGAGGCTATTTCGTAGGCTTTTGGCCCGCATAGCCTAACAATAGATATAGCCCCCTCTTTTGAAGCGGAAGCTATAGCGCAGATAGTATCATTTGACATTTTGTCTAGCGTAAAACTCGTTAACTATTATATACTTGCTGCCGTCATCGTTTGTTTTGACACCGACATACAAATCCTCAAACTCTTCTCTCAAGGCTTTAAGTGCTATTTGAATCAAAACGCCGTCCAAAACCTTTGTTTGCCCTCTTCTATTTTCTTTGATAGTTTCAATGAGGGGCTCTAGGTAGTTTTTAATCATATCTTCTTGATTTTTCAAAAACTCTGCAATTTCAAGGCGTATCAATAAGTCATATTTTGAATTGACCCAATTAAATATTAGATAGCTAAGGGCTTTATATCTATAGCCTTCTTTTCCTATTAGTAGCGCACTGTCCGCACCACTAAATGTAATAAGCACAGTATCTTCGCTGTACGGCTCGACATCGACAGTATTTAGCTCAAAACAAGAATGGGCAAAAAGCTTGTTGATGTCTATTTTTATCTCTTCACAAATCTCAGATATATCTCGTTTCTCTTTAAAAAAATTATCTTCGATTGAGTTTTTTGTCAAGTAATCTTCTTTTTTTGAAGAAGGTGCAACCATAGGCTCCTCTTCTGCAAAGTATTCATCTTTGACGGGCTCTTCTATTTTTTTTGGGGTATCTTTTTTTTGGACTCTTGAATCTTGCTTTTGTTTTTGAAAGCTTTGAGCCTTAGGCGATTCCTCTTTTGGAGCATTACCGGACTGTTTTTTTACGGCTATCAAAATTGCCTTTTTGCGGCCTATCCCTAAAAAACCTTTTGAAGGATACTGAACCATCTCATATTCTATCTCGGTAATCGAGCAGTTCAGTTGCTCGGAAGCGGCAGTATAAGCCTCCTCCAAGCTCCACGCTTCAATCTTAATCATGATGCTCATGCCTTGCTTTTTGCTTATCCATCATCTTATTGACGGCGTACTGCTGGGCGATTGATAGCAAGTTGTTAACAAACCAGTAAAGGGTAAGACCGGCAGGGAACGCAACAAAAAACACCGTAAAGACAACAGGAAGATATTTAAATATTTTTTCCTGAAGCGGATCCGTAAAGTTTGTAGGCGTAATTTTTTGTTGCAAATACATCGTAGCACCCATCAAAATAGGAAGTACATAGTATTGATCCATCAACGATAGGTCATGTATCCACAAAATCCACTCGGCACCCTTGAGCTCTATCGCATTCAAAAGAACCCTATAGATAGCGAAGAAAACAGGAATTTGCAGAAGCAACGGTAAACATCCGCCGAGCGGGTTTGCGCCGTGTTTTTTGTATAAATCCATCATGTGAATATTTAGCTTTTGAGGATCGCCTTTATACTTTTCTCTAAGCTCGGTTAGCTTTGGAGCCAAATCTTTTAGCTTGGCCATAGAGACCATGCCCTTGTAAGTAAGAGGGAAAAGAACGACTCTTATGATGATAGTCAAAATAACAATAGCCCATCCCCAGTTACCGACCGCGTTCTCAATCCACTCAAGAGCCGTAAACATAGGCTTTGCAAGGAAAGTGAAAAAACCATACTCAACAACACCGGCAAGCTTTGGATCTATGCTTTTAAGGGTCTCTACATATTTTGGTCCAACATATCCACCAAGTTCAATCTCTTTTTTTGCTTCAACGTATGGAGTCGGATTTTGATGAATATCGGCTACAGTAACCACGGATACTGGGGCTTTCAAGCTATATAGCACGGAAGAGTAATATCTATCCACTGTCGCGACGGCTGTAATATTTGAAATACTCTCATCAAGCTTGATATCGCCGTCTTCTATCGTTTTTACAGTCTGATCCGCTTCAATAAGCAAGGCACCCTTAAATGCAAAACTATCCGCGATTACGTCAGGTCTGAAACCGGTAGTCACAAAAAACGGAATATCTTTGCTTGTCGATATTTTTACTTTATATGCACCGCTAGGCTCAAACGTAATTTGCTTAGTTATGTTTACATCTAGAACTTCTTGAGTTAAAACAATAGTTTTTGATTCTTTGGATGCGTCTAGCGTAGCTATTGACGCCACATAAGGAGCTTTCGCAGCCGCTTCTTCAAGACCCCTGTCGGAGAATTTTAAAGTAAGCGGTTTTGTTTTTAGTTGCGCAAAAAGCTTAACCGGATTGCCGTGGTCATCTTTGAATTTATTTCCCTGCATAACAACTTGCGATATAGACCCATCCGAACCTATCAATAGCTCCGCTTCTTTAAGCCTAATTGTTGAAATTACCGAGCCTGAAGCCGTTTTGTTTGTTTCGGCCAAAGCAGGGGCATTGTTGGCAACAGGTGTGTTGACAGCACTTGGAGCTATGGTTTTGCTTTCGGTATTATGTGCAGTTTGGGAGGTTGTTATGTTTTGTTCTGGACGAAATTTGCTAGCAACTAGTACTTCATATCCTATAAAAAAAGCCGCGGATAATGCGGTTGCCAGAACCAGTCTTTTGGTTGGAGATAGTTTTTCGAGCATAAATTAAACCTTAAACCGTTGTAGTTTTGCCCAAAATTAGGGCTATATATAGAAGAAGGAGAGAGAGCGTTTGGCGTCGTCGCGCAGCTTTGAAAAATCTGCCACACTAGAAGTTTGTTTTGCCACAAGCAAATAAAAACCCTCTTTAAGTCTCGCCTGCTCTGCCCTAAAAATCGCTCTCAATCTTCTTTTTATCTTGTTTCTATCGACGGCTTTCGCCACTTTTTTGGAAACGGTATAGCCTACCAGTCTTTCCTTTGAGGGCATATACATAAGTATAACCGTATCGGAATGGTATGCTTTTGACTTATTATAGACCCTGTTAAAAAGCTCCGAGTCTTTAATATGCCCAAACGGTGTTATACGGCTAGCCTTGCTCTACCTTTTGCTCTTCTTCTAGCAATTACTTTTCTACCGTTTTTTGTTGCCATTCTAGCTCTAAAACCATGCGTCTTTTTTCTTGATACTTTACTTGGTTGATATGTTCTTTTCACTTTCACTGCCTTTTAAAATTTTTAGAATTTAAGGTCGCAATTATATGTTGTTTTACTTAAAATTTCTGTTTTATGGATTTACGAATGCCTTAATGTCGCCGTCTTTTACGTCAAAAAGCACTTTATCGCCGTCTTTTAGTTTGTCTTCGAGTATCAACTCCGCCAAGCTGTCCTCGACTATATCATATAGTGCACGCTTAAGAGGTCTAGCGCCGTAACTAGGGTCGAATCCGGCGTTTGCGACGAACTGTTTTGCCTCCGATGAGAGCTCTACCTCGATATCTCTCTCCTTGAGCTTTGCTTGTATGCCGCCTAGCATATTGTCTACTATTCTTGATATTTGAGTCAAGCCAAGTGGGTTAAACACGACAACGTCATCAAGCCTATTTAAAAACTCCGGTCTAAAATGAGTTTTTAGCTCTTCCCAAACCGCCGCCTCACGCTCTTTTTCGTCTGCTATGCTCATAATTTTGCCGGATGCTATGTTGGACGTTAGAATAATAATCGTATTTTTGAAATCAACGGTAACGCCCTTATTGTCAGTCAATCTGCCGTCATCAAGCACTTGAAGGAGCATATTAAATACATCCGGGTGTGCTTTTTCTATTTCATCAAAAAGAACTACGCTATAAGGTCTTCTTCTGACCGCCTCGGTAAGCTGTCCGCCCTCTTCATATCCGACATATCCCGGAGGTGCGCCGACAAGCCTTGATGCGGCGTGTTTTTCCATATATTCGCTCATATCTAGACGTATCATTGATTTTTCGGAATCAAAAAGAAACCGTGCAAGACTTTTTGCCGTTTCCGTTTTACCTACGCCGGTAGGCCCTAGAAACAAGAAACTTCCTATCGGCCTATTCATATCCGATAATCCCGCTTTATTTCTCTTGATTGCTCTAGCCACAGCACGAACGGCATTTTCTTGCCCGATTACCTCTTTTTTCAAGGTATCTTCAATGTGGAGCACTTTATCTTTTTCGCTTTGCAGCATCTTGTTTATCGCTATCCCCGTCCACTTGGATATGACGGCGGCAACAGACTCTTCATCTACGCTGTTTTTAAGAAGAACACCCTCTTCTTCCATGCTTTTCCATCTGCCCTCCAAAGCTTCAAGCTCTTTTTGGAGATTTGGAATTGCACCGTATTCGATCTCGGCGGCCTTGTTGAAGTTTGCCTCTCTTTTTGCAACCTCGGCTTCTCTTTTTGCATCTTCTATTTTTGACTTTGTCTTTGCAATATCGCTAAAAACTCTTTTTTCTTCTTCAAATTTGCCTTCAAGCGCCCTTTTTTGCTCCTCAAGATCAGCCAGCTCTTTTTGTAGCTCTCTTAGTCTAATATCATTTTTTTCCAGTTTCTCTAGCTTGAGGGCTTCTCTTTCGACGTTAAGCCTTGAAATCTCTCTTTTTACCCTATCTAGCTCAGCGGGCTCAGACTCTATTTGCATCTTAAGTCCGGCGGCCGCCTCATCTATAAGGTCTATCGCTTTGTCCGGCAAAAATCTATCCGTAATATATCTACTAGATAGTTTCACGGCGGCAACCAGCGCACTATCTTGTATCGTAATATTATGGTGTGCTTCAAGAGAGTCCTTAATGCCCCTCATAATAGATATTGCCTCGTTTTGCCCCGGCTCGGCTACCGTTACCGGCTGAAAACGCCTTTGCATAGCGGCGTCTTTTTCAAAGTATTTTCTATACTCTTTTAGCGTCGTAGCGCCTATGGTGCGGAGTTCGCCTCTCGCAAGAGCTGGTTTTAGCAAGTTGGCGGCGTCCATGGAGCCTTCAGATGCTCCAGCTCCGATAATAGTGTGTATCTCGTCGATAAAAAGTATTATATTTTTATCTTTTTGCACCTCTTCGATAACCGCCTTAAGCCTATCCTCAAACTCTCCTCTGTATTTCGCCCCCGCTATCAAGCTACCCATATCAAGTGCGATGAGTTTTTTACTTTGTAGGCTTAATGGGACGTCGCCGCTTACTATTCTTTGCGCCAGCCCTTCAACAATAGCCGTCTTGCCGACGCCGGGCTCACCGAGCAATATTGGATTATTCTTTGATTTTCTAATGAGAATTTGCATGGTACGATTGACCTCTTCTTCTCTGCCGATTACCGGGTCTAGCTTGCCCTCTGCCGCTCTTTGAGTGAGGTCTATGCCGTATTTTGAGAGAGATTCCAGTTTCTCATCGGCACTTTGCGAGTCTATCTTGCGCCCTGCCCTACCGGCTTCAAGATTTTTTTTGAGCTCCATTAGGTCGATATATTTTCCAAGCGTATCCTTCAAAAAAGATTCGCCAAGATTTGCTATCAGCCAACTATCTACGGCAATGAAACTATCTCCGTTTTTGACGGATTGGCCGTCTGCCGCCTCCAAGCTTCTGTATAAATTTTTTGATATTTTGATATTTTCTTTGGATACGGACGAGACTTTTGGGAATTTTTCTACGGCACTTTTTAGCTCAAGCTCCAAAGCGGCCTTATCTGCAGAAGCCCTGTTTAGTGCCTGATTTAGGACAGAGCTTGTATTTGTTACGAGTCCCCACACCACGTGTAAAGGCTCGACTTCTTGATTTTTAGAGTGCAAAGCCAAGCTAAGTCCGGACTCGATGGCTTCAGTCATTTGATGCGTTAATTTTTCAAACAGATTCATAGCTTACTCCTTATATAAATTATTCGGTTGATACATAAAAAATTTTACAACTTTGAGCGTGGTATTGTCAAGTCTTTAAAATAGCCCTCCTCCAAAAACAAGCCGCAAAAGGGAAAAAATTGTATTATTAGGGCAAATTTTCACACCACAAAACCTCAAGGAAACAATTCAAGTGAAAAACAAAAAATTCGTAGCTCTCGGCGCGGTAAGCGCTATTTTGGCGGGGCTGTTTTTTTACAACACCTCTTTAAACGCACTACAATCAGACAATAACGAATCTTTCCAAGACTCCAAACTTGCGGCTTTTGCCAAATTTACAAAAGTTGTCGGGACAATCCAAAAATACTATGTTGACGAACTCAGCATAGAGGATATAGTTAAAAAATCACTACAAGGTCTTTTGTCAAATCTTGATGCGCATTCAGGTTATTTGGATGAGAAGCAATATAAAGATTTGAAAGTGGAAACTGAAGGTGAGTTTGGCGGCCTTGGGATTACGGTAGGAATAAAAAACGGTGCGCTTACGGTCATAGCTCCGATAGAGGGAACTCCTGCTTACAAAGCCGGAATACAAGCCGGGGATATAATCCTAAAAATCAATGAAAAATCTACCATCAATATGACGATAGACGAAGCAGTCAACGTCATGCGCGGTAAGCCGAAAACAAAAATAGAACTAACGATTGTAAGAAAATCGGAAAGCAAGCCGTTTAAGGTCTCCATAGTAAGGGATATAATAAACATACAATCCGTGTACGGAAAAAGACTTGACGGCGATATCGCATATATCAGAGTAACATCGTTTGATAAAAAAGTAGTCGAAGCCGTAAAAAAAGAGCTTGAAAAAATCAAAAATCCAAAAGGGATAGTACTAGACCTTAGAAACAACCCGGGCGGTCTGCTAGATCAAGCCGTCGGTCTTACGGATATGTTTGTGGAAAAAGGGATTATCGTATCACAAAAAGGGCGTGTCGCAGATGAAAACATCGTCTATGACGCAAGCGGTAAAGCCCAGTACAAAGGGATACCGATGTCCGTTTTGATAAACGGCGGAAGTGCGTCTGCTAGCGAAATCGTAAGCGGAAGCCTGCAAGACAACAAAAGAGCCGTTATAGTCGGCGAAAAAAGCTTCGGTAAAGGAAGCGTCCAAGTAATACTACCAATAGATAAGACCGATGCCATTAGGCTAACAATCGCGAGATATTATCTCCCTAGCGGACGAACTATTCAGGCTGTAGGCGTAACACCTGACGTAACGGTAGCGGCAGCATCAATAAAAGAAACACACAATGATGATTTTGGCGTAAAAGAGGCAGACCTCAAACAACATCTTGAGAGCGAACTCGAAAAGCTTGAAAAAGAAAAGCCTGCCGATAAGCCTCAAAGTGGAGACAAAGCCCCTAAAACAAAAAAAGAAGAGGCTCTGTCTGATGAGAATATGGCAAAAGATTTACAGCTTCAAACTGCAATCGGCATAGTAAAAGCGCTAATAATAACCAAAAAATAAGGAGAGAAGATGACTAAAACAGAACTCTTGTACGAGGGAAAAGGGAAAAAAATATTTAAAACAGACGATGAAAACGTCTTTATCGCAGAATTTAAAGATGATTTAACTGCTTTTAACGCCCTAAAAAAAGGAAGCGAGGACGGCAAAGGGGCTCTTAACTGCAAAATATCAAAAGAGCTATTTGACCTACTAGAGGCAAACGGTATCAAAACACACATGGTAAAAGTGCTCTCAGACAATGAGATGGCAATAAAAAAAGTAAACATAATACCTATCGAAGTGGTAACTAGAAATATAGCCACCGGAAGCCTAACAAAAAGACTGGGTATCGAAGACGGTAAAAAACTAGATTTTACCCTTGTGGAGTTCTACTACAAAGATGACTCTTTGGGTGACCCTATTATTAACGACGAACATGCAATGCTCATGGGTCTTGTCGATAAAAAAGAGGACCTTGAAACACTAAAAGCAATGGCAAGAAAAGTCAACGATGTACTTTTCAAATTCTTTGACGATAGAGGCCTTATCCTTGTAGACTTCAAACTTGAATTTGGCAAAACAGAGAGCGGAGAGATACTCCTTGCAGACGAGATAAGCCCTGATAGTTGCAGATTTTGGGACAAAGAGACGCTGGAAAAACTAGACAAAGACAGATTCAGACAAGATCTTGGCTCCGTGCGCGCCGGATATGAAAAAGTTTTAGAAAAAATACTTAACAAATAAGGGGAAAACTTGAAAGCAGTAATTAACGTATATCTAAAAGACGGCGTACTAGACCCACAGGGCAAAGCTGTTCATCATGCGCTATCAACAATGGGCTTTAGCGATGTAAATGAAGTAAGAGTCGGCAAACAAGTAATTTTGGAGCTAAAAAGCACCGATGAAGCAAAGGCAAAAGCGGAAGTAGAAAAAATGTGCGAAACGCTAATAGCGAATACGGTAATTGAAAACTACACTTTTGAGCTTGTAAAATGAGTATAGCCGTACTATTTTTCCCTGGAACAAACTGCGAACAAGATACTAAATATGCAGTTGAAAAACTAGGGGCAAAGGCACAAATCGTATGGCACAAAGAAGCTTCTTTGCCGGAAGGGACGGATGCCGTTATAGTACCAGGCGGCTTTAGCTACGGCGACTATCTAAGAAGCGGCGCAATAGCTAGATTCTCGCCTATTATGCAAGATGTTGCGAAGTTTGCGGCAAAGGGCGGAAAAGTACTTGGGATTTGCAACGGATTTCAAATACTCCTTGAAGCGGGACTGTTGCCTGGAGCTATGAAAAGAAACGAAAATTTGCATTTTGTGAGCAAATTTGTCAACCTAAAAGTACTTGACAATAACAATCTATTTTTGTCTGGAACAACACAAAATGAACTTCTCAATATGCCGGTAGCACATGCCGAAGGCAACTACACCGTAGACGAAGAAACTCTAAAGAAAATGTACGCAAACGGACAGGTGTTACTAAAATATGCCGATGAAAATGGCGCAGAGCTAAACCTCAACGGCTCAACGGACAATATAGCCGGCATATGCAATGAGACAAAAAACGTTTTTGGTCTAATGCCGCATCCGGAGAGGGCTTGCGAAGGCAATCTTCTAAGTGAAGATGGAGCAAAACTGCTAAAAGGCTTTCTCGGCCTAAAATAAATGATGAAATTTGCGCTTATATGGATTCTTGCCGCTTATGCGGCCCTGGCGCAAATCGAAATCTTCAATGCCTCCACAAAAGAACATCTGCAACTATTTGGCAAATACTACAAACTAAACCAAAAAGCAATCGACAAATTAAACGAACTCGGTTGTGCATTACCCGCAAATATTTTAATAACCTCAAAAAATGACACAGGATTTAGTGCCTATATACTTACGCAGAACAATCAAAATATAGGGCTAATTGCTGGTAAGAAAAACGGAATAGAGAAAATATCGATACGAACTTTGGCAAATAAGTATAAAGAGCGATATTTTGCAGATACCCTTCTTGCCAATCAAACTAACGGTTTCAAATACGGCAATGAAGCGATAGAAATATTCAAAAGATACACCGGAGCTTTACCTACAAAAATTAAAATACTATCCAAGGTAATCGTTTTTGATAATGCGACAATACCGACCAACGATAAAGCGATACGGATAGAGGGGCAAGGCGTATACATGCTGATGTTTGTTTACGGCAATGAAATATATGACAAAAACGGCGTTTTACTCTCAAATTCATCTCCATCAATGCCTGTTGAATTTGCCAGAATAAGCGATTTTTTTTCAAAGAACAGACTTCACCCCATACTAAAGTACTTTCGTCCGCACGAGGGAATAGATCTTGTCGCAAAACACGGGGCTCCGGTATCGAGTGTTCTTGATGGGGCGGTAGAAGATATGGGATACAGTCCAAATATCGGAAATTATGTTAGAATTAGGCATTTGGACGGCTTTGAGAGCATCTATGGACATCTGAGCAAAATCAGAGGTGACTTAAAAATAGGCGTACCGCTTAAGAAAAAAGAGGTCATAGGGCTTGTTGGAGCGACAGGTCTGGCAACGGGGGCGCATCTACATTTTGGGGTGCAACAAAGAGGAAAATATATAGACCCTGCGATTTTTTTTGCAACATCACAGCAAAAAATAGCCGATGGCGGCTTTTTTGCTTTTGCGGCTAGAACAATGGATATATTGACAAAAAACCTTATAAACGGTGGAGAACAATTTGAATATTAAAAATATACTTGCAATTATAGCCCTACTACTCGGGCTAAACTGCTTTGGCGTAGATGAAGCCGCCAATCCTACCGGTGGAAGCCTTCTGGTATCATATGAAAAAACACCGACAACATTGTATATCGGCGAAGTATTCGAGATAAAACTAAAGGCAGTAGCTAGCACTACGGAGCTGGGACTACTCAAGACAACTCTCTCAAATCAATCCGGACTAAAGCTTCTCAATTCAAATTACAAATGGAAACCTTTAGAGGACGGCTCTTTGTCGCTCTCTATATTTTTTAAGGTAATAGACCAATCGGTTAGACTCCCGGATATCCAAACCGTTTTTGCGGTTGACGGAGTAGATAAAGAATCGGCCTCTCTTCAGGGGAACTCAATAACTGCGGCAAGCGTGAACCAAACTCCAAAATATTGCGGCGTTATCGCCTCTTCGCTAGAAGTTACGAATTACAAAATAGACGGCTATGACGCCACCAACAATATACTTGCCATAGATGTATCGGCTAGGTATGCAAACCTAGAGGATTTCAAACTTCAAAACATCGCCCTTCAGGGGATAAATACCCTCAAAAACGGTTTTGACGGCGGTAAAATGTTTTATTATCTTATTATCCCGGACACCCAAAAAACACTTGAATTTGAATATTTTGACAAAGAAAACGGTTCTATGAAAACCGTATCCGTAACACTTGATTTGTCAAACATAGAAGACAAAGTAAGCACACAGACCGACTTGCAGCCAAAAAGCTCAGATAAAGCCATATATGTATTTTTGACGGTCGCAGTAATAGCCTCTATCCTCTACGGAATATACTATTTTAAGCGCGAAAAAATCTTTTTGATACTTATCGTTATCACCATTATCGCCGGGGTAATATTTTTGTTTATTCCAAACGAACAAGTAAAAATCAAAAAAGATACAGTCGTATATCTACTTCCTACCGAAAACTCAACATCATTCTTTAAAGCCGATGCGGACTTGCCCGTTGAGAAGCTAAAAGAGAGCGAGGGCTATATTAAAATCAAAATGCAAGACGGGAAAATAGGCTGGGTAAAAGGAGATAGCGTTGTCAATCGTTAGTTTTTATATAAAAGCCTTCATGGGCGGGCTTTTGATAGCACTTTTTATTCCGTATTTTTATATCACGGGCAATAAACATAAGGCCTCAAGAAGTTTGCTTTCAAGCCTAATACTCAAGGTGTTTGGCGTAAAGCCTGACATCATAGGGGCAGCAGACCCGAAAACCGGTATTTTCCTCATAAACCATCAAAGCGTTCTTGATATCGTTGTTATGGAGGCCATCACAAAAGAATCAAATCTATGCTGGATAGCCAAGCGAGAGCTTTTTAATATACCTCTATTCGGACATCTGTTTAAATCCTGCAAAATGATAGCGGTCGACAGAGAGAATAAGCAGGGACTAATCAAGCTAATCAAGGACTCTAAGGAAGCTAGCGAACAAGGCAGACCGCTCGTTATATTTCCCGAGGGAACAAGAAGCAAAGGCAAAGAAATGCTGGAATTCAAAGCGGGGGCAAAGCTAATAGCCGAGAAATTGTCGCTTCAAGTTCAGCCGATAGTCATCGTGGATTCAGCATCCCTTCTGGATACAAAGCACAGCAAGGGAGCAAGGGGCGGCACGCTAAAAGTAATCTATATGGATCCGATTAGCACGGAGGATAAAGAGTGGTTTGGTAAAACAAGGGACTCTATGCAGCAAACCCTGGATAATGCTAGAGCCTAACTATCCTATCTGAGCACCACTGAGCAAGAGCAAGGTCGTGAGTTATAATTAACAAGCCCTGCTCTTTGGACGCCGCAACAAGCGCTTTCATAACTTCCAACTGAACTATATTATCAAGGGCGGAAGTCGGCTCATCCGCCAGTATCAAATCAGGCTTCATCGATAAAGCTCTAAATATAGAACATCTCTGTAGCTGCCCGCCGCTTAGCTCGTAAGGCTTTTTTTCAAGCAGTGAGGGCTCCAAAAGCAGGGTCTGCTCAAGCATATCCATATCAAGTTCACCCTTTGCTACATCCTCTATCTGATTTTTTATCGAATAACTTGAATGAAAAGAACTATACGGATCTTGGAAAATAAAAGATAGTGAGCTGGATTTTATAGAGCCTTCCATCGGCTTTTTAAGCCCGGCAATCAAGTCAAACAGAGTGCTTTTACCTTTGCCGCTCTCGCCGACGATGGAGACTATTTCTCCTTTTTTTAGCTCAAGAGAAAACCCATCAAAAAGCAATACATTTTTTGTGTAGCCAAATTTGAGGTTTTCTATTTTCAAAACGACATCGTTCACTCTCTTATCTGTCCGCTACCAAAAATTTTATATTTATAGGTTGTTAAGTCGTTAACACCCATTGGCCCTCTTGAGTGAAGCTTGTTGGTTGATATACCCACCTCTGCGCCAAATCCGAATTCACCGCCATCGGTAAATCTAGTGGAAGCATTGACATAAACGCAAGCCGAATCTACCGAGTTTAAAAAATACTCCGCATTACTAAAGTTTTCCGTGATTATCGCATCACTATGTCCTGAGCCGTATTTTGATATATGCTCTACGGCCTCTTGCACGCCGTCTACGACCTTGATATTTAGGATATTGTCGGCGTATTCGATATAAAAATCATCTTCCGTAGCATCTTCAATAGTTATTATGCCGACCGTTTTTTTACACCCCTTTAGCTTCGTAGAATACTTATCAAATTCCGATTTTATTACCGGCAACGCAGTTTTTGCTATAGTCTCATCAATCAGGAGCGTCTCCATAGAGTTGCACACTCCCGGTCTTTGAACTTTTGCATTAACAAGTATTTTTAGCGCGTCATCGATACTTGCACTTGCGTCAACATATATCGAGCATACACCTTTGTCATGCTTGACTACCGGCACAGTCGCATTATCGCATACGCTTCTTATCAAAGCCTCCCCGCCCCTTGGAATGATGAGGTCTACATACTTGTCCATCTTAACAAGCTGCATCACCCCTTCCCTCGTCGGGTCAGGAAGCATCGAAATAATGTCTTTTGAGAGTCCAAACTGCTCCAAGACGCCTCTCAAAATATCCGCTATTGCAAAATTGGAGTTAATAGCTTCTTTTCCGCCCTTTAGTACGGCTACATTTCCGCTTTTAAAACATAATGCCGCCGTATCGGAGGTTACGTTTGGCCTTGACTCATAAATCACCCCCACTACGCCGATAGGAATAGAGACCTTTTCTATCCTAAGTCCGTTTGGAAGAGTCCATCCCTCCATCACACGCCCGAGCGGATCTCTTAGTCCCGCAATGGTTTCTATGGATTCCGCCATCGCATTGATACGCTTTTCATCCAGCAGTAGCCTGTCTAGCATTGCATTTGATAGCCCTGCTCCTTTGGCATATTCCATATCTTTTGCGTTTGCTTCAAGGATAAATCCGTGTTCCGCCCTAACAGCTTTTGCCATCTTTGACAAAATGTCATTTCTTAACTTCCCGGTAGTTTGCGAAAGTTGTATTCGGGCGTCTTTTGCCCTTTGTAGATAATCTTGCATTTGCACCTTCTAGATACTTTGATTGGTTTAGTGTAGCAAAGGGGGGCTAAATAATGGCGTTAAACTATTAGCCTGTATACTAATGGGCATTAAAGAGATAAGGAATATTGCATGTTAAATAAGTCTCTTGTTTTTGGGATTATATTTACGCTTTTTGCTTTTGCGGCAAAACTATCGGCTCAAAATGAAATGATTGTCTGGAAACCGACTATCGGAACCGAATCAAAAGGGACGCTCACGCTAACCGGACACACAAAGTCAATTAGAACCGCCGCTTTTAGTCCGGATGACAACAAGATAGTTACATCCAGTGACGACGGTACCGTACGAATATGGGATGCCAGAACCGGAACAAACATAAATACCTTCACATGGACCGGAAGCTGGATACTTAGCGCAAGATATAGCGCGGACGGAAAAAGATTGCTTATTTCAAACTGGGGTGCAAAAACAGCAAATATAATAGACGCCACAACAGGGGCAAATATAATATCTTTCTACGGACACACCGACGGCGTATGGTGGGCAGTGTATAGCAACAATGAAAGAAAGATAGCGACAACAAGCTGGGATAAGACTGCAAAAATATGGGACGCCTCAACGGGAAGGGAACTGCTTACCCTGAAGGGGCACACAGACTCCGTGGATGGCGTTGTTTTTAGTCCCGATGACAGCAAAATTGCGACATCTAGCTGGGATAAGAGTGCAAAAATATGGGATGCCAACACTGGCGTCGAACTTATAACTCTCAGGCATACGACCACGGTCAATAGCGTAGCTTTCAGTCCAGATGGGACAAAGTTGCTCACATCCGGAAGCGATGGTCTTGTCAGGGTGTGGGATATCAAAAGCGGTACCGAAGTTATGGCACTCAGAGGACATGGCTCACAAGTAGTCTATGCAGAGTTTAATCATGACGGCACAAAAATAATCTCAGCAGCAAAAGACAATACTGCAAAAATATGGGATTCCAAAACAGGAACTGAACTAAACACCCTAAGCGGACACACGGACCATGTCTGGAATAGTACGTTCAGCAGGAGCGGAACAAGAGCCG
>JBFWKW010000038.1:0-15556 GCA_050252455.1 Campylobacterales bacterium | reverse complement strand
TTTGATTTGTTGCCGTAGAGGGTTGTACTAGCTACATAGCCGCTTTCTATGTTGTCGTTGGTTGAGGTTGTTGGGGAGTCGGAGGTATCTTTTCCTGATACTGAGGCTTCTATGTCGATGGAGTATGCTGGGGTTTGAGCGGATGGATTTTTGGATAAGTAATCTTCGGCTGTTTTCTTGGCGTTTTCAAATTTTACAGTTAAATCGTCTTTGATTTCTTTTACATCGTAGTTATGGGAGTCGGCGTAGTCGAGAAGAATAAAGGCTGCATCTTTGGCATCGTTAAGGCGCTCCGCCAAAATAGGATTTGCCATTCCGGTAGCACCAATACCAATATCTGTAATATCTTTTGCAACATCAATATAGTCGGATGACTTTACCGTTCCATTTCCTATCTTTTGTACTAAATCACCTACACTACCAACTAGTCCAGCATTCGCCGTAAGAAATTGTGCAAAAAACTTTGCTTGCCCAGGAACTAAAGCCCCATATTCTTGTAGTTTATTGGTAATTTCTTCTATCTTTGCAGCCGAGTTGTTTGATTCATTAGTTGCCATTGAGAACTCCTACGGTAATATTTATCAAAATACCCAAAAACATAAGTCCTATACCAAGTGTCATCGAGGCTACATAAAGTAAATACAAAAAACTATTTAAAGATGAAAATAATTTCATCCAAGACTCTGTCAAATAGTATTTTTTTTCAACTATTTCTTTATCAAAATCAGACCAATGAACACCCCATTTCCAGTAGCGAATTGTTAGCCATGAACTCCAATCTAAAAAATTTGGAGATGCCCATTGCATTTTAAAATTTTGTAGCAATCCGAATAAAATCAATAAAAAACCAATAGACAATAACGCATCACCCATTTACGCCACCATCCAAAAACACCAACACAACTCTCGCAAACCAACCACCAAAGCTTCTCATCACACCGTCTCCTTTGTTTTGCTTATCGCCCCCAGGTTATCCAATCCCATATCCAGCTCAAAAACTATTTTTTTGATACTGACCAACACCTGTTAATTATTTGTAAATTTATTATATTACTCTTAAATTCTTAATCAAAAATTATTTTAATTATAAGCTAGTCACATTTTAGTCACACATAATTTTTGCTATGCTGATATCATTAGAGCCATTGATATCAATGGTTAGAAAAAAGTCACATAAATTTTTTAGTAATTTTTTATGTCTTGTTATTGAAAATTATTTATTTTAAAAAATAAGCTACTATTATTAATTATATTGCGTATAATAAGGACTTTTATGCAGTTTTTGCTTTATGCTTGTTTTGATTTATGATATTGTTAAGATGGTGTAATATATTTTATTTTAAAAAGATACAATTAATTTAGTTAGCACGAATAATGAGGCGTATGCGCATGAAACTCGTCCACTTTTCCGATACCCACCTTGGCTTCAACGACCTTGATATTGTCAATGAGCAAGGCATCAACCAGCGTGAAGCGGATTTTTATGAAGCTTTTACACAAGTCGTAGACAAGATACTAGACATTGCCCCTGATTATGTGCTTCACACCGGAGATTTGTTCCACCGTCCACACCCGTCCAACCGTGCTATTAGTTTTTGTCTATCACAGCTCAAGCGCCTTAGCGCCGCCAAAATCAAGACAATCATCATTGCTGGTAATCACTCTACGCCTCGCACAAAATCATCATCCCCGATACTTGCCGCTTTGCGCTCATTGGATTTTGTATATCCCGTATTTGACGAGAGATACGAAGCTGCAGCCTTTGATGACATAGTATTTCACTGCATACCACACATCCACGACGAGGCAAAAAATCTTGAAGCGATAGATGAGTGCGAAGCTGTGGTAGATACCTCAAAGCGAAATATCATGCTTCTGCACTGCTCGGTCGGCAATGCCTACATGATGGAAGAGTATGGCGAGAGGGTATATCCAAAAGACAAAGAGTATCTTTTTGAGCGGATGGACTATGTAGCGCTTGGGCATTGGCATGGGTTTGGCAAGGTCGGCAAGCACGACAATGTCTTTTACTCCGGTTCTACGGAGCGCACGAGCGGCACCGATGCTAGAAACGAAAAAGGATTTGCCGTAGTTGAGCTGCGAGACGGTGCACTTAGCGTATTGTTTGAGCCGATAGGCATACGACCTAGCCACAAAATATCAGTGGATGCCGAATCCGATAAGGATATATTTGTACAACTTGAGGCAGTTGCTAATAGCCTTGAGACTGATGGAGCCTTGCTGTATATCGCCATCCAAAATCTTACGGCTTCTCAGTCTATCGATATATCAAACAAAGAGATAGAGGCTATATTTCCTACGGCTCTTAGTGTACAAATCAGCCGCAAGTTCAAATCCATCACGACGCAAAACGCTACCGAGTCGGTCAGTTCCGCAACCTTACAAGAGTTTTTCTCTATGTTTTTAAAGGAGCAGTGCAAAGAGGACGCCGAGTTTGTGAGACTGGATACCAAAGTAAATGCGCTATTTGCCCATTATGACGAGGTGAACGGTGATTCTTGAGTCTTTAAAGCTTCAAAACTTCAAGCGATACGCTTCGTATGACATAGAGTTTGAAAACGGATTATGCGGGATATTGGGTCGCAACGGCAGCGGCAAGTCAACTATACTGGAAGCGATATTTTTTGCCCTATATGGAGATATCAAAGGTCAAAAAGAGCTTTTGCCTACAGCCGGCTCTGAGGGCAGTGTTAAAGTTGAGCTAGAATTTAGTATAGACGAAAAGACATATACGGCGACAAGGGAGTTTAGGGGTAAGAACCTCACAGCATACGCCTCACTAAAGTGTGGCGATGATAGTCTGGCTAGCGGAGCCAAAGAAGTAACGGCATATGTCACAAAGCTTATCGGTATGGGCAAAGATGCGTTTTTGCATACTGTGTTTGCCTCTCAAAAAGAGTTGACGGCTCTTAGCTCTATGAAAAACGAAGAGCGAAAGGCGATGATGCGCCGTCTGCTAGGTCTTGAGAAGATAGACAAGATAGAAGAGATGATAAAAGATGAGTTGCGTGAGCTAAATAGAGATATCAAGGCGGCAGACTCCTATCTGCTAAGCGAAGAAGCCGTCAAACAGTATACAAACGACATAGCCGCAAAAAGCGAAGTAGTAAAACAGCTAGAAATAAAGATAAAAAGCGTCATGGAAGATGGCGGCAAGCTAAAGGCGGCGCACGAGAGTGCGAAAAAAGCAGTTGAAGCTCAGCAAAAAGCCAAAGAAGAGAGGCTCAAAAAACAGCAAATACTAGAGCAGACCAAACAAGCTCTACAGATGCTTGAAAAGCAGCATATGGCGCAAACGGAAGAACTAAAAGAGTTACAAACCAAAGATACCTACTACAAAGCAAATTTGCCTCTAAAAACACAGCTTGAGGCTATAGAAAAATCCTTGACGGCGCAAGAGGAGCTAAAAGCAAAGTTTTTGAAAAAAGATGGGCTCGAAAAAGAGCAAGCACAGCTCAGAATCGAGTATGCAAATAGAAAAGACGAGGTTGCCTCGCTCACAAAAGAGCTGGAGCCACTAGAGGCTATGCAAAAACTATTGACGGAGCAAAAGGCAAAGATAACGGAGCTAAAAGCCGCAAGTGAGAAACTAACGCAAGAGATAAACAAGCTAAACAGCGACATAGCCGCCAACAAATCAAAAATCCAAGATGTGCAAAAGAGAATAGGAAAGATAGAAGAGCTGGGTAGAGAGTCTGCGTGCCCAGTATGCACAAGACCGTTGCTAGAACAGTACGATGCCGTCGTGTCCTCGCTACAAAACGAGATAACGGCCGTATATCAAAAAAGTATAGACGAGATAACGGCGGTAGTGACTACGAAAACAGCAGGGCACAGTAAGCTCCAAAAAGAACTCGCCGAGGCAGAACAAAAAGCTAGTGAGACCGACAAACTCATAGGAGTACTAACGAGCAAAAGCAAGGACTTACAAAAAGCAAAAGAGAGATTTGAAGATGCCGAAACGAGAGGAAAGGCAAACAAGGAACTCATAAAAGAGCTAGGCGATATCAAATACGACGAGGCTGAGCACAAAAAGATACAAACTCAAAAAGAGAGCCTAAAACCGCAAGTCGAAGCGCTCATCAAGCTAGAGGCGCTCATCTCTACGATACCGGAAAAGACAAAAGCGCTGCAAGCAAGCGAGGAAAGTATCAAAAGCACCAAGACTGCACTAGAACAGGCAACAAAAACGCTAGAGCAAGATACTTACGGCGAAAAAGTACATATGGAAGCTGTAGAAAACGCCAAAAAAGCAGAAGCGGCAAAAGATGCAAATACAGCGGAACACCAAAAGCTCTCGCTAGAACATATAGGGATAGTCAAGGATATAGAGGCCTTGCAAAAAGAGCTGAGAAAAGACGAGGAGCAGAGGGCGGCTATCAAGTCAAAAGAGCTAGCTAAAAACGACTACGAGAAGCTGCGGGTCATCATGGGTGAGTTCAAGACGCATATCAATGCCAGAGTAGCCCCAAGGATAGGCGAGGTAGCCAGTGATATGTATAGCCGTATCACTAGGGGCAAGTATCAGCTAGTCGAGGTCACGCCTGAGTTTGAGTTTTTTATCTACGATGGCGGCGAGCGCTACCCTATCGAGCGTTTTAGCGGTGGAGAGATAGACCTAGCAAACCTCGTGTTACGCATCGCCATCTCAAAGACGCTAGGCGAACTAAGCGGCGGTGGCAATATCGGATTTTTGGCATTTGACGAGGTGTTTGGCTCACAGGACGAAGAACGACGCTTCCGTATCATGGAGGCGTTTCACACCATCAGCGAATCCTACAGACAGATATTTTTGATTTCTCACGAGACAGAGATCAAGGAGATGTTTGAGAGGGTTGTTGAACTTTAAAAGGAGGAATTATGGCTGATTTTGATGTGGTTTCAAAAATGAAAGAATTAAGAGAGCAACTTAGTCATTCAAAGAAAATAGGTTGTTTCTTTGGCGCTGGCACATCTATGGCGATGGGGCTACCAGGCATAACGGTCCTTACAGAAAATGTAATTGGTAACTTTACAGGAGATGATAAAGAGAAGATTGCAGGGCTATTGGAGCATATAAAAACTCACTCCCCAAATGGCGATAAAGCGACTATAGAGGACCTTTTAAATCATGTTAGGATGATTAGACAGATTACATATGAAAAAAAAGATATTGATCATTTTAAAATTAACGGTGAAAATGCAGTAGAACTTGACCGAAAAATTTGCGGAATAATTCATAAGCAGCTTTCCGAAAAAGAGGATGAAATAACAGCTAAAGCAAATGGCTTAAAGACAATGCAAAAATTTATTGCATGGTACAACTGGAGTGTGCAGGACTACTCCAGAGAGCTCTTTACTTTAAACTATGATTTAATTATTGAAAAATCAATGGAATCTCTTCAAATTCCATTTTTTGATGGTTTTGTTGGGGCCTATGAGCCATTTTTCCATACTGAAAGCGTTGAAGAGATCGATAGAAGCAACAAGCTTCCAAATGGTTGGACAAGGTTATGGAAATTGCACGGTTCACTTGGGTGGTATTGGAAAAAAGAGCAAAATGGCGCAAGGGTCATAAGGCTTGGCGCACAAAAGCCACACGAATCACTTGATGAGTTGGTAATTTATCCATCTAAAGATAAATATGAATCATCTAGAAAACAGCCTTTTCTGACCTACCTAGATAGGCTAAGAAACTATTTGAGGGGCGGCGAGGCTCTTTTTATAATAGCCGGATATTCTTTTTCCGATGAGCATATAAATGAAATCATTTTTAGTTCCTTAAGACAAAACAATAGGCTTCATGCTTTGACATTTTTATTTGACAATGAAAGCCTCGAAAAGATAAGACCTCACGCCGAAAGAATACCAAATCTGGCGCTATATGGACCAAATAGCGCTGTGATAGGAGGTGTATATGGGGCATGGGGTGCACAAGGTGATAGCTTTAAGCCAACATATTGGAAAGACAACGGGCTTGCACTTGGGGATTTTAATATTCTTGTTAATTATCTTCTTGAGATTAGCGGAAAGAAAAATGATGTTGAAAAGGAGATTGAGAAAGCCTTAGAGAAAAATATTCCAAACCCAGTATCTGTAGAGGCAAAAGAAACAGATGAGAAGTGATGTTACATTTCTTGGACAAGTGATTAATGTCAACAGCAGTACGGTCGAGGTAAAAATATCCGATGAAATTCCGTCGGCAGCCCCTATTGTTGAGGGCAAGCTATATCGAATAGGTCAAATAGGAACATTTGTCAAATTCCCAATAGGCTCACTCTCGCTGTATGGGGTGGTTTCGTCGGTGAGCAATACCCCAACCAAAGAACAAGACAACAATAAGCATGGCTCACGCTATTTAACCGTTCAATTAATCGGAGAGAAGCAAGGCGATGACGAGTTTCAAAAAGGCGTCGGTTTTTATCCGACAATTAATGATGAAGTTCATTTGGTTACCGAAAAAGATTTACTAGACATATATGGCAGCGCAAATGAAGATGGACTAGTAAAAATAGGCACACATTCATCATCGGAACGACTGCCGATTTATCTCGATCTTGACAAATTAATATTGCGTCACAGTGCGATACTAGGCTCAACCGGTAGCGGTAAATCAAACAGCACCGCACACATACTGAAATCTATCGTCAATAATAATCAAGGCTCAAGAGTAATTCTTATAGACATACATGGTGAATACAAGGATGCTTTTCCAGACGAGGCAAAAGTTCTAAGAATTAACGATGTCGACAATCCGCTAGTTTTACCGTTTTGGTTAATGAATTTTGATGAACTTGCTATGTTTTTGGTTGGTCGTCAACCAGGGCAGGAATCCCCGAGCGATAAGCGATTGCGAGAAGAAATAACGGCTCGAAAGTATTTAACGGCAGACAAATTGCCTGCTGGGAAAATCAATGAGGAATTTATAACTGCTGATTCCCCGATACCGTTTAGTATAAAAGAGCTTTGGTATGACTTGGCACGAGAGATAGTGGCAACATATAAAAAATCTCCACTAAATGAGCAAACCAGAGAAAATGAGGCAAAAATTATAGATGAAGGAAGTGCGCAAGATTTGCAATACCCGAAGTTTGAGGATTACTCTATGGGCACCTCTGAACCGTATAAATCAAAGCATGAATTGATGAATGTCTATGAGAAAAAGATTCTCTCAAAACTAAAAGATTCAAGATTTAATTTCATGTTTTCGCCTGGAATATATGAGGATTTTGAAAAGTATGACCTTGATCATCTATTGCGGTCATGGATTGCTCATGATGAGCCATTGACAATATTAGATTTAAGTGGTGTTCCGTTTGAGCTGATTGATTTGACAGTGGGTGTGATTTCACGGTTTTTATTTGACGGTATGTATTGGGGTAGATATGAAGAGTATACTGGCAGAAACAGACCACTTCTTATGGTGTATGAAGAAGCCCATTCTTATTTGCCAAATAGTAGCGAAAACCGAGGAGTTTTCGGATATGCCCGTAAGGCTGTTGAAAAAATATACAAAGAAGGTCGGAAGTTTGGTATAGGCTCGATGGTTATTACGCAAAGACCTTCTGAAATATCGCATACCATCCTTGCGCAGGTCGGTACCTATGTTGCGCTTCGATTGACAAATAGTGCCGACAAAAGCACTGTTAGTTCCTCTGCTCCAAATAATATGACCAGCCTTATTGATTTGCTACCGTCACTAAGAATAGGTGAAGCGGTAATAGTTGGTGAGGCTATTAAAGTTCCTTCTCGTGTTCGTATTCCACTAGTTGAACCAAGACCAAGTAGTAATGACCCGAAACTATCGGAAAAATGGTCACAAAAATTTACCACTACTGACGAGCAGTATAAGCAAGTTGTGACAGCTATGCGAACACAAAAAGCAATACCAAAACAAAAGGATTAAATATGGAAATGACTTATGTAGAATCAAGTAATCTCAGGGCAGTAGGTTATGACGCAGGTGGTGCCGTTTTAGTAATTGAGTTTAAAGATGGTAGCGCATATGAATATTATGGCGTTCCTGAATACATATTTAACGAACTGCTTGGCGCTGATTCAAAAGGTAGGTATGCGCACCAGAATATTTATAAAAATTACACTCAGAATAAAATAAGATAAAGAGGAGATGAGCATGTCTGTTAAAAATATACAAGAATTCATGGATGAGTTAACAAAGATACAAAAATCCTCAGATCATGAAAAAAACAGGGTAATGCTTTATCGTGGGCATGAGATTGAAACTTGGAAATTGACCCCATCGTTATACAGAAACAAGGCTTATCCACTTAATGAGCATAAATATATAAATGATGCCATTATTGATTTTCCAAACGATCTTCAAGTCCATGAAACAAATTTTGAGAAACTTGCATTCTTGCAACATTATGGTATACCTACCAGAGTTCTAGATTTAACACAAAATCCACTGGTCGCTCTATATTTTGCATGTCTAGAAAGCGGAAAGACAACTGCCTATAATGCGTCAGTTGAAGTGCTCAATATTGATGAGGGATTGGTTAAGTATTACAATAGTGATAGTGTATCTGTTTTAAGTGCATTTTCAAGATTATCTAACGAGAAGTTGATTGAAATAAGAGGACAATTCAAAGAAAGCATAACAACTAATAGTAATAAAACAATTGTCAAGCTATGCGATCACCATAGCAAAGCTAAACAGCGGCAAGGTTTATTGGAAAAATTTTCGACCGCATATGGTGGCTTAAACTCAAGCGTTAAGTATGAGATTGATATGGAGTTAAACAAAAGTGCAAACATTGGCTATCTTTACCATGAAATAAAATATGAAAAGCCGCAATTTGAAAAAAAGATAAGGCTTGAAGACTATGACAATAGAATTCTGTGCGTTAAAACAAAAATGAGTGATGCAAGAATTCAAGCACAGCAGGGCATGTTTTTGCTTTTTGGCATTTATAATTCGGATAAAAAAGAACTGCCAAAAATTAATTCCGTAAAATACTCTGAATTAATCAAAAATAAAAAAATAATTATAGACAAATCGTCAAAAAAAACAATACTTGCTGAGCTAAATATGCTTGGTATTAATAAGCAACGATTGTTTCCTGACTTTTCATATTCTGGAAAAACAATTTTGGATAAATATAAATGAAACTAGTATTCATCCACGGCTGGAGCGTCACATCTTTATCCACATACGGTGAGTTGCCGGAGGCGGTGCAGACACAAGCATCGCTAGTGGGATTGGAAGTAGAGATAGAAAACATCTATCTTGGCGAGTATATCAGCTTTCATGATGAGGTCATGCTAGATGATATTGCTCGTGCTTTTGACAAGGCAAGGCAGGACAAGCTTGGCAATGAGCTGTTTGCCTGCATTACTCACTCAACCGGTGGACCTGTAGTGCGGCTATGGATTGAGCTCTTCTTCAAAAACAATCTATCTGCATGCCCGCTAACCCATCTGGTGATGCTAGCACCCGCAAATCACGGCTCGTCACTGGCGATACTCGGCAAGGGGCGCTTGAGCCGCATTAAGGCGTGGTGGGATGGTGTAGAACCAGGGGTGGGCGTATTAAACTGGTTACAGCTGGGTAGTAATGGGCAATGGAGCCTAAATGATTCATGGTTGGAATACAAATACAACAATGATACATTTTTCCCATTTGTGTTGTGTGGCGAAACAATAGATAATCATTTTTACGATTTTCTAAATCCATATCTTGTGGAGGCTGGAAGTGACGGCGTGATACGCCTCGCCGGAGCAAATCTCAACTATACCGTTATCTCTTTGGTTCAAAACTGCAATGCTGAGCCGATTGATGCTGTTGTTGATGGCACAAGTATTAAGGCATTTCCTTTGGAGCTCAAGGGTGACATCAAAACACCTCAAAAGTGCGCATTTGAAGTTATCGCCGATGCGAGCCACTCAGGAGATAAAATAGGTATTATGGCTAGCGTCAAAAAAGAATCTAATAAGCCTGTCGTGGAATCCATCATTGGTGCTCTAAAAGTAACAAAAGCAGAAGAGTATGAACTAATTAGCCAAAATATGTCCAAAAAAACTACAGAAATACAAAAAGCAGATAGATATGTGATGCTTGTATTTGAAGTAAAAGATAACTATGGAAATTTGGTAAATGATTTTGATATGTTGCTTCTGGCTGGCAATGACTATAAACCGAGCGAGCTTCCAAAAGGCTTTTTTGTGGATAGGCAAAAAAATAGTATGAGTGGCAGGCTTGTGTACTATATCAATTTTGACAAGATAAAAGAGATAAAAGACGGAAAAATAGGCATACGGATTATTGCGAGACCCGATGAGGGGTTTAGTCATTATGCTCCTGCGGAGTTTAGACTAGACGGGCTTGTATTGGACAAACTACTAAAGCCAAATCAAACAACAATGATAGATGTGACACTGATTCGTAGGATTGCGGAGAATACTTTTGTTTTAGAAAAGCTAGATGGTCATGTGGATGAAGCCTTCAAAGACAGAAAGCCCGGACAAAAAATAATATAGGTCAAGGATGACAGATGGAAAATAGCTTAATGTTTGGAAACGGACTTAACAGGTTGTCGGAAAATAGCATTAGCTGGGATGATTTATTGTTGAGACTTAAGGGTTCAAACGGTTTCAATCATGAAGGACTGCCAAATACAATGACATATGAAAAGATTTTTCTAGACAGGGGTAAAAGCTCGCTTGAAAATGAATTATATGTAAAAAATGAAATTGCGAAAGCGATGAAAGATATAGAAAGTAATGAATTTTACGAGCGACTAATAGGTTTGGAATTTAACAACTATTTAACGACCAATTATGACTATGCTTTTGCAAAGTCAATAGATATAGACAGGACACATGTCAACTCCGAAAAAATATATAGTCTAAGAAGATATTCACCTTGCAGTAAAAATAATGCGCAATTAAAGCTGTGGCATATTCATGGTGAAATTAATCATCCAAAAACAATTCAGCTTGGTTTGGATCACTACTGCGGCTCCATAGGAAAAATTGATAGCTATATAAAGGGTGGGTACGAGTACTCCATGTATGGCGAAAAAACAAACAAATCACTTCATATTGCCGATAAGTTAAAAAATGATAGTTTTGATGGCGTTTCGTGGGTTGAATTGTTTTTTAACACCAATGTTCATATTTTGGGAATGGGCATGGATTATAGTGAAATAGATTTATGGTGGGTTTTAACAAAGAGAGCTAGACTATCCATAGAGCATGGTGTTCAAAACAAAATAATATTTTATGCTTACGAATGTGAGCAGGATAAGAAGAAACTGCTTGAATCTCTCAAGGTTGAAGTGAGAATTTTTAGAAATGAAGATAATAATTCGTATCGAGCATTTTATCAAAAGGCAATTGATGAGATTTCAAAATTTAATAATTGACGATAAGTGATTATACGAGAGAGGCCGACTGCCGCACAAAACTAACAACTCGTAGACAGTTTTATTCCGCATTGGCACTTCCTGAGCGCTCAAAACTTCCCATTGCTGCACATTTGAACTAAAATATTTCCATATTAATAAATGGAGATTACTTATGAAAGCAGTTAACAGTTGCGCAAATACCGATGTGCTAGATATTGTCCATAGAATAAATGAGCTTGAAAAATCACTTGCCGCAAAAAATAAAACGCAAAACAACGACACCAAACCTGCCGTCAAAGAAGAGGATAGCGACGGACTATCTGATAACATCAGAAGATACAAACAAGAAAAACTAAACAGCAAAGACGATACGGATGTAGAGGTGCCGCTTTGGACACTGTATCTCATGGCGTTTTTGCTTTTACCGACGGTCGTTGGAACTTTCATAGTTATTGTCTATATACAGCATAGGTTTTATAAAAAATATGCAGATTGCAGACCAATTGATTTGAGATATAGAGATTACCTTGATTATTGAGGCTTTGCAAAAAGCCCTACCCATTTTAAGGCTATAATAACCCCATGAAACTAACCCTCTTCACACTCACAATAACCATCACAAATCGAGCCATCATTGCCTTTACGGGGCTAATGATTGGCTTTGCGCTTCTTTTGCCAAACAACCCTGATGAGCTTTATTCTGATTACGCCATGTATCTAAGTCTTATCTTTGTGGTACTGTCAGGAATAGTCGGATTATTGTTTGTTGAAGTAGAAGGCGATATCCCCTAAATAACTAACTTCTCAAAAATATTTTAAAAATCTCTCTTAAAACCTCTCTTTAAATTTGACCCACTTGCACTTTTTTTATAGCATATACGCATACCAACATAAAGGAAGCGATATGAAGCAATACTTTACCCCTATAGAAAAGATAGCCGAAAACTCAAAAATAGGCGTATTCAAAGATACGATAATTATCCAGCCAACCGATCAAGTATTGATAGCGGATAGAGATGCAACCGTATTTCACGGGGCAACTATCGAATACGGTCTTATAGAGCAAAAACCACACTACAAGATATGCGGTAGACAAAAAACATACGAAGATGTAGACGATAGCTATGCAAGATTAGAGGACGCCCTTGTTTATTATCCGGAGCACCTAGTCAAATACAAACAAAGAGTTTTCTCCGATGGTGATTATGTCGTCAAAGGCTGCATGATAAGAGAGTTTGACGGTGAGATATTTGTTAACAGTGAGCAGATAACAAAGCTAGTACATCACCGTCAGTGTCTAAGTAGCTCTATTGAGCAAAGCGATAGATGTTAAAAGGAGCAAACATGCAAGAGTTTTTTTCACATCCGGCTACTCTGTTTTTTACCCTTATATCGGTAGCCGTTGTTATTACAATCTATGTTGCCTACAAAAGAGGCTCAGATACCTCTACTTACTTCTTTATAGGAGGTGTAGTGTTAGCAGGTATTATCTCTTTGTCCGTTATGCATAGTGACGACAAGCAAAGAAGAGAGTCCGCCATTAAAAGATTTGAGGCAAACCAAACTATCTATTGCTTGCAAAACCCACTTGATAACAAATGGGTAAAACCAAATAAGAGTGATGGATGGTATTTGGTTGACGGCGTATTCAAAAACAAGCAAGAAGGAATCAAGATAGGCATAGATAGGTGTCAGGAGAGTTTTTGATGATAGGTAATGCTAATTGGGTTGAGATAGTTCTGCTTGGACTTGGATTATTGCTTTTTGGAGTTACCGTATTTGAACAAATCAGAAGTTACAAGAGAAAAAAGAGACGGGATGAGATTGCAAGGAAGAAGGAGGGTGGTTTTTAGGGTAGGGTATATTAATTTATATTGTCCGGCGGCAGCAAGTCACAAATACCAACGCCAAACTCTCTTGCAATTATAAAAAGATGGGATAAGTTGTAATTGTGCCCGGGCTTACGAAGCTCGATTCTGGCTACATATGAAGTCGAATTATGACCCAGTATCAAAGCCAGTTTTAGCTGGCTGATATTTCTTTTTCGGCGCTCTTCTTTGACTTTAGCGGCTATGTAGTCCAAAAAGCTATTTAGTTCTTTCTCCGTGTTTTTCATAATTATCCGCATATTTTTTGCAGATAATATTTTTAAGGCATACTTTTAGCAATCATATATATAGCATTAAAATTAAACTAATACCCTGTAATATAGGCATTTATAAATATATTAATAACTTGGAGGATATGTATGAGAAAAGCATTGTTGGTGTCATTATCTTTAGCTTCGATACTCCTGGCGGACGGCAAAAGCCTAAGAGGGCATATGATTGACAAGAAATTGGAATTTATACCGCTTGGTAAGATAAATACCCTTGAATTTGGTGTCGGGCATGGCAATACATACAAGTATGCTCAAGCTTGCAAAGATATGGGAGGGAATTTGTATGTAAAAATCGGCGAGCCTGGGTTTGAACAAGAGTTTGCCTACTATGACGACAAGGGTAATGTTCTAAATCCGACCGACAACTTTTTGTCAAAGGCGCTTGGTAACACAAAAGAGCCAAAAAATTTTGATGCAAAAGATAAAAATCTATGGGTATGCAAAAGTGGAAATGACATCAAATTCAAGCTTGCAAAAATGCATTTTAAATACTTTGTTTCGAGCGGTCTGACGGATATATCGCATGCTTATCTTATAGAGCATAAGCCTGAACCGTTATTGGCAAATAGTGAAGCCTATTCTGAGGCTAGTGAAAAATTTTCAAAAGCCACATATAAAACCCTTATTGACAGCTCATATTGGGGTGGCAAAGAAGAGGTCGGCGGCAGTGTCTACAGGTTTTACCCGGGCACAAATGAGACATATTCAAATATAAGCCCCAACTGGATATTTCAAGGGTTTTATAGCATGTGGAGATATTGCGAAACCAATAACGGTGTGTTATACAAAGACGGTAAGGATTTTACGGATGTCGTAAAAGAGTTTTATAGCAAGGAAACTTTGACAACACAAGACAGAAAAACAAAAACTTCTCCTTATTCTGGCATATATGGATGTATGGCGCCGGAAGCAATAGCGTTTACGGCAAAGCTTGAGTATAAAGGAGCTACGGAGTGGGGCGCCGGTTTTAGGGGAAGTATCAAACCAGGATTTGATAAGGCAATGATGGCCTCTGCCCCTAATTTAAAAAACAAAGCTGCGACAAATACTCAATCGACGGATACATTTTCAAAGGTGGCGCTAAAAACTGCGGAATTTATGGGTCCATTTGCGATGCAAGAGGGTAATCTAAATCTTTCTGGAAGTTATAACGGCAAAAGTTCGGACGGTTGTAGTCTGGTAAGTGTCACAAAAAGAGTAGAAGGGGTTGGCAAGGGAGATACCCTAAACTATAAAGTTTGCAGCGGCGAAGTAACTGCTATCGGCGAGAGTGCGCCTACTAATTTACCATCCAATATTAAGCAATCTATGCAACTTGTCGGTATGGCATCCATAAAATATGGAAAATATAGTGTCGTATCCGGCGGATATACTATAAACGGCATCAAGCTAAATAAATGCGACGCTGAAGTTACGGTATTTGACAGTTCAGACAGAGCTATAGAAAAACAAGTAGTAAGTGGGTGCAAAAGATAGTCATTTTTCATGGGTCATAAAAAATATTTGGCGGCAAATTAGCCGCCTTTTGAGGTATTTTTTGTCACATATATGGTATATATTGTAACACGAAGTGTAACAATTTCTTTATAACACAACAGTGGTCAAAAAATTTTTTGCTTTTGACTTTTTTTCTCTCAAACCGCTATATTATAAGGCTTCATAGCACTATTTTTTTGTCACATATATATGAGCTTTTGTAACATATATGGATATATATATTCTTTGTCACATTGACCCCAAAAATTAGCCCTTCAAAATCAATAAATATTTTCTTCTAAAACCAGTCCATTTTTTTGTTTTAAATTACATTATAGAAGCAAAAAAACGGACTGGAGTACGAAGAGATGATAATTTATACGCCGGAATATATTCCAACTTCGGCTTTACAAACAGTTTTTGGGCTGTCCCCAAATTGGTTTCTTGGTTTGAAAAAAGACGGTATTTTGCTAGAGGGGGTTCATTATTTCTATCCATTCAATAAGTTGGTAAAGTCCAATTCTACAAAACGAGCAATGGTTTGGAAGAT
>JBFWKW010000037.1:0-17724 GCA_050252455.1 Campylobacterales bacterium | reverse complement strand
TCTAAGATGTGTTCCGGATATGTTCGTAGTGGCTTGTGAATACAGAAGGTGCCCCCCTATCGCAAAAGCTACTAGCGAGATAATCTGGGCAAATCTAACCACTTTTACCGTTTGGCTCGTAAGCTGGCTGTTTGTCTGTATTTTTACAAGCAGCATGCCAAAGCCGGATAGAAGCGAGAAAGATAGTATTGCAACGGCGGCAAACAATATCGGTCTATAAAATACAAAGCCTGCAAAAAACAATACGGCGCCTATACTGATTCCAATTTGGGCGATTCTGATGATTTTTGGGCTCTCTATTTTGACGCCGCCGACAACCGGAAGCATTTGTGATAGTGCCCCAAAAGCTGCATTGACTAGAAAACCTATAGTAAAAAGATGTATTGAGGCTATGACGTACGGGTCGTATCTGTCTATTGTTTGCGCAAGCGATAGCGCTGCAAAAGATAGCGCCCCAAATATGGCAGAAGCGATAAAAAATGGATATATACGTCCAAATGGAGGTGCGTCAGATAGCGAAAGTCCTGCCGTATTCATTTTTGATTTTCTCCAATATATATTGCTTTGTTATGTTGTCATATTTGTGCCAAGCAAATACGTAATGGGTGCCGTTGTCCTCAAAATACAGATGAGACATGCTCATTGCATTGAGAACATCGCCTAGCTTGCACGGACGCATTCGATGACGCATTTTTAGATATTCGTTTTGCTTGAGGGTTCTTGCGGTTTTGACGGCGTACTCAAGAGGCAAAGGAGCCTCTAACTCCCTCGCATCTACTACTTTTTCAAGCGGCGCCGATGACACTCTTCATATCCCCGATTACGCTTTCGGTTTCAGAAGATAAAACCTGATCGCACATTGCGTAGAGTATTTGCTCTTCTTTTGAGTTGTGCTGCTGTGTTAGGATATTAAAAGATTCGCACATTCCGAGTAGTTGAGATTTATTGCCTGCTTCAAGAGCTTTTTTTATCATCCCTAGATTAAATCTCATCTGCTCGTGTTCTCTCCTCATGACTTCGGTAGGGCCGCAGCTCATGCCGCTTTTTGCTTCAAAAGCCGGAAATAGCGATTTTTCTTCCATTGCAAAATGCTCTTCAAATTCTTTTTCCATCTTTTCAAAAGCGGCGGTAGCGTCTTCGCCTTTTACGACAGTATTTTCAAACTCTGCAAAACTCTCGTCGCATTTTTTGTGGTCGAAACTCATAAATTCTCTTATGCTCATAATACTTGCTCCTTAAAATTTGGGAGAAGTTTACGGGAAAAATATCTATTTTTTATTGACGCATGTCAACTATTTTATGATATCTATATCTGCGGACGGGGTGAATTCAAAAGTTTTTTGAGATACGGGGCTATTTTTCTTTCTTTCCGAAAATACAATTTCCGTGTCGTTTTCGAGCGAGTCTTTATAGGTTAAGCGCTCTATCATGTTATCTTTAACTTTAAATTTATACGTTATGTCGCCGTCTTTTGCGCTATATTCATCATTGCCTTCAGGCTTCGCTTTTTTGAGTATTGCATCAAGCGAGACCGAATTTTTCTTTTTTAAATATTTTGCTTGTGAGAGGAGAGGTTCGTATATTATTACCGTGTCATTGTTTACATAAACGCTTTTTTTAACAGGCTTTGTGTACTCCCATAGGGCGTAATTTGGCTTTTTGGCTATTACTTTGCCGCTATATACTATTTTTTTGCCGGATTTGTTTTTGATACTTTGGACAAAATTTGCCTCAAACGTTTCATAGTCGAAGCTAAGGGCAAACACGGAGATGCTCAAACTTATAAAAACAAATATTTTTCTTATCATCAAAAAGCACCCTTTTTTTGATTGGCAGTATATCTTTTGGGGGTTTAAGCTTTTATTGTTGTTTTGGTAATATCTGTACCAAATTCAACCATTTTGGGACTTGTCTAAATGATTAAAGCTATCGTAAACAAAATAATGGGAACCAGAAACGAAAAAGAGCTAAAAGCCTATAGAAAAAAGCTAGCTCAAATAAATGCCTTGGAACCCAAATATGCCGCAATGAGCGACGAAGAGCTAAAAAGCGCCTTTAACGCCCTAAGAGCCAAGGTGCTAGAGGGTGAAAGCCTTGATAATGTCCTTTTTGACTCTTTTGCAATAACTAGAGAGGCCTCAAAAAGATCGCTTGGTATGCGCCATCATGACGTACAAATAATAGGCGGTATGGTTCTAAATGACGGACGTATAGCGGAGATGAAAACAGGGGAGGGTAAAACACTTGTTGCAACTCTGCCGGTAATACTTAACGCCATGAAAGGCGAGGGTGTACACATAATCACCGTCAATGACTACCTTGCAAAGCGTGATGCTACCGAGATGGGCGTGCTTTATAACTTCCTAGGATTTACTGTTGGCGCCATACTTTCCGATGAAGACGATGAAGAGGTCAAAAAAGCGGCTTATGACGCAGACATTACATACGGAACAAACAACGAGTACGGCTTTGACTACCTGAGAGATAATATGAAGTACTCAAAGGCGTCGCAAGTCCAGAGAAATCACTACTTTGCGATAGTGGATGAGGTGGACTCTATTCTGATAGACGAAGCTAGAACGCCGCTCATTATATCCGGACCTACGAAGTCATTTATGGGGCAATACGAAAAAGCAGACGAAGTTGCCATGAAGCTTGAAATTGAGAAGCACTTTACGGTAGATGAGAAAAACAGAGTCGTTTTAATGACCGAAGAGGGGATTAGATACGCCGAAGAGCTTTTTGACGTCGGCAATCTATACGACCTTGATAATGCCGTACTTTCACACAGACTAGACCAAGCCCTGAAAGCTAGATATCTATTTAAAATAGACGTTGACTATGTCGTTCGTGACGGTGAGATTATTATTGTTGACGAGTTTACGGGTAGATTAAGCGAGGGCAAGAGATATTCCGAGGGGCTTCATCAAGCTCTTGAGGCAAAAGAGGGCGTGCTAATCAAAGAAGAGAGCCAAACTCTTGCAGACATCACGTTCCAAAACTACTTTAGACTTTACTCAAAGCTAGCCGGTATGACGGGTACGGCGCAGACGGAAGCGACAGAGTTTAGCGAGATATACGGTCTTGACGTTATCTCTATACCTACGAATGTTCCCGTAGCTAGAACAGACATGAATGACCTAATATTCAAAACCGAAGAAGAGAAATTTGAAGCTCTTGTCAAAAAAATAAGAGAACTAAACGAAAAAGGGCAGCCTATACTCATAGGTACGGCCTCTATCGAAAAAAGCGAAGTCGTGCATGAGTTTTTGAAAAAAGAGCGTATCGCCCACACTGTTTTGAATGCAAAAAACCACGAAAAAGAGGCTGAGATTATCAAGCTTGCCGGTGCCAAAGGGGCGGTTACGGTTGCTACAAATATGGCGGGGCGTGGCGTTGACATCAAGATAGATGACGAGGTAAGGTCGCTTGGCGGACTGGCTATCATCGGTACAGAGAGACACGAGAGCCGCCGTATAGACAATCAGTTAAGGGGACGAAGCGGTAGACAGGGCGACCCTGGTTTTAGCCAGTTTTATCTAAGCCTTGACGATACGCTTCTTAGAATATTCGGTAGTGAAAAAATCAAAACTATTATGAATAGACTTGGGCTTGAAAGAGGCGAACATATCGACTCCAAACTTGTTACAAATGCGGTTGAGAAGGCGCAAAAGAAAGTCGAGAGTATGCACTATGAAAGCAGAAAACACTTGCTTGAATATGATGATATCGCCAATGCACAAAGAAAAATCATTTATGGCTTTAGAAATGATTTGCTTAGCGAAGAGTTTGAAATTGACGCAAAAATACATGAAAATAGAAGCGTGTATGTTGAAAATATTCTTGCCGATGCGGGAATCTATTATGGCCTCGAAAAAGATGATTTTAACATCGAAAAAGTAAGCGAGCTATTGCTTGAAGATGTAGGCATGGGCGTTCCTGAGGCGGATATGGCTGACCTTGAGTACGAAGAGTTGAAAGAAAAAATCATAGAGGCTATGAGCAGGCACTATGAAGCAAAAACTGCAATACTTGAAGATACGCAAAGAAAAGAGATAGAGAGAATACTTTATCTGCAAACGCTTGATGAAGCCTGGAGAGAGCATCTTTATCAGATGGATATACTAAAAACGGGTATCGGACTACGTGGCTATAACCAAAAAGACCCTCTTGTGGAGTACAAAAAAGAGAGCTATAAACTATTTACCGAGCTTGTCGAAACAGTCAAAATCAACGCAGTAAGAGTGCTCCATTCGTTTAGAATAGGTAGCGATACTACGGCTGAGAGCATAGAAAACGAAGACGCTCCGGTAGATGTTGTCCCTGTCGCCAAGAAAAGAGAAGAGAGGCTCAAAAACTACGACAAAAAGAAGAGCTAGTTGAATAAAAAACTTATACGCTTTGTCGTATCAAAATATCTACGATACGACCCGTCGCAGCCTTTTATATCGATTACCGCCGGACTAGCCTTTTTGGGCGTCGGGCTCGGCGTATTCGTCCTTATAGTCGCCATGGCTATTATGAACGGCTTTGATAAAGAGTTTGAAAAGAAACTTTTTACGATGAATTACCCGATTACACTCTACCCAAAACATGGACTCGGTGTTTCAAAAGAATTTGTGTCAGGGCTTCAAGCGGAGTATCCACAGTTCAAATTTAGTCCATTTATCAGAAGCAGTGCGATAGCAAAAAGCGGCGAGGGGATGGAGGGAATAGTCGTATTCGGCGTTGAAAGTGCGGCGGAAAAACAGATAAATTCCGTAGTTGCGGATGCACTTGGTAGCGGTGGACTAAAACCGTTCGAAGCGCTAATCGGACAAAAACTAATGGAAGATTTTGCCCTTGCCAAAAATGACAAAATAACCGTTATTTTTGCAGACGGAGAGCCGCAAGGACTTGGGATAACGCCCATTATGAAACGTTTTGCGGTTGATAAAAATTTCACTTCAGGGCTTCTGGCTTACGACAAAGGGTATGTGTATGTCAACGCAAAAGACCTATCCGCCGTACTTGGCAGGGAAGAGGGCTCTTATGACGGAGTACATATATATTCGGCAAAGCCCCTCGAGGATATTAAGCTTCTCGGCTCAAAACTATCGGATGATTATGCGCTAATCGGCTGGTGGCAGCAAAACGGTAATTTCTTTGCCGCCTTGGCACTCGAAAAGAGGGCGTTGTTTATTGTCCTGATGCTTATTATCCTTGTCGCCTCGCTTAATATCGTAAGTTCCCTTTTGATGACCGTTATGAGTAGACGAAAAGAGATTGCACTTTTGCTCTCCCTTGGAGCGGACAAAGAGGAGATAAAGGCGATATTTTTTAGACTCGGAGCCATTATCGGCGGTAGCGGGATAGTAGTTGGAATTACATTGGCGGCAGGGGCTTTGATGTTGCTTTCAAATTTTGACATTATTAGCCTCCCCGCGGACGTATACGGCAGCTCCAAACTCCCGCTTGAGCTATCGCTTGTGGATTTTGGTCTTATCACGCTAGGCTCAATGGTTATAGTGTTTTTGTCATCCTACTATCCGGCAAAAAAAGCCTCCGAAGTAGACCCTCTGACAGTTCTTAGAAACGAATAATATGCAAGCCCATGTAGCGATAGTAATAGCCCTTTCGCTTTTTATCGCTATTTCGCCGTTCATATCAAAAACCCTCAGGCTCCCAATCGTTGTCGTAGAGATATTGCTCGGCATAGTGGGTGGGTATTTTGGGCTTTTTGGGCAAAACGAATACTTTTTTACGATGGCGAAAGTCGGCTTTTTGTTTTTGATGTTTCTAGCGGGGCTAGAGGTCAATCTCAAAGAGTTTGCAAAGATTAAATCTACGCTTCTCGGGCGTGTCGTTTTATATTTTTTCCTTCTTTATGCCTTGGCTCTTAGTATGGTGCTTTATTTTAAACTCTCGTTTATATATATAGTTATCCTACCTATTTTTTCACTCGGTATGATAATGGCGCTCCTAAAAGACTACGGCAAAGACAAGCCTTGGCTTTCGCTAGCTCTCATTATCGGTATCGTAGGCGAGGTCATTAGTATCGTGGCATTGACTATCCTGAGCGGAGCGGTTAGCTTCGGTTTTGGCAAAGAGTTTTACAAGGCCATGGCTACACTAGTCGCCATAATCTTTATAGGGGTGATATTTTTCAAGCTTGCAAGGGCGTTTTTTTGGTGGTTTCCCGAGGCAAAGAGGGCGATAATGCCGGACATTGCCTCAAAAGAACAAGATATACGCTTCTCCATGGCGCTCTTTTTTGTCATGATAGCGATAATGCTCTATCTCAAAATAGATATGGTACTTGGCGCTTTCTTTGCGGGTATGTTTATAGCGGCGTTTTTTGCGCACAAAAAAGACCTACACGACAAACTTAGCTCATTTGGATTTGGATTTTTGGCGCCGATATTTTTTATCTATGTCGGCTCTACGCTAAAGCTCGATATAGTCTTTTCCGTAGAGATATTCACAAACGCCTTATTTCTTATCGCCTGCATGGTATCCATCCGTCTTATCGGCTCGTTTAGCGCATTCTATGGACATCTAGGCTTCAAAAATACACTTCTTTTTGCCCTTTCAGACTCTATGCCTCTGATGTTTATGGTCGCCGCCGCTACGCTGGGACTGCAGTCAAAGACGATAGATACGATAGAATATTCGTCTATAGTTGTTGCAAGTATGCTAGATGCTATTGCGCTAATGCTTATTATTAAAGTGTTGAATTATTATTTTGAGAGAGTGAAAAATTAATATCCTTATATTTACGAAAAAAACTCTTTAACATCTACATTAAAAGTTTTTGCAAGCTTATATAGATGCTCTAAATTAAAATGTTTACCGTATTTACAATTTTCGCAATTTGAATAAAACGCTACTGATTTAATATCTATCTCGAGTGCCACATCAAGCTGTTTTAAGCCCTTTTCTTCTCTTATGCTTCGGACATTCGTAGCAATTCTTCTGTAGAACTCATTTATTTCTTCTTTCGTGTGATTTGAAAAGTCAAAATCCATCATTTATCCCATCGGCTAATTAATGGCTCAACTTTATTTGGATAGACTCGGTTAGTCTTTATCCTATAGAATAAATGGAGCATTGCATGGAAGAAAATAGCACCAAGCAACAATCGTGGAGTTGGCTAGGATTATTTTTTGGGCCGTATTATTACGCCGGATATGGCAAGTTTAAAAAAGCTATTTTGCTAGGATTTTTAAATATCATTCCGATAGTGGGATACATTGGTGTGCCTATATATTGTGGTCTAAATGCCAAAAAAGAGCTTCCGATAGGTGAAAGGCAGTTTAGCTGGTCTAGTGTTTTTGGGCTTTTGGGTGTCTATATGACAGTAGCTTTTGTAGTGTTTAGTGTAGCCGTTGCACTTGAGATGCAAAAAGACAAAAATGCGGACTCTATGGTGAATACTACTTCGTCAGGCTCATTTATGCAAAGCGTAAGTGATGAATTTACAATATCTTCAATCAAAATAGGACAGCCGATTACTCAGTTTGACGGTATATTAAAATACGAGCTTATAGGTGGTGAGCCAGCCAAAGTTTCAAAGTCAGGTAGAACGGTTGTTGCTTTATATTCTGTGTCTAATGCAAAGCCTATTCACTGTCAAAACTTGCTCGGGCAAATGCGTACGGTATATACGGATAATAACGGCAATGTATGTGGTTTTGCAATTAAATTCGATATTAGGCTAAGTTCTAACGACCTGTCTTTGATGTGCAGAGAGGTATTCGGCACAGAGTTGGCGTATACCAAAAATGCGTACGGTATTGAAAGTTTTAGCGAGTTTAGCGAGACCAGTGGAGTTGCCGTCATTAAGATACTGGAGCAGGGGCATGACGGTATCCTGGTAAAATATATGCAATATAAAAAAGCCGATATGGAAATGTAGCTATGGGTAAAATATTATTTATATATTGCTTTATGGCTATTTCTACGCTTTTTGCGGAGCAGTCTTTAAAAGAGATTTTTCATAAAAAGGAAAATCAAGAAAAACAAAAAAAGATATTTTGCGACAATGAGCGAGCTAAAATAGATAGCATAATTCAATTTTTAGAATCGGAGTTTGATTTTTATGCTTATTCCAAAGAAAAGTTGGAAGAAAAATGGAAACAAAAGGCAGAGTTGGCTGAAAAACTTAAGCGGATGGCATTGTCGCTCGATATAAAAAATTCAATCGGTGGAGAGTGTAAGCCGTATGGTAGCTTTATTAATGACGGTTTTATATTGGTAGCTATGAATAATGACGTTCGTATGAAGGAAGAAGAAAAGATATTTGTCACGGCTGAATATGGGCATAATAGCTATGTTGACTATCCGAATGAGCAAGAAATTACGAACATTATAAAAGATGCTTACGTTGGCGCATTAAGTGAGGCTGACATGCAAAAGAAACAGCAAAGCAAGCAGACGCAAAGTAAAAATGATGTCAAAGATAACAAAAAGCAAAGCAAATGTTTTGACTCTTGCAAGCCAAAAAAAGGCGCCGCACATGACATTTGTATCAATGACTGCAAAAGAATATACGGGGGCGTAAAATGAAACCGATAGCCGATGATATTCGTAGCACTGTAGGTACATTCTATGCAAACATGGAGAGTGCAACACGCTACAAGTCATGGGAACATTGCTATGGTTATTTTTCCAAAGACGACAAAGAGTTTGATATGGATGTCGGCGCTTTGCATCTTGCGTTTTATCTTGCGAGTTGGGGTATGTATAGAGGGTCTAGCTTTTTGTTAAAACATGATTATAAAATTCATACAAGCACCGTCAAATATCTTCGCAAAAATAGAAATTTGAATATAGATATTAAAAATATCGACAAAAGCAAAATAGACGATACTGCAAATATGGTATATGAATTATTTAGAGCCGTAGAGGATAAATACAAAGACTTTCACTGTAACGGCGCTTCTGAAATTTTGGTAAGCAAAATATTGCTCGGTACTTTTTGCGTTATGCCTGCATTTGATAGGTTTTATGTGGGCGGTGTTAGGCAGGCAGGTATTGGATATGGCCCGAAGACTGAAAATAATATCAAAAATGCACTCTCATTTTATATGGAAAATAAAAACACATTTGATTCTTTGGAGTATACCAATAAATATCCGCCAATGAAGCTTGTCGACATGTATTTTTGGCAAAAAGGCGTTGGCGGTGCAAAATAGCAAAACTATATTACTCTTGCTGATAGTGCCGCTATCGTTGCTATTTGCGGATGATGCAACAGATAATGCTGTATTTTTGAAGCTAGACCCAAACAAGCAAAAACAAGAAGAGCTAGACTATAAACTCAAAGAAAAACGAAGAAATGGCTTCAAGCAGGGTGTTCAAAACGAATCTGCAAAAAATTGGGCTTCTGAGCTGGGCAGGGATGTTGTGGGTGAAATGATTTCTGAAGGACTGGAGTTAAACAAAGCTAGCCAAAGCCGTTAGGCTAGGGCTATACACTCGATTTCAACGAGGGCGTTTTTTGGGAGTGTTTTGACCGCTACCGTGCTTCGTGCGGGCTTGTGTTCACCGAAAAATTTGGCATACACTTCATTCATTGCGGCGAAGTTGTCCATATCGGATAGAAATACCGTAGTTTTGAGTACTTTGTCTAGCCCGCTTCCTGCCTCTTTGAGTACTGCCGTTAGATTTTCAAATACTTGCGTAGTTTGCACCCCTATATCGCCGTCATTGAAGCTTCCGTCAGGTCTTAGGGCTACTTGGCCGGACGTATACACCATGCCGCCTGTTTTGATAGCTTGCGAGTACGGTCCTATCGCTTGTGGTGCATTTGGCGTAGATACTACTTGCATGTTCTCTCCTCTTTATTTTTGGCGGGATTTTACTTTGTTTTCGATAAACCTCGCCGCCTTTTCAAAAAGCCAATTTGGCATCTCTTCTTTGTTGAGCACAAAATAGAGTTTGTTGATATTGTTTAGTATTCTTTCAAATTCTTCTATTGCCTCATCGGTACCGGCTATCAATAGTTTATCCCCTATTTCAAAACATGAGCTAAACGACGGCCCCATAACAAACTCGCCGTTAGCCCTCAGTAGTCCCAAAATAATAAGCTCAAGCTCTCTTCCTTCGCCATCCACGTCAGCCACGAGGTCTTTATATGTTACGTTTCGTTCTTTCAATATCGGCACTAGGGCGTGCGCTTCGTTTTCGTTTATCGTTATTTCTTGAAGTTGAGGCTTTTTGTTGATTATCTCGGTCAACTTTTCTACTATGTTTCTGCCCCATTCGTCGCTTTTGTGTATAAGCTCGTCCGCAAATCTAATCACAAGTGGTCTTGCTATGATATTGTAGGCCCTTACGGCGACTATCTTGTCCATCACAAAAACGGTATTTGCCCTTAGCGCCGCAAAAACGGAGTTTTCCTCCATCTTATTCTCACGCACCATAACAAATATACCCGGATTTAGTTTTCTAGCCGTAATGATGGCAGAGAGATTAACGGCGTCATCCGGTGTGCCGGCTATTAGGCATCCGGCGGTTTCTATCCCTGCTTTCAGCAGTAGATCCCTATCGCTACCGTCTTTTGCTTTTGTCTCTTTGAATATATCTACGATTTCATACTCGATACCGTTTTTCAAAAGAATCTCTTTTATCGCCTTGCCAAGTCTTCCGCGGCTACAGATGATGTATTTGCCTCTTGTTAGTTTGGCTTTTCTGGAGAGATTTAGATTGCCGCCGCCGAGCCAATTTAGCAGGGCATATAGATGCGGAGTGTTGAGCATATATTCTATTCTTGTAGCAACGTGATGATACGGGTCTATTACGTGCTCCACTCCAACGTCCGTTAGGTTTTGAAGACCTGCGGTAAAAGATGATTCGGCAACTATCTCTATGTTTTTATTCAAAATTTTAGCTTTTACTGCCACTTTTAGATTGAGATCGTCATCCTCGAATAACACAAAGAGGGCTTTGCAGTGTGGCGAAGCTATCCCTGCATCCTCAAGTACGTCGGTTGTCGTTGCATCTGCCGCCAATGCCGGGACAATCGGATAGTATCCCTCAAGCGTAAGCTCGTCAATTTTTTCTTCTAGTTTGTCAAGCACGACCATCCGATATTTACCGTACTTTTGAAACTTTTCTATCATTATCCGGCTCGTTGAGTTGTAGCCGCATATGACGACAAAATCATCGGTAAAATGCTCTATTTGACGGCGAAATATGATTCTTTTTAGCTCTCTTTTGAATGCTTTGTCTCGAAAGAGACCCACTATCGTACCAAGGGCATAAAACCACGCCGGAACGGTCATGTATATCGTGATTGTAAGCATGAGCCTTTGGGGGTAAGTGAGAGGATACGGTATTTCCCCGAAGCCTATCGTATTGGCAGTATAAGAGACAATATAAAAAGCATCAAAAAAAGATAAATGATGAATGTTGCCGTTATTGTCTCTTCCTTCTACGAGCGTAAGAAGAATAATCGAGATTGTGTACGTGACTATGAGAGCTAAAATAGGCGTACGAAGACGCCTTATTACTATCCAAAAAGCTTCGTTTTCCCTCATTAAAGCTTATCTTTTTGAGTGAACCGTGTCTGATATATACAGTATGACCGATACTATGTTTGCCACCATCGCACCAGTGGCTAGAGATATGATTGTCGTTGTATGTTGCGGGGTAACTCCGCCTGCTACGTTGCTAGCAAAACCCCATACGGCCGCCGCCGCAAAAAGCTGCAAATCAGCAACTAGGCTGGTAGCTAAAAGTACAGAGCCTACTTGTGTTTTGTCGCCTAGCTTCATTGTTGTTGCTATTAGGTTTACGGCTATCGCAGCTGCAAGTTCATATACGCTGTGATGGGCTATGTTTTCTATGTCTCCATATACAAATCCAGCATTTAAAGTAAGCGCCAAGACTATAAAAAACCCGGCTACAACTTTTTCAGAATACATTCCTGCCCTTTTTGATAATATTTCTTTATTCTAACACAAAAAAGGCAAAAACAGTTTGAGCGTAGTTGCAATAGACGTAGGGCTAAAAAGAATCGGAGTGGCTGTTTTGGTGTCCGGTATAGCGGTCGCCAGCGAGCCCATAATGCGCAAAAATAGAGAACAGGCAAGCGCCGATGTGTCGGCAATGCTAAAAGCCAAAAATACATCAAAATTAGTAGTGGGTCTGCCAAAGGGCGGGGCTAGCGAAGATGAGATGGAAAGACGGATAAAACACTTTGTATCGCTTCTTGATTTTGATGGAGAGGTTGTGTATGTTGATGAGTACGGTAGTTCAAGAGAAGCTCTCGAGATGATAGGCGGAGGGCTTACAAAAAACAAAGACGGTAAAGCGGATAGCCTTGCCGCGCTAGTTATATTAAAGCGTTGGGCAAAGCTCCTATAGGATTAGCATACAATCACCGTAGCTATAGAAACGGTAGTTGTTTTGCTTTGCTATCTCATATATCTCAAGTGTGCGTTCCAGCCCCAAAAATGCTGACACAAGCATAATAAGCGTGGACTTCGGTAAATGGAAGTTTGTAAGTAGCATGTCTACTCTTTTTGGTGGATTTTGCGGATTTATAAATATGTCACACTCTCCACCGGTTTGTTTTGTAGAGTGATAAAATTCCACCGTTCTAGTAGCCGTAGTCCCTATGCAAAGTATCTTTGCGTTGCTATCCAGTATATCCGCCGTACTTGACGGGATCTCAAAATATTCCGAGTGTATCTTGTGGGCATCTATGATTTCGGCATCTACTGGTTTGAAAGTTCCGAGTCCTACATGCAGGGTGAGTTCATAAAAATCATGCAATGTTTTTAATTTTTCCAAGAGTTCATCATCAAAATGCAAAGACGCCGTTGGTGCCGCCACACTCCCGGCCGTTTTTGCGAAGCGTGTCTGATAATCTATTTCATCACTTTTTTCATCCGCTCTTTCTATGTATGGCGGTAGCGGTATGTGCCCTATCTGCTCTAGTTTTTCAACAAGCTTTGCAAAATCAAGTCTATCTTCGCCCTCGAAAAATTCGACCTTTCTACCTCCGTCTTCCAAAAGCTCTTTTATCTCAAGCGACAATCTCTCGTCAAATAATACTTTATCTCCAATCTTGACTTTACCCCTAAGTAGCACCAGAAATAAGTTATCTTCAAGCGGTTTAATTAGAACGCACTCTATTTTGCCGCCGCTTGGCTTGCTACCAAATATTCTCGCTTTAATAACTTTTGTATTGTTGATAATTATTTTGGTGCTTGAAGGTAAAAAATCATTGATTTTTTCTACGTTGGAGTGTGTTATTTGTCCGCTTTGCCTGTCTATGACAAGCATTTTGGCACTTCGTCTAGGATTTGCGGGATAATCGGCTATGAACGAGCTTGGAAGCTCGTATTCATAAGAAGAGGTAAGGGTTGGGTCAAGCAGCGTCTGCTTCCTCTTTTGGGGCGGGATTTATCATGCCGACTATCACTATCCCTGCACCGTATAGAAGTATCATCGGTATAGCCATCATAAGTTGGCTCATAACGTCCGGTGGAGTGAGCACTGCCGCAGCTATAAATATAAACACTATCGCATACCTAAAAGAAGCCTTCATCTGTCTGTCGTCGACGAGTCTAAAAAAGGCAAGCAAAGCTGCAATTACCGGAAGCTCAAAAGAAAGTCCAAAACCAAACATTAGCTTCAAAAAGAAGCCTAGATATTCGGCAATACTAATCATTGCCGTTGTTTGTCCGCCGCCGAAATTTACTAGGAATTTAAAGCCGACCGGAAAAACAAAATAGTATGCAAATAGTGCACCTGCCAAAAACATCCCCGTAGCTCCGCCGACGAAAGGCATGATGTATTTTTTTTCATGCTCATAAAGACCCGGAGCCAAAAACATCCAAAGCTGATAAAATATAACAGGAAGCGATATCACAAGTGATGCAAAAAAAGATACGCTAACCGCCGTAAAGAACTGCTCCCCCATTTTGACCGCTATAACTTGCCCACCCGATGGTATAGCCTCTTTAAGCGGCATCGTTACCCATGCCATTATCGGCTCCCAAACTGCAAAACATGCAAAAAATGCTACCGCCAAAACGACAACGCATTTAATCAGTCTATCTCTCAGTTCGGCTATATGCGGCTTCAAATCCTCAAGCATTTACTTTACTTCCCCTTGTTTTGTCGTATCCGGTGTTTGTGGAGCAGAAGAATCCAAAGGTTTATCTAGCTCTTTTTTGACGTTATCTTCTAAATCTTTAAATTCTTTTGTGATGTCGCCAAACATGTCGCTTACTTCTTTATTATTGTACATACTTGACGGGTTGTTGATGTTGTCGGTTATCTTCTCTAGTTTTTCTTTGTATTCCACGGCCGTATGCTTTAGCTCGTGCAGGTCTATCTCTTTTTGTATCGTATCTTTGGCGTCTTGGACGGTCGATTTTACGCTTCTAAAGAATTTTACAAATTTAACTATGAGCTCAGGAAGCTTCTCCGGTCCCAAAAATATTATTGCCACAATCATGATTACTATCAGTGAGCCAAAATCTATTCCAAACATATATTATCCGCTTATTTCAAAGTGGCACAATTTTACTCAAAGCTCTATAAAAACTGCTTAAAGTGGTATTTATTTTGGGAATCAAAGTTGCTTTATATTCATAAATATGCGCCATACTTGGCAAGGATATAAAAATGATGATGATGGAAATAGAACAAAACTGTTTGGAATGCTCACACTTAAAGTTTAACGGCTCCGTTAAGATGCCTAGCGAAGACGGGTATGACTGCGTTGCGTGCAATATGCGAGTGATTGATTTTTATCTTATCAAGAACACATCGGCAGAAGCGGCTATCAAAAAGCTTTACCCGCCGTATGGCATACCTGATTTTTGTCCGATTATGAAAGATTTTGTTATTGAGAATAAAGAGGAGATGGAGTTTGTATAAACTCCTATTTTTTTAGAGAGGCTATGTATTCCGCTACGGCTTTGATTTCGTTTTCTTTTAATTTTGAGGCGTTTAGGTTCATAACATTACCCATGCCGTGTTTGTCAAGAGTTTTGCCCTGATACTCTTTCATGTCTTTTACAATACTTTCTGCCGCAGTTCCGGCTATAGGGTTTGACTTTCCGAGCGCCTTCATTTTACCGTCAGTTCCATGGCAAGATTTGCACTCTTTATCGTAAATCTCTTTTCCGTTTGCGCTTGATGCCGTATTGCCGGTTGTATTTTGTTCTGCTGTTGCGACAGATGCTTCAGTAGTTTTTTGTTGGCTTTTTGAGTCGCAACCGTTTATAAAAAAGCTACCCAATAGTATTGCCGATATATATTTTAAACGCATAAAATCCTCTTGCTTATTATTTTAATTCGCTTACGTATTTTGATATTGCCTCTATGTCGGCATTGGACAGCTTGGAAGTTGCCGCCGTCATCACTACCCCATGACCGTATTTGTCTAGTGTGCCGCTTTTGTATTTTTGTAAAATCATTGCCAGCTCATTTTTATTTATACCTGCAATTTGTCCGGAAACCTTGAGTGCTATTGTTTTTCCATTTTTACCGTGGCACGAATCGCAATGTTGAGAGTATAGCATATTTCCATCGGCTGCACAAAGGGATAAATTGCAAGAGAATATTACGATGGCGACTCGTATAAAACCGTTAAGATTGATGTTTTTTATTTTCATTGTTGAAGGTAGGGGGCCGCACGGTAAAAACCGTACGGCTTATAATTATTTAAGAGTTGCGATGTAAGCAGATACAGCTTTTAGATCGTCAGCTGAAAGGCCTTTAGCCATTGGGATCATTTGAGCTTTTTTAGCGCCGCCTTCACCTTTTTGGTAACCAGCAAGTTTTTTCTCTATGTCAGCAGCTTTTTGACCAGCAAGAGCTTTTCCAGAGATAGCAGTTTGTTTACCGTCAGCGCCGTGGCAACCTTGGCATTTTCCGTAAACAGCTTTACCGTCTGCAGCCATAAGAGCACAGCCAGCGAATGCAAGAGTAAGAAGAACTTTTTTCATCGTGTATCCTTTTTTAAAATTTACAAGAGAGATTTTACACGCCCTTGTGTGAAATGTGTGTGGAGTTTGATTATACTTTTTATAACTTTAAGAGCTAATAATTATGGGGCGTGCGACGGTGGCTGCTCCAAAAGTGAACCAAAACTACACTAGATTTTTAAATTATTTTAGTTTTATGGCGCTATTTCCTTCTAGTGTCGGCTCTTGTAAGTAAGTATCTCCTTTTGTCCAAGATACCTCTTTGACTTGCGCCGCTGTTTTTTTGTATAGCAGATCTATATCCAAATGCTCGTTTTCAAGAATATTTTTCATCAAAAAATAGCTAAATAGCCTATGTCCCTTATCGTCGTAGCTATTTGAAAACTGTTTTGCGCTACCTGCCGATAAAACGACCATTTTGTTTTTGTCGAATTCAAGTTTTTTGGATTTGAGCACGCCTGCGGCGACGCCTTTTAAAGTTGAGACGTTGTCGGTCTTGCCGCTAAAGCAAGCATCGACAAATACTATTACGTTCGCGGCTTTTGACTTCCCTAGTTTTTCGTATATTCTAGTAGCCATGAGCTCTTTTTCTTTTATGACATAATCAACCATTTTGTCTTTCGGTAAAAAATACGCCTCGCCGTCTTCCGGTGACGGGATACCGTGGCCTGAGTAGTAGAAATATATAGTGTCACCCTCTTTGATATTTGCCAAAAATCTATTCAACCTGTCGGTTAGCGCCGTGGTGGTTGCTTTTTCATCCACAAAAGCGTATGTATTTCTGGTGGATATGCCGAATTTTTTTTGGGCTACGGTTATAAATTCTTCGGCACTTTTTTTGGCGTATATGACTTTGTCTGTTTCATCATAGTTTTCTACGGCTACCGCGAACAGCCACTTTTTTGGATTTACAGGTGCGGCTTTTGCCGAAGCGATTAGAGGCGCTAAATCATCACCTTCCGATGGCGAGCTTTTTATCGGCTTTGTGGTGTCTTGCAAATTTATAGGTTTGAGTAGCTCTGAATTTATCGCATACATAACAGATGATTCGGTTTTTGCACTATCGTCGGCCTTTGCGCTATATGCTCTCCCTCGATAAAATATCTTCACTTCTTCCAATGACAGCGCTTGCCCCGCAAGGGCAAAATATACATATGGCTCTAAGCTTGTTGAGCCATCCTTAATCTCTCTGGCCTCATCGGGTGTTGCGCCAAAGCTGATTTGCTTTGCGTATTCCGCATTCGTAGCGCTAAGTTTTAAATATACCTTTCGTTCATCGGCGTCATATCTTGACCATGTTAGTTTCGGAGACCCCATCTCTTCTTGCAGGCATACTTGTAGCAGCTCGGCTCTTACTCCACTCATTGAGTTTTGCAGTTTTTTCATTCTTTCAGCATATTCCGCTTTGCTCTCGAACTCACCTTTGGCTAGCTTTGTCTTGGCATACTCCGATAGTTTATACTCAAGTTTTTTTGCTATAGCTTCAAAAGGTTTTGAGGAGATAAGCGTCCATACTTTGACGGTTTTATCCACCCCTACGGTTACGGCTCTTGTTCCGCTCCTGCTGAACGTACTATTCCAGACATGGTCCGTGTGTCCGCTTAGGGTGTTTAGTTCAGTTCCTGTTTTGGAATCCCATATTTTTGCAGTATTGTCTTTTGCTGCCGAGATTATTTTTGTGCCGTCATGATTAAACTCTGCATAGACTACTTGTGAGCCATGTCCTCTGAGTGCCATAACTTCGGTACCGCTTTTGATATCCCACACCCTGACAAGACCATCGCTTCCGGAT
>JBFWKW010000036.1:0-18227 GCA_050252455.1 Campylobacterales bacterium | reverse complement strand
TTCTTAATAATCATACGAATCATAATAAAATATAATTTAAGTGGGCAAGCAATGAGGCAAAGATATATAGAGATACCGACGACCGTATTGCAGGCCGACACTACCAATCAATTTAACATTTACCTAAAAACACAAGATGATTACACGCTGTATGCCGCCAAAAATATAACGATTGAAAAAAGTTTATTGGCGGGTCTCAGCAACGTATATATGAAAAGTGTTTATATACACGAGTCAGATGAAGCGTTTTATAGACAATACTTAGGTCAAAATTTGGCCAAGTTTGCAAAAGACGGAAAGCTAGATAGAGACCAAAAATCAAGGCTAATGTACGACGCCGCAAGGGGTGTAATGAAAGGGCTTTTTGAGAGAGAGGATTTGCCGGCTGCAATCTCGGACGTCAAAGGGGCGGCAGAGGTAATAATGGACAATGTGCTGCATGACGATAAAGCGTTTTTGTCGCTAGTCAAGGCCTCCTCGTACGACTACTACACATATACGCACTGCATCAACGTAGCCATATACTCTATAGGTATAGGAAAATTCCTAGGCCTATCAAACGATGAACTAAAAGCACTCGCCTATGGTGCAGCTTTGCACGACGTAGGCAAAAGCAAGGTCGACCAAAACATATTAAACAAACAGGGCAAGCTAGATAACGATGAGTTTAACCATATCAAGCAGCACGCCGCTTTCGGTTTTGAGATTTTATGTGACACAACCCAAGAGGCCGACAATAGAATCCTAAGTGCAGTCAGACATCATCACGAAAAACTCGACGGCAGCGGATATCCGGACGGCATATCCGGCAATAACATATCGCTTTACGCAAAGATAGTGACGATAGCGGACGTGTTTGATGCCCTCAACACAAAAAGATGCTATAAAGACCCGATGTCTACGTTTGATACGCTAATGATGATGAAAAATCAAATGGGAAATCATTTGGATGTGGATATTTTGAAAGCTTTTATAATGTGTATGTGCGGCAAATAACAAGGCCTTACGGCCTTATTTGGAATAGCTTATTTTTTTGCGGGCGTAGCGGCAACTTCTAAATCATTTTTTAGAGCGGCAACACTTTTTTCACCAAACCCTTTTACGTTTTTTAGGTCATCTACGCTTTTGAAAGCGCCGCTTTTTTGTCTATACTCTACGATTGCTTTTGCTTTTGCAGGACCAACGCCTTTTACTTTTTGAAGGTCTGCTTCGCTAGCCGTATTAAGGTCAACTTTTGCAAACAAAAGTCCGACAAACATAAAAAGAAATACAAGAAACTTCATTTTTTCCCCTTATTCTAAAATTTCAAATCAAGAATAACACAACAAATATGAATAAAATGTGGATTTTGGTCGGTTTGTAGTAGTGGCGTGCCCGACAGGATTCGAACCTGTGACCTTCAGAATCGCAATCTGAAACTCTATCCAGCTGAGCTACGGGCACATCTTGTGGATTTAAGGGTGAGATTGTACCAAAATTACCCGTAAATCCTCTTTAGGCCATCTAGTTTTGAGGTCGCATTGAGTAGTAGCATATCCGCCGTAACTAGCGCCGCCATAGCTCCCGCAACCACTGCGCCGCGCGCCGCAATACACGGGTCGTGTCTACCCGTTAGATTCATTGTCTGCTCTTCACCGCTCGTATTTACCGTCTGCTGGGAGACAAATATCGACGGGGTCGGCTTGAAATACACTTTTAGCTCTATATCCTGCCCCGTGCTGATACCCCCCAGTATTCCGCCTGCGTTGTTCGACAAAAAGCCCTCTTTTGTCCGCTGGTCGTTGTTTTGACTGCCCTTCATCGCGGAAGCTTTGATGCCTGCGCCTATCTCCACCGCTTTTACTCCGTTGACACCCATCATCAGCCCGCCAAGCTCAGAGTCAAACTTGTGATACAGCGGCTCGCCAAGCCCAGCGGGAACCCCTTTTATCCTCACTTTGACCGCTCCGCCGACAGAATCGTGAGCGTCTCTAGCCTCTTCGATAGCTGCTTTCATAGCCGCTTCATTTTTCACACAAAGCCCAAATATCTCGCTACCCTCGGCAAACGCAAAGTCTTCGTCCTCTGCAACCACGGAGCCTATCTGAAATACACCGTACTCTACCGATATACCAAACTCTTGTAATAACATCTTGGCAAACGCTCCCGCCGCCACTCTTGCCGCCGTCTCTCTAGCCGAGCTCCTGCCGCCGCCGCGGTAGTCTCTGATACCGTACTTGCTCATATATCCAAAGTCCGCATGCCCAGGTCTGAAGCTATTTGCAACGGCGCTATAATCGCCCGATTTTTGATCTTTGTTTCGGATGAGCACCGCTATCGGCGTGCCCGTGGTTACACCCTCGAATACCCCGCTTAGGATTTCCGGGGCGTCATCTTCGTTTCGCTGCGTTGAGAGTTTGTTTTTACCTGGGCGTCTCTTGTCCATCTCTGAATACAAAAAATCCATATCGACCTTCACGCCTGCCGGCATACCGTCTATCACACATCCTATGCCCGCGCCGTGCGACTCGCCGAATGTCGTTACTCTAAGGGCGGCTCCAAAGCTGTTCATCCGTTATCCTTTTTTAGAATTTCCAATGTCTTTTTGGCGGCTTCCTGCTCCGCCTCTTTTTTGCTAGGACCCGCCGCAGAGCCAAACGATTTTTTGTTGATTAGCACCTCTACCGTAAACTCTTTTTTATGATCAGGGCCGCTAGAGCCCACTAGTACGTACTCCGGCGTTACGGCAAATCTAGCCTGAGTAAGTTCCTGGAGGCTTGTCTTATGGTCGCTAGAGAGCGTCACAAGGTCTATTTTTGGATATGCCTCTTCTATCAGCGCTATAGCTATCTCCTTGACTTTATCCAGTCCGCATTCTAGGTATACGGCGCCCATCAAAGCCTCAAAAGCATTTGAGAGAATGGACGGTTTTTTGCGCCCGTCGTTGTTTTCCTCTGCGGATGAAATCATGATGTATTCGCCCAGTCTCAGCTTTTCGGCAAGTCTCATAAACCCTTTTTCGTTAACAAGAGAAGCACGGATTTTGGAGAGATTGCCTTCGTTGGCGTTTGGAAATCTAGTATATAGATACTCCCCCACGACAAGGTCTAGCACGGCGTCGCCTAGATACTCCAGCCTCTCGTTGTTGTACGGCTTTTTGCAGCTTTTGTGTGTCAGCGCCTCTGTTATTAGCCGCTTGTCTTTAAACTGCACGCCGATACTTTTCTCTAAGTTCTCCATTTCGTCTCTCTCCTAAAACTTTTGGGCTTCAATCTTTGCAATCACGTCACACTCTTCATTTTGAGGATGCCCATTGTGACCACGCACCCACACGGCTTTTACTTTGTGCGGCTTTGCCACCTCTAGATACTCCATCCAAAGGTCTGGATTTTTGACATCTTTGAAGTTCTTTTTTATCCAACCGAAAATCCAACCGTTAATCGCATCCGCAACATATTTAGAATCGGTAACAAGTTCTACTTCGCAGCCGTTTTTTAAAGCCCTTAGACCCTCTATGGCTGCTGTTAGCTCCATACGGTTATTGGTAGTGTGAGCCTCTCCTCCGCTAACCGTTTTTTTGTGGAGCTTGCCGTTCGCTTCGTACTCCAGTATGGCGCAGTATCCGCCGGGGCCTGGATTGCCGAGGCTTGAGCCGTCCGTGTATATCGACACTTTTTTCACCAGCTCTCCAAAAAGCTCATATCATCTTCTCTTTTTGGGACAATGCTAGTGAGCACCTTGCAACTATTGGTTGTGGAGCAACACTTGCACGAAAAGAAGTAGTCGATATCAAGAGAGCCGCACTTTTGACATACAAATTCAAAAGACAAATCTGCTTTTAGCTTCGCACCGGAATTGTTGACGACTTTTAGTGCGTCAAGCTCGAATATTCCGCTCTCTTCGCACTCTCGCTTGATGACACCTTTGGATGACAAAACAGATAGCAAAAGCTGGTTTTTTATCTCTTTGAAACTGTCCGCATCAAGTCTTGCACCCCAAAGAATATCCAAAAATGCGGGACTCATATTTTGCTCCAAAAACAGCGCCGCCGCCTTCTGCTCTGACGCCAAAAGCTCTTTGACATATTCTCTCGCAAAATACTCGCTTTTAGTGCGAAGTGAGCCAAGAATAATAAGCCTATCCGCTTGCGAATGAGCATTTTTGAGCGCCAATACCCCGCTCGCAAACACTTTTCGTCCACCCTCGTCGATACCCATCTCTTCAAGTGCTTCGAGCGCCTCAAGAGCTTTTTCGTATTCGCTTCTTTTTTCATAGATATTTGCTATTTTGGACAAAGCCGAAGCATTGCGTGCCACGAGTGAGAGGCTCTGCTCGTATGCATCCACCGAGCGTTGTAAAAATCCGCTTTTGATGTATATATCGCCTAGATGTTCGAGTATTTGCGCTCTTTTTGCCTTCTCAAAAGGCGAGAGCCACTCGAGAAGCGCTAGATAGACTTTGAGAGATTTCTCGTAATCACCGCCGTCAAAGTGCGCTTTCGCAACGCTAAGCAACAGCTCGTAAGCACCAGGGTACGCCTCTAGCAGTCTTGCATAGTCGCTACCTTCCGAATTTGCCGGAAACTTTCGTAAAAATCTCTTTATACGCCTCGCCTCGCCTCTCTCTTTTATCTTTGCCGCAACCATCCAAAAAATGGCAATAAACGACATAAGAAGCAAAAAGGCCATGATGCCGAACAACGGGTCCCGATAATCAATAAAATGGGCGTTCATAAAGCCGATTGTACCAAAATAAGGTATAATCAAAGCATGATAAAAACGGACTCAATAGAGGCTTTAAAGAGCGTCATAGACATCGTGGATGTGGTGTCAAACTATGTCGAAATCAAGAAAATGGGTGCGAACTATAAATCGCCATGCCCCTTTCACGCCGAAAAAACCCCTAGCTTTGTCGTAAGTCCAAACAAACAGATATACCACTGCTTCGGCTGCCATGCCTCCGGAGACGCCATCAAATTCGTCCAAGAACACGAGAAAATCAGCTACCCAGAAGCGATAGAAAAACTAGCCGCCATGTACAACTTCAAACTCGAATACGACACCTCAAGCGGTGGGCAGAGCAAAAAAAGCGATGTGCTAGAAAAGTTCAACGACTACTTCAAAAAATGCCTAGAGAATAACGATACGGCAAAAAAATACATACTTGAACGGGGTGTGTACGAGTCTAGCATCGAAAAGTTTGAAATCGGATATGCCCCTGCCTCAAACGCTCAAGTAGAATTCCTAAAACGGAGCTTTTTGCCCTCCTCTGAAGCGGTAGAGTGCGGAGCCATGGGCGACGAGGGCGGGCGTCTATTTGCTAGGTTTGTCGAGCGAATCAGCTTTCCAATCAAAAACCAAAACGGCAAGGTGATAGGATTTGGCGGACGGACAATCACGAATCACCCCGCAAAGTATCTAAACTCCCCGCAAACAAAGCTCTTCAATAAATCAAAAGTCTTTTACGGCATCCACCTAGCAAAAGAGGCCATTGCCAAACAAAAAAGCATGATAGTGTGCGAGGGGTACATGGATGTCATCATGCTCCACCAAGCGGGATTTCACAACGCCGTAGCAGTACTGGGAACAGCGCTAACCAAAGAACACCTGCCGATAATCAAAAAAAGTGAAGCCAAAGTCACGCTGGCGTTTGACGGAGATAGCGCAGGGATAAATGCAGCTATCAAGTCAGCAAAATTACTTGTAGAACACGGAATTGGCGGAGGGGTTGTATTTTTTGAAAAAGGTAATGACCCTGCAGACATGGTAAGGGCAGGGAAAATAGAAGAACTTGCTGCAATGTTTCGAAAAACAATAACTTTTATGGAGTTTTTACTTAGAAATATATCGGACAGATACAGTCTTTTTGACCCATTGGAAAAAGAAAAAGCAGCAGTAGAAGCTAAAGAAATATTAAATATATGTAGTCCAATTTTTGTGGACGAATATAAATTTTTAGCAACCGCAATTTTGAAAATTCCATTGAATATATTAAAATCAACAAATAAATATGGTCTGCAAAGCGAACTATCCAGTAAGTATGACCCTGCCGAAGCCGCCGCCATAAAGACAATGGTCAAAAATCATACGCTCCTTGATATGGCGCTCAACCGGATAGAAGCCGATATGTTCGAATATCATAAAGAGCTTTTTTTGCTTATCGCATCTGGAGAGTTTGAGTCACCGCTGCTTTTGGAGCTTGAGGGCAACGACAAAATAGCGCTAATGGACGAAAATGAATTGGTCTCTTTTTTGATAGCCAAAAGCTCTATTTTTTATGACAAAATGCTACTAAAAATCAAAAATTCTCATGCCGTAGCAAAGGAACAAAAGCCGTTTTATCTAAGAAAAGTGATGGGGATAAAAGAGAGGCTAAAAAAAGGTGAGCTTTGCGAAATAGATAGAGAGTTACTCGCCAAGCTCCACATAAACTGAGGCATATCTGGATATTACATCCACCTCAAGCTTGATTTTTTCATTCGAGAAGTCAAATTCGACAAATTTTCCGTTGATTTTTACATCCGGCTTTTCGGTACCGAACAACCTTATTACGTCTTCTTTGGGCACACCTTTTTCGCTATCGCCTCCACCGCCTACGCTGCTTGCGGCATTGCTATCCTGTGCATCCAAAAGCGGGTTAATTACGGAATTGAATTTTTGCAAGTCAAAAGGCTTTGTTATAAAGCAGGCAACACCGAACTGTTCAAACTTTTCCATCAAAGCGGCGTCAAATGCGGATGAAACGGCAACAACCTTGACATGCGAGAATTTATCGCTCTCTTTCATTTTTTGCACGGCGGTAAGTCCGTTCATTATCGGCATATTGTAGTCTATAAACATCAGCGTGATGCCGCTATTTGCAGCAAGGGTACGGAGGGCGTTTTCACCGTCTCCGGCTTCGTATATATCTTTTATTCCGAGTCTTTCCAGGTTTGAACGGATAATCTTTCTTATCGTGATACTGTCGTCTACTATCAACACTTTGTGTTTCATTACATTGCCGCCAGTAAAAAGAGTGAATATTTGGCCGGAACCTCTATTTTTCTCTCTTCCAAAAAATCTTTTGCGGCATTATTGAGCCACTCTCTATCCGTTGCGATATCTTTTGCCACAAAGAAATACTTGTTGCCCTCTTTGACTATGTCATATCTATTTACCGCTACGGACAAAAATCTCTCCTCGCCTTTTAGCTTGGTCTTAAAGAAAAACTTTTTGGCTTTATTGTTTATTGAAAATTCTTTTAATTCACCGTAACCGTGCTCTTTTAGATAAAAATCCAAAACATTTTTTGCGACAAACGATAAAACCTCGTTTTTTTCGTCAAAATTCTTTGGCTCAACCTCTTGCGCGGATAAAAAATATCCGAACACACAAAAATAAACCGTTACGATGCCGATAAATAATCTTCCAAATTTCATAGTCGAAATTCTATCAAAAATAAGTTTTTCTTTTGTTAACATTCCTAATAATAACGAATGAAAACGACAATTTGGGTACAAAATAGACAACAATATTCCGTTTTATTTAGTTATTAATATATATAATCTAATTAATTTTACGTGACTTTTGCGAGAGGTGGATAACTTTGGAAAAAGATGAAGTATTTGAGTTTATACTCAAGCTTAGGGAGGCGGTACTTAAAAAGCTAGACGATACCAAAACGCCGTCATATCCGAAATACTACGAAAAGCTATTCAGGGAAGCACTTATCGATGCCAATAATGTAGAGGTAACGAAGCTATTCCAAAGATATTCGGAGAACACCTCAAAAGACAACAAGGACGAAGAGCTTGAGAGATACATGGGTATCTCCAAAAAAAGCTTGGACGCTTTTAGCAATAGCAACAAAAACATCTCCCAAGCGGTTATGGCTCAGGGCGATTATCTTGAGAGTATCAATCTAGATAGTATCAGCAAAGTCCACGTGGACTACCAAAAAATCCTTCAATCAATGCTATCTTTCCAAGGGCAGCTACTGGACGAACTTAGACGCTCCGACGAGCAGATAAGAAAGCTTGAAAGTGAGCTAGAACAAGCGCTCAACGAATCAAAAATAGACCCTCTCACAAAACTAATGAACAAACGTGCTTTCATCTCCGACATGGAACAGATAATGAGCGCTGCGGACGGCAGACAGCTAAATATGTCGCTTCTATACATAGATGTCGATGACTTCTCGGATATAAATGCCGAATTTGGTCACCTTGCGGGCGATAAAGTACTCATATTTCTTGCCAATACGTTCAAAAACTCAATCAGAGAAGGCGACAAGATATATAGATACGGCGAAGAGGAGTTTGTCATGGTACTAAACAGACTTGTCCCTGAGAAATCGTTGGAAATATCCAACAGAATACGCTCAAAAGTAGAAATATCGAAGCTGATTTACTCCGAGCAAATACTCAAGGTTACGATATCCATAGGTCTTGCGCACCACAGAGGCGAAGATAGCGTAGAGCAGCTACTAGCTAGGTCTGCAGAGGCTATGAAAGAGGCAAAATCAAGCGGAAAAAATTTGGTCAAAGAAATATCATAGTGACCCCCGTAGAGCTACTCAAAAAACTTCTATCTTTCCCCTCGTTAACACCCGACGAGGCGGGTAGCTTTGAATTTATAAAATCATATTTGAACGATTTTGAAAAAATAGAAAATGAAAAAGAAGGGGTAAAAAACCTTTTTTTATACAAACGTTTCGGCGACGGCCCGCATATATGCTTTGCGGGACATATAGACGTAGTGCCTCCGGGCGGCGGCTGGGATAGCGACCCTTTCATTCCGACCGAAAAAGACGGAATTATATACGGCAGAGGAGCGGCGGATATGAAAGGCGGAGTTGCCGCTTTTTTGCATACGCTCAAAAACATAGGCTCATTCAACGGAACACTGTCCACGCTCATCACCAGCGACGAAGAGGGTGACGCAATATACGGCACGGTTATGATGCTAGAAGAGCTAAAAGGTCGCGGCATGCTCCCTGATTTTTGCCTCGTGGCCGAGCCTACGTGCGAAAAAGAGTTTGGCGATACTATCAAAGTGGGTCGCAGAGGCTCCATCAACGGCAAAATAAAAATCATAGGCAGAGGCGGTCACGCCGCATATCCAGAAAAAGCAGACAGCCCGATACTTCACATCTCAAGACTACTGCCACTTATCGCCAATGTCATGCTCGACAACGGCGACGAATACTTCGCCCCAAGCAGACTCGTAATCACGGATGTCAAAGGCGGATACGGCAAACACAACGTCATACCTAGCGAAGTCGAAATACTCTTTAATGTACGAAACGGCGTATCTACCAATGTGAAAAAAGTGCAAGATTTTATAGCGGCCGCAATGCAAAAAGCCGAAATAGCCACTTATGAGCTTGATATAGCCCAAAGCTCAAACTCTTTTGTTATCTCAAAAAACGAAGAGTCACAAAAATACTTTGATATCTTAAAAGAGTGCGCCAAAGACGCCACCGGAGTAGCGCCGACAGCCTCGACCGCAGGTGGGACTAGCGATGCTAGATTTATATCCGCATATGGAATCAAGGTATTGGAATTTGGGGTTAGAAACGAGACGATACACGCTCCAAACGAATGCGTCAAAATAGAAGAGATAGAAAAGCTGACAACCACTTTTGAAAGCTTCGTAAAAAAAATAGGCTAAGCTTTACAAAGAGAATAGTTGCTATAATTTCGCCCCAAATGTCCTCGTAGCTCAGTCGTATAGAGCGTACGATTCCTAATCGTAAGGTCACAGGTTAGAGTCCTGTCGGGGACACCAGGTTAGAGTTCTCCGCCACTATTCAAGCTTCAAAACTTCACAAATCACGCATTTATTTTTTTGTAATTAAACGGTCAAAAAAATATTTTTATCATAAATTGCCATTATTGTTAGCACACTTATCGCATTTATTACCGCTAAAATGCCACAAAAACAAATGAAGGCAGTTTTTAAATGCGACTCTTTCACCACAAAAAACTTCGCGACAAAATACTATCGATAGCCGTTATATCGAATGTTGCACTCGTAGCTATGATAATTCTAGGCTTTACATATTTAGAAAACTTCGCAAATGCTTTTAAAAGCTTTGAGAGAAAAGAACTAAAGCTTTACGAAATTACAAGCTCGGTAAAAGACAATCTCGGAATACTACATCGAATGGTGCTAAACGGTAGCATAACAGGTTTTAAGGGCAACGCCGAACTAACGAGACAACTAGAGGAGGCTAAAGCCAAATCTACGGCGGAAGTCGAAAAATTGACTGTTTTTGCCAACGGCTACGGAGAGCCAAAGCTCAAGGCAATAGCGGAGAAAATCAGCGCAAGATACAAAGGTCTTTTGCAGATGTCTCAAACGCTAGATGCCCAACAAGCATCCTCAAGGCAAGATATGCTCGACACGCTCGAAGGGATAGAGGCTGTCAGCAAAAGAATGTTTGCGGAACTAGACGAACTGGACGGGTACGCAAAGCGTTCACTGCTTAGCACGAGCGACAAAATAGACGAGGACGCCGCAGAAGACAAAAAGACGATATTTTTTATAGGGGTTATGGGGCTTACGCTCTCTACCGTACTCTCTCTCGCATACATACAGCAGATATTAACGACCCTCAAAAACATCCAAAACGGAATCAAAAATTTCTCAGACTATTTGCTAAGAAAACAAAAGACGATAGCTCCGATAACGACCAAAAGCGAAGACGAATTCGCAGAGATGGCAAACATGATAAACGAGAATATCTTTGCTATTCAAGAGGGACTAAAACAAGACGCTAAGCTAATAGAAGAAGTATCAGAAGTAGCCATGAAGGTTAAAAACGGTTTTTATTCATATAAGGTTACGGGCTCATCTAATAATGAAACGCTAGAAGAGCTAAAGAATAAATTTAATGAGATGATAGAGACTACTAACGAGAATATTCAAAAACTAATTACGGCTCTATCTCATTACGGTAACTCTGATTTTACATACTACATCAACACAAAAGACATATCGGGAAACTTCGGCTCACTAGTAGAAGAGGCAAACGAGCTAGGAACTACGGTATCTGAACTAATAGCCATCATAACAGCCTCAGGAGAGAAACTAGAATCAAACACAAAAAGACTAGCCCTCTCGGCAGAGACTTTGTCCGCTTCATCTAGTGAACAAGCGGCAAGCCTTGAGGAGACAGCTTCTGCGATAGAAGAGATAACCTCAACTATCAGAAACACGGCGGAACAAGCAGAGATAATGGCAACCCTTGCGATAGATGCCAACAAAAGTGCAAAAGAGGGTGACGCCCTTGCCAAAGCCACAAGAGAAGCTATGGAAGAGATAGCAAAAGCAACGGACGCTATAACGGAAGCGGTAACGATAGTAGACAAGATAGCTTTTCAGACAAATATTCTATCTCTCAATGCAACAGTAGAAGCGGCACGTGCAGGTGATGCAGGTAAAGGGTTTGCGGTAGTTGCAAGTGAAGTTAGAAATCTAGCCTCAAGAAGCTCGGATGCCGTCAAAAAGATAACGGAACTTGTAAGCGTAGCAAGAGAGAAAGCCAATGAGGGAAGAGCTATAGCAAACACCATGAAAGAAGGGTTTGACAATCTAAGTCAAAAGACCTCAAAAACTAGTGAAATAGTAGAGTTCGTGGCAATAGCAAACAAAGAGCAAATGGCAGGGATAGAGCAGATAAACGACTCCTTAATACACCTAGACAGAATGACTCAAGAGGGCTCTAGGATAGCCTCAGATACAAGCTCTATGAGTAAAGAGGTAAGTAAGCTTTCCGAGTATCTAATGAGAGTTGCTTCAAGAACCAAGTTCAAAGAAGAGGCAAAAGAGCAGATAGGGGATGTTGATTTAGTGTTTGACCTAGCAAAGGTGAAGCAGTTGGTGATTGGGTTTAAGGAAAACTACTATGAAAAACTAGTCAAAGAAGGGGGCGCTACCGTCATATCTCCGACCGAATGCGAGGTGGGGCTATGGATAGCCAAACACGCTAGAGATAGATTTGCCAAGACTGAGGCTTTCTCTCAATTTATGAAATACCACAATGACAGCCATGAGCTTATACAGCAGTTCATAGACGAGAGCGTGAACGATAAAAGTTCTTTTGAAAAAGTCAAAGAACTCGGATTTGCAATAGAGCAAAACACGGACAAAATGCTAAGAGCGTTAGATAGAATCAAGGTAGAGACACTGTGAGCGCACGAATTCTAGTCGCAGACGACAGCAAAATGAACCGCATGATAGCGGGCGGGATACTAGAAAAAGCGGGATATGAAGTAGCTTTTGCGGAAGACGGCGTAGAGGCTATAGAGGCTCTAAAAAAAGACAAAATCGACGCCGTATTGATGGATATTCAGATGCCGAATATGGATGGCTTTGAGGCAACAAGGGCGGTCAAAAAAGATGAAGCGCTAAAACACATACCGATAATAATAGTAACTGCCATATCCGACAAAGAAGCCCTAAAGAGCGCTCTAGCAATAGGGGCGACGGACTACGTAACAAAACCTTTTGACGCCGAAGAGCTAACGCTGCGGATAAAAAACGTAGTACAAATCAAAAGATTTAACGATTTTTTAGCAGACCAAAACAAACTTCTCGAATCAAAAGTAAAAGAGCGGACAAAAGAGCTGGAAGAGCTTTTTGCGGTCGTTAAAAGCACGGAGATAGAGGTCATAAAGCTTCTAGGTTCGGTATCAGAGTATCGCGACATGGAAACTGGCAATCACATTCTAAGAGTCGGCTATATTAGCGAGTTTTTGGCACGCAAAGCCGGATTGTCGCACGAAGAGTGCGAGATGATACTCTATGCCTCAATGATGCACGATATAGGCAAAGTAGGGATATCGGATACGATACTTCTAAAGCCGGGCAAACTGACGGACGAGGAGTTTGAAATAATGAAAACCCACTCCTCCATGGGGAGAGATATGCTCTCATCAAGCGATATGCCGCTCCTCAAAGCCTCTGCCGAAATAGCCCTCACGCATCATGAAAAATGGGATGGAAGCGGATATCCGCACGGCCTACAAGGCGAAAATATACCTCTTTTTGGGCGTATAGTCGCGATAGCCGACGTCTTTGATGCACTTAAATCAGAGAGACCTTACAAAAAAGCGTTCGACGACGACAAGGTAAAAGAGATTTTTGCAAAAGACTCCGGCAAGCATTTTGATCCGGCTTTGACTGAGATATTCCTAAGAGATTACGATGAAGTTTTGGCAATAACATCAAAATTTAAAGACGGTGAATGAGAATGGATATAAAAGGCGTATTTTCAAGGATTAAAGCGAGTGTGCCCAAAAAAGGACTCATCGACCAAGTCAAATGGAGCATTAAGGCAAAAGGTACTGCCGTAGGGATAATCGCCGCCGTATGTACGGTACTTTTTTGCGGATACATCTACGTCACGATTGCAAAGCTAAAAGACCACTCCACGGATTATAGGGTTCTCTCAAAAGAATACGAATGCCTATCCAGTATGTCGACAAATGCTTTGCAATGTGGGCAAGCAATCAGAAACATATACATTGACAATACCGACGCAATGGCTCTTGTAAATCTCAAAACGGCAAGAGACAATCTGCTTGAAATCAAAAAAACCCTCTCTGCCGAATATCCACAAGAATACGCAAAATTTAACGCGGAATTTGACGCATACCTATCCAATACAAACGCCATTATCGATTCTTTTGAGGGCACACACACCCTAGATAGGGCATCGGTAACCGAAAATACAAAAGTATGGAGAGAACTAAAAGACATTATAGGCGTAGAGATAAAAACCATCGACTCAATAAGAATAGGTCTTAACGAGAGGTTTTTGGGATTTTTGGACGACGCCAACAGAATCATTTTCAGCTTTGGACTAATCACGATTGTAATTACTTTTATGGCTCTTTTGGGCTTTTATTTTAGCATTATGGTTTCGGTCAAAAAACTCAAAGAGGGGCTTTTGGACTTCTTTGAGTATCTCCATCGTCGCAAGAGAAACGTCTCATCCATCATGCTTACCAGCGAAGACGAATTCGCAGAGATGGCAAACATGATAAACGAGAATATCTTTGCTATTCAAGAGGGACTAAAACAAGACGCTAAGCTAATAGAAGAAGTATCAGAAGTAGCCATGAAGGTTAAAAACGGTTTTTATTCATATAAGGTTACGGGCTCATCTAATAATGAAACGCTAGAAGAGCTAAAGAATAAATTTAATGAGATGATAGAGACTACTAACGAGAATATTCAAAAACTAATTACGGCTCTATCTCATTACGGTAACTCTGATTTTACATACTACATCAACACAAAAGACATATCGGGAAACTTCGGCTCACTAGTAGAAGAGGCAAACGAGCTAGGAACTACGGTATCTGAACTAATAGCCATCATAACAGCCTCAGGAGAGAAACTAGAATCAAACACAAAAAGACTAGCCCTCTCGGCAGAGACTTTGTCCGCTTCATCTAGTGAACAAGCGGCAAGCCTTGAGGAGACAGCTTCTGCGATAGAAGAGATAACCTCAACTATCAGAAACACGGCGGAACAAGCAGAGATAATGGCAACCCTTGCGATAGATGCCAACAAAAGTGCAAAAGAGGGTGACGCCCTTGCCAAAGCCACAAGAGAAGCTATGGAAGAGATAGCAAAAGCAACGGACGCTATAACGGAAGCGGTAACGATAGTAGACAAGATAGCTTTTCAGACAAATATTCTATCTCTCAATGCAACAGTAGAAGCGGCACGTGCAGGTGATGCAGGTAAAGGGTTTGCGGTAGTTGCAAGTGAAGTTAGAAATCTAGCCTCAAGAAGCTCGGATGCCGTCAAAAAGATAACGGAACTTGTAAGCGTAGCAAGAGAGAAAGCCAATGAGGGAAGAGCTATAGCAAACACCATGAAAGAAGGGTTTGACAATCTAAGTCAAAAGACCTCAAAAACTAGTGAAATAGTAGAGTTCGTGGCAATAGCAAACAAAGAGCAAATGGCAGGGATAGAGCAGATAAACGACTCCTTAATACACCTAGACAGAATGACTCAAGAGGGCTCTAGGATAGCCTCAGATACAAGCTCTATGAGTAAAGAGGTAAGTAAGCTTTCCGAGTATCTAATGAGAGTTGCTTCAAGAACCAAGTTCAAAGAAGAGGCAAAAGAGCAGATAGGGGATGTTGATTTAGTGTTTGACCTAGCAAAGGTGAAGCAGTTGGTGATTGGGTTTAAGGAGCAGTGCTTTAGCGATATTGCAAACGGCAGCTTTGACTCTGCGCAGTCAAATGAAACTCCAATAGCCGAGTGGATAGCGTGGAATAAAAAATCGCAAATAGCCAAAACAAAATCATTTAATGAGTTTTTGGGAATATTCGAGGAGACCGAGGCATTGCTTGAAAGGCTCTCGGATAGCGCCAAAACAAGCGACTCGCTCAGAGCGATAGCGCTCCAGATAGAATCCAATACAAAAGCGATGTTCGCGGCTCTTGACGCAATAAAAAGAGGGTAGAAGTGGAACTCGAATTTGAAGCCATAAAGCAATTTTTTCTTGACGAAGCAAGCGAGCTTTTTGAAAAGATAGACAACATATTGCTCTCATCGGAACAAGCCGGAATTCTTCAAGGCGAAGACATAGACTCGCTTTTTAGATTTTTTCATACGCTAAAAGGGAATTCCGCAACGGTAGGGCTCAAAACAAGCGCAAAAATAACGCATGAGTTAGAAAGCTTTTTGGCAAAACTCAAAAACGGTTCAATACATGCCAAAGCCGGTGTATTATCAATGCTCGTAGACTCTGTGGAAATGGTAAAAATAGCCGTTTTTACCGAAGTTGAAGATGCCCTTAAAGACAACGAAGCAGACAAGATAATCGACTTCATAGCCAAAGCCGTAAATGGAAATTATGCCGCACAAGATAAAGACACTGACGACGCAAAAGAACAGCCGCAAGCGCCAAAAGAATCCGCAAAAGAGCAAAATCAGATAAAAGTGGATCTCTCAAAAGTGGATTTTTTGATGAATATTTTGGGCGAGATAGTTATCACGGTCTCAATGCTCAACAAAAAAGCGGAATCCATCGAAGATGAAAGAGTAAAGATCGACATTACCGAGAAAATATCGCTACTTGAGAGACAGCTAAAAGAGATGCAAGATAGCGCAATGTCTATCAGAATGGTCCCCATAAGACAGATATACTCCAAGTTTCCAAGGCAAGTTCGGGATTTGGCAAAAAAACTCGGCAAAAAAGTAGAATTGATACAAACCGGAGAAGACGTCGAAATCGATAAAGCGATAACCGACGGACTAACAGATGCCATAATGCACATAGTCAGAAACTCGCTTGACCACGGCATAGAGACGCCCACAGAGAGAAAAGCGGCAGAAAAAAACGAAAATGCCAAATTAACAATAGAGGCAAGCCAACAAAACGGGCAGATTATCATCAAAATAAAAGACGACGGCAGAGGGATAGACCCGGTCAAGGTAGCCAAAAAAGCGGTTGAAAAGGGGGTAATAACAAAAGAAAAAGAGAGCTCCATGAGCGATGAAGAAAAAATAGGGCTTATATTTGCACCCGGTTTTTCTACCGCCGAGAGCGTAACCGACATATCCGGTAGAGGGGTCGGAATGGACGTCGTAATGGTGAACATCACAAAGCTTGGCGGCTCTATCAGAATAGCGAGCGAAGTGGGCAAATATACAACGGTAATCATATCATTGCCCCTCACCCTTGCCGTAATGGACGGCCTAAGTGTCGGGGTCGGCAAAAGAGAGTTTATACTTCCCGTAGCCGCAATCTCGGAAACCCTGCAACCGCTTCCGGAAGAGATAAAAAAAATAGGCGAAGGGAGCGGAGAGCTGCTGTCGATAAGGGGCGAGTTCGTACCGATAGTCAGGATACACAAGCTGCTCGGAATAGAGCCGAAAACATCAGCCCTAGAGGAAGGTATACTCCTTATCGTAAACCACGAAGAGAGAAAGGCCGCGTTATTTGTCGATGAATATAAATCGGAAGGTCAAGTAGCCGTAAAATCTATAGAGAAAAATTTCATAAAGATGAATGCTTTCTCCGCCGCAACGGTAAAAGCGGACGGCTCAATAGGGCTGATACTTGACGTCGGCGGACTGCTTGAGATGCAAAAACAGTTAGAAAAAAAAGAGGTGGCATAATGCAAAGCGGACTTTATCTTACTTTCGAAATAAAAAATGAGATTTTTGCCGCAGAGGTGGAAAAGGTGGCCGAGATAATCACCTATCAGCAAATCACGGAACTGCCGAACACCAAAGAGTGGATAAAAGGGGTGGTAAATTTGCGTGGCGAAGTGGCGCCGATAATCGATATACGTCTAAAATTCGACCCAATCAGAAAAAATCTACCTTGTAACGATGAGACAGTAATAATAGCCGTCAAGACAAATGACGACCGAACGGTCGGGATAATAGTCGACGCGGTACTCGATGTCGAAAATATAGCAGACGAAGAGATCAAAAACGCCCCGGAAATAGGCGTATCGCTAGATGCAAAATATCTCAAAGGGCTGTACGCAAAAGATGGCGGCGGGATAGTAATTTTGGATATGGACAACATACTCGCCAAAGAGGAGCTGACAAAGGCTATGGAATTTGCCTACAATGCCGTAAGTGTCGAATCAAAGAGCGAGGCCAAAGCTTGAACGGCAAAGAGACTGGACAATTTTTTGAGCAGGTGCGCCTGCTTGCAAAAGATAAACTTGGGATACATCTGGCGGATCACAAAAACGCCCTCATAGAAAACAGACTAATTAGACTAAAATCAAAAATAGGTTTCGCCGGCACCCTCGAAGAACTAATAAATACGGTACAAAAAGGTGATTTTGAAAAAGAGTTTATAAGCGCTTTTACAACCAACCAAACGGCATTTTTTAGAGAGCCTGCCCAATTTGAGCACTTTAGAAATGAGTTTTTGCCGTCCGAGTTCCAAAATAAAAATTCGCTTTCCGTTTTATCGGCCGGATGTTCAAGCGGAGAAGAGGCGTATACGATAGCTATGTGCTTTATGGCGTCAAAACAAAACGGGCGTTCACTCAAAATAACAGCCCTAGATATAGACGAAGAGAAACTAAAAACGGCGAAAGAGGGGGTATATGCAATCCCTCACGCAAACCCTTTTCCGCAATTTGTGTAAAACCGCAAAAAATATGATACTTTTCTCCTTAAATCTGTCAAAAAATATGATACTTTACCATTAAATAAAACTTAAAAAGTCGCATTATTTTTGACAATGTTAGCCGGATTGCTCCGGCTAAC
>JBFWKW010000035.1:0-19501 GCA_050252455.1 Campylobacterales bacterium | reverse complement strand
ATTTACATCCAAAAGATACAAATCAAATACCTCTTTGTATCCTATTTCTATTGCCTCCACAAAGCTTCCCGCTTCGCGAACCAAAAATCCTTCTAGCTCCAAAAACTCTTTTGTGCTCTCTCTGAAAAGAAGATCATCCTCTACGAATAAAATCTTATTCAACGCCGATAATTCTCCATTCGCAATTTTCTCCGGCAAACAAAGGAACAACTTCGGCGTCTTTGTTTTTGCACAAAAGCGGTAGTTTTGAAGATGATTTTTCAAGGGTTACAAATTTTTCAGGCGGCTTAACCCCGTATATTGTCTGCGCGTTATCCGATATAAATCGCTGGAGATTGTCCAATTTGCCGTGATTATCAAATATTTCTACAAGCTTTGGCAATAGGGCGGGGGCGCTAAATATTCCGGCAGGGGCAGAGCTACTCTCTTTGGCCGCCTTTGGGTGCGGGGCGCTATCCGAGCCAAACATTACTTTTGGATTTGCATTTAGAGCCGCTTCGAGTACGGCGTCTCTGTCGGCTTCGGTTTTTACCACCGGCTTGCAAAAAAGGTGCGGGTTTAGTTTTTCTCCCATTAGGTCGTCGACTGTCAGCGTCATGTGATGCAGAGTGATTGTTGCGTAGATGTTTTCGTATTCCTCTACAAGTCTAAGCCCCTCTTTTGAGCTAATATGCTCGAACATGATTTTGAGCTTTGGAAATTTTTTGGCGATATATTCCAAAATAGGGATAAAGTTTTGCTCTCTAAAAAATAAATTAGGGCTATGGGTCTCGGCATGCACGGAAAGCGGAACACCCAACGCCTCCATCGCTTTTAGCTGCGGCTCAAGCGAGTCTATGCTTTTTGCCCCCTCTTCGGAGTTGGTGGTTACGCCTGCGGGATATAGCTTCATTGCTATGATATGCGCCGCAGCCTCTTCAATAAAGGCATCATCGTAGTTTTTTAAAAACATTGTCATGTACGGCAAAAAAAGATGGTTGCCGCAAGCGGCCAAAACTCTTTTGCGATAAGCGTGCAACGCCTCTAGCGTCATAATCGGCGGCGTGATGTTGGGCATGATGACCCCGCCCGCGAACTCTTCGGCAGAATAAGGAGCTACGAGGGATAGCATCTCGCCGTCCCTTAGGTGTAGATGCATATCCAGAGGTGATTTGAGAGTAAAAGTTTGCATTAGTTTTTTGATTCCTCTATTAGTCTGTTGAGGGAGTCTCTGTACTCTGCGAGTTTTGCTTCGCTTGTCGCCTCAAATCTAGTGACGAGTACCGGAGTAGTATTGGAGGCGCGGATTAGCCCCCATCCGTCCTCAAAACTCACCCTTACCCCGTCTATGTCGACAATCCCCGTAATTTTAGGAAGATATGCAGGTGGGTGTTGTAGCGCAGTTTTTATTTTTGCGATAATCCCAAATTTCGTCTCTTCCGTCACCTTGACTTTTATCTCATCGGTTGAAAAGAGGTGCGGCATACTATCCATCTCGGCATTTAGGTTTACACCTTTTTTGACCAGTTCTAGCACTCTCATCGCTACATATACCGCGTCATCAAAGCCGAACCATTTGTCGTTAAAAAACATATGCCCGCTTACCTCGGCCGCAAAGTCCGCCCCCGTCTCTCTCAGCTTCACTTTTAGGTTGCTATGCCCTGTTTTGTACATTATGCTTGTGCCGATTTTGTCTATTTCGTCGTACATTACTTTTGAGCATTTGACTTCGCCGATAACCGTCGGTTTTTTCCCTTCTCTTGCCATTTCGCGAGCAAATATGAGGGCCAGTTGGTCGCCTTTGATGTTGTATTTGTCGGTTAAAACGGCTATCCTGTCGGCATCCCCGTCAAATGCAAACCCAAGTTTGTATCCCTTTTCTTTCATCAGCTTTTTAAGGTCTTCTAGGTTGTGCTCTTCGCTTGGGTCCGGATGGTGATTTGGGAATGTGCCGTCCGGATTTTCGTATAGCGACTCAAACGACAAGCCGAGTTTGCTTAGTATGTCTATGATAGAGAGTCCGGCTACGCCGTTGCCGCAATCTATCGCTATTTTTGTATCCATATTTTTGAGTCCGTCAAACTCTTTTACTAGGTACTCGATATAAGCTTTTTTGGCGTAAATCGTGTAGATTTTTGCCTCTGTTTTTGGGTGTTCGGCATTGCCAGCCGCTATTATTGTCTTGCCGAGGGCTTCTATCTGCGGCCCAAAAAAAGGAGCCTTGTCTATTGTGATTTTAAAACCGTTGTATTCAGGTGGATTGTGAGAGCCGGTTATCATGACCGAAGCTGACGTAGATACTTTTTTGTCGCCGACTTCCCAAGGAAAAAAGTTTGTAAAGTAGTTTATCCCCGTGGTTACCATCCCCATGTTTAGGACGTTGACGCCGCTGGAGAGAAATCCTAGAGAGAGCCATTCAAAAAGCGTCGGCGAATGTGTGCGTGCATCAAAGCCGATAGATACGAAATGCTCTTTGTCTCCAAGTTGCGCTTTTATCGCTTCTCCCAGATGAAAACCGATTGCCTTGACCGTTTGTTCGTTCAACTCTTTTTCAAAAATCCCTCTAATGTCGTACTCTCTAAAGATAGATTGCATCCGTCCGTCCTTTTTTGGGTTTTATATTAAATTTTTTCGGCTTCGTTTTTGTTACACGTTGTAGAAGCTTCTATACCACTCCACAAAGTTTTTAATCCCTTCTTTTACGCCGGTTTTTGGCATATAACCCGTATCTCTCGTTAGGTCTGATATATCCGCATAAGTTGCCGGAACATCTCCAGGTTGGAGCGGCAAAAAGTTTTTCTCAGCCTTAGCCCCAAGATTTTCCTCTATTGCCTCTATAAACTCCATTAGGCTCACAGGTGAGTTGTTGCCTATATTGTATACCCTGTACGGAGCCTTTGAGCTTGACGGATCGGGGGTCTTGCCGCTCCATAGGTTGTTTGGCGTCGCTGGATTGTCGATGACGCCGATGATTCCGCTTACGATGTCGTCTATGTATGTAAAATCGCGCCTCATATCGCCGTTATTAAAGACATCTATCGGCCTGCCTTCCAAAATCGCCTTGGTGAACAAAAACAGCGCCATATCAGGCCTGCCCCAAGGTCCGTAAACAGTAAAAAATCTGAGTCCCGTCGTGCGGATGCCAAATAGGTGGCTATAGGTATGCGCCATTAGCTCATTTGATTTTTTGCTTGCGGCATATAGGCTTATTGGGTGGTCTACGTTGTCATGTACGGAAAACGGCATCTCTTCGTTGAGGCCGTATACTGATGAGCTTGAGGCGTATGATAGATTTTGAACCCCGTATTGTCTGCATCCCTCAAGGATATTGATAAATCCGGTGATGTTGCTGTCTATATAGGCAAAAGGGTTTGTGAGGCTATATCTTACCCCTGCTTGTGCAGCCAGGTTGCATACGGCGTCAGGCCTTTCTGCTTCAAAGACTTTAAATAACGCCTCTTTGTCTTCTAAATTTACTTTATAAAAAGAGTGTTTTTCATTTGTTTTGCTCTTTGTCTGCGCTCCGTATAATATATCGTTAATATCTATACCGAGCTCTTTTAGTCTTGCAAATTTTAGGTTTACGTCATAGTAGTCGTTGATAGAGTCTGCACCTATGACTTCATCGCCTCTCTCTAGTAGTTTTCTAGCCAAATTAAAGCCGATAAAACCGGCTGTTCCAGTAATCAAAACTTTCAAAAATAATCTCCGCCCGTGCTGCTTTTGAGCCGATTATAACATCTGTTTTGATAAATATCCATTTGTATTTAAACCGTTTTGGGTTACAATGAAAGCAAAAGCTAACCAAAAAAGGAAATGCACATTGGTTTTTGAAGCAAAATATCCTATTTTAGGTTTTGAAAATGTACACACTTATGAATTTGAGGCTGTGGACGATAATTTTGCAACTATTAGAAATGCCGAAGGCGGAATGCCTGCTTTCACGCTGGTGAACCCTTTTGTACTGAGAGACTATGCTTTTGACGTTCCTGCTGCGGTTAGAGCTTTGATGGACTTGACTCATGACACCAATATGCTCATCTATCTAGTTCTAATCGTCAAAAAACCGTTCAAAGAGTCTATGGCAAATTTTTTGGCTCCTATAATCTTCAACGTTGATAATAAGACTATGGCGCAAGTAGTATTGGACGAAGGTATATATGCCGACTATTTAGCGGCAGAGCCTTTGTCGAAGTTTATCGCAGACTAAATCCGTGAGCGAGGTAAGCCTCAGGGAAAAAATAGAGTCGCTTGTCGGCTCCGGCGCTAGCGACTTTGAGATTTCCAAAGAATTCAAAAACCACATTAAGGCCTATTTAGGCTCTCTCGACGAGATATTTGAGGCCGATTTTGGCCGAGAATTTTTGTATCGCCACACCAAAGAGCTTGACTCCATTCTCATAGAGATGTTCCGCTATATCTTGCGAGACAGCTTTGGAGACTACCAGCCTCTCATCAACTCCATTCCGGTATCAATGATAGCTCTCGGCAGCTATGGCAGACAGCAACTAGCCGTGTATTCGGATATCGACATAATGCTTTTGTACAAAGAGGTCAAGGGATATGCCCTAAAACCGATACTGGAGCGGTTTTTGTACCTTGCGTGGGATGCCGGTCTTAAGATAGGGCATAGAGTGCACGAAGTATCAGAAATTCCTGAGGCCGTTAAGGCTGATATTACAATCAAAACCGCAATTTTGGAGTCTAGGTTCATCTGGGGTTCAAAGTTTTTGTGGATGGAATATCAAAACAAGCTATCGCAGGTTCGTCGTACCGATAGAAAAGAGTTTGTTTTTGCAAAACTTGAGGAGATGCAAAAGCGACACAAAAAATATAAGCTATCGATGGAGCCGAATATCAAAGAGGGGATAGGAAGCCTCCGTGATTCAAACACCCTGTTTTGGCTTGCCACCTGTATTTACGGCGTTAACGCAAACAAGGAGCTTATGGGCAAGCTTTTTACGGAGTCGGAGTATAAAGAATATAGAATAGCCTTAGAGTTTTTGTTCAAACTTCGTAATGCACTTCATCTGCTTGCCGGCAAAAAACAAGACGAGATGCCTATGCAAGTCCAAAGAGAGGCTGCACTAAAGCTCGGCTTTAAAGATATGAAAAGTCAAAAAGCGGAAAGTGCTTTGATGGCAAAGACCCTCCGCTCGATGCAGGCAATCAATATATTCTCATCAATCAACTCCTCCAAGCTAACCAGAAAAATAGTTTTTGGCGAAAAGCCGTTTTGTGAGATTAGAAATGCCCGCGTAAAAAATAAATTTTATATCGTAGACGATACGCTTTATACGACTTTTGGAAACAGAGCGCGTTCTTTGGCTGATGCTACTCGTATGCTACTCGGTATTTCTGTGAATAATTTTGACTATAGCGTTCATCAATTCATTATGAGCTCGGCCGTTCAAAAAAAGCAAAATAAAATCACCAAAGAGCTTATAATGTCTATGCTGTCTGCCGGTTTTTCATATAAGACTCTTTATTTGTTGTATGAAGCCGGTGTGTTGCAAAGGTTTTTCCCTCCGTTCGAGAAAATAATGTTTTTGGCGCAGTTTGACGGATATCACGCATATCCGGTAGATATTCATACTTTAGAGACAATCAAGCATCTTGAGAATATAAAAGATAATTTTGTAAAAAGCGTATTTGATTCGTTTGATATCGAAGACAAAGCATATCTAAAGCTTGCGGCGTTGTTTCACGATATAGGCAAAGGCAGAGGTGGCAATCACTCCGTGGTTGGGGCGAGAGTGTTCGCTTCTTTTGCAAAAAAAATAGGTCTTGATGAGCAAAAGTCAGAAATCGTCAGACGCGTTATTCTCTATCATACGCTTATGTCCAATACCGCTTTTAGGGAAGATTTAAACAGCGAAAAGACCATACTCTCTTTTGCCGCAAATCTAAAAAGCAAAAAAGCAATAGATTATTTATTTGTTCTCACATACGCCGACCTGCAAGCGGTCGGACAAAATATATACAGCTCGTTTAACGCTACGTTGCTTCGCGAACTATATTATAAGTCCACGGGCAAACTATCGCGCTCGGAGCTTGTGAGTGAAGCGGCAACGAGGCTTACCAAAGAGGCCGTTCTTTTAAAAAGCGAAGAATTCAAGGCGCTGCCTCACGCGCTGCAAAAAAATATCATATCCATAGCATCAAATTTGTTTTTTATTAAATTTTCGAGTGCGAAGATAATAGACATTTGTAAAAGATCAAAAGATGAAGGCGAGTTCAGTTTTTCCACAAGCAATGAGCCGTACTTTAGTTTTGAGATAATTTCTAAAAAGTGGATAAATTTTGGAAGATTACTGTCTAGGTTTGCTTTTTTGGATATCGTATCGATGGATATCTTCAAGCTCTTTGACGGCGCCAAGTATTTTAAAGTTTCATTTTCATCTGCGGTAGACGAGCAGGAACTATCTATGGCTAGGGATATACTAAATAGTTTTGCATTAAGCGATGAAAAAGGGAGTGTTGCCAAAAAACCGATTATAAAAAAATCGGATATATCTTTTGACTTTGAGCACTCCGAGACATATGCAAAAATGCTTTTGACCGCAAAAAATCAACAAGGACTTCTAGCGTTTGTAATAGAGGTGTTTGATGAGCTTGGGGTTGACATAGCAACGGCAAAAGTCGGAACTATCAAAAATGTAGCAAAAGATATGTTTCTTATAGAAAAATCTAGTGGGATAGAGAAAAAACAAAAAGAGGTTGTGAAGAGGTTGATAAGCGGAGGAGTTTAACCCTCTCGCTTGAGACCATTATATAGCTTCGGCTCCGGTTTCGCCCGTTCTTACGCGAACCACTTTGCTTACATCTGAAACAAAGATTTTACCATCACCGATTTTGCCTGTTCTAGCAGCTTGAACTATCGCATCTACGACTTTGTCTTCCATGCTGTCTTCGACTACCATCTCTATTTTTATTTTAGGCAGGAAATCAACTACATATTCAGCGCCTCTGTATAGCTCAGTATGACCTTGTTGTCTTCCGTAACCTTTTACTTCAGATACTGTCATACCGCTGATACCTAGAGCCGACAATGCTTCTTTAACGTCATCTAGTTTGAATGGCTTAACGATAGCCTCAACTTTTTTCATTGTTCACTCCTTGTTTTATGCCCGTGTTGTTGCGGGCATTTTACTAAATTATATATGAAAACCTTTTTCGCCGTGCGTAGCTTCATCAAGACCTATGCTCTCATCTTCCGCAGACACTCTACCGCCGCCTGTTAGAAGTGAAGAAACACCATAAACAATAGCAGTTCCGATTGCCGTAAACACGATTGTTACAAGTACGGCTTTGATTTGTATCATTACTTGTCCAGGGTTGCCGTATAGTAGACCTTTACCTAGGCTGTTTACCGCAGGATTTGCGAATATACCGGTAGCTATCGCACCCCAAATACCTGCAAGGGCATGGATACCGAATGCATCAAGAGCGTCGTCAAATTTGAATGCTTTTTTGATTACATTTACGCCTACAAAGCCAACGATACCGGCTACTGCACCTATAATAAGGGCTGCAGAGTTATCAACAAAACCGGCCGCAGGAGTGATTGCTACAAGACCCGCTACAAGACCTGATGCAAGACCAAGAAGCGTGAATTTTTTATAGACAACATACTCTACTATCATCCAAGAAAGAGCCGCTATTGCCGCAGCAGTGTTTGTAACAAGGAATGCATTTGCAGCTATTGCGTCAGCTCCAAGTTCACTTCCGGCGTTAAATCCGAACCATCCGAACCATAGAAGGATAGCACCTAGAACAGTTAGTGTAACTGAAGAAGGGAATATAGCTTTGCCGTAATCTTTTCTTTTTCCAAGCATAAGCGCAAGGACTAGACCTGCAACACCGGCATTGATGTGAACAACAGTACCGCCCGCAAAGTCAAGCGCGCCGTCTTTTGCCAGCATACCGCCGCCCCATACCATGTGTGCTATCGGAGCATATACTACGGTTACCCAAATAACAACAAATAGCATCCAAGTAGAAAGTTTTAGTCTCTCTATTGCCGAACCACTAGCAAGCGCTACCGTGATAGCGGCAAACGTCATTTGGAATGCAACAAATAGTAGCGTAGGAATATTTCCCGTCGCCCAAACATCGGTTACTTTTATGTCGCTAAGAAATAGCGTCAAAGAACCTATTACGCCGCCTACGTCAGCGCCAAAAGCAAGACTATATGCCCAAAGTACCCATACGATACTCGCTATCGCATATGCCGTAAAACTCATCGCTATTGTATTTAGAAGATTTTTTCCTCTGGTCATACCGCCGTAAAACAGCGCTAGACCCGCAGGGGTCATCAACATAACAAGCGCGGTGGCCATAAGTACCCACGCCGTATTTGCGCCGTCTAGTTTTGGAGCGGCTGCAACAGCTGCGGCAACAGGAGCCGTAGCGTTTTCATCCGCCAAAAGTAGAGCAGGCGCAAGAAGAAACGGTGTTAACAAACTAAGCTTTTTCATCTCTTGCTCCTTTTTTTAAATGCAAGAAAATTATATACAATTAAATAGCTTTTACTAATAGTTAATTGCTTAATTTTTAAGCAAATCATACAATTTTGTTTGTTTTTTTACTGCGCTTTTAATCTCATGGTTTATAGTGAAAAAAGAAACAAAAAAGGCGGAGACCCGTTTCCGAGCCCCCGCCTAAGGAGTGTGTGAAGTTTGTGCGTGTTGCCTCTAAATAAAATTAGAAGTTGTAGTTAAGAACTGCTTTGTAGACTTTTCTATCAATTGTGTTATCTTTACTATCTACAGATTCAAATACAAGTTTTGCATCAAGATTTTTTACTAGAGCACCTGAGCATGTATAAGCTACGTCTAGTACGCCGGTATCTCTATCGGTATTTGAATTGTATTTGTTCTTCAAATCAAAGCTTGTGTATGCAAGGCTAATAGTTCTGGCGCCAAGACCTAGTTTTTCAAGACTATAGTCGGCTCCGACTTTCCATGTTTGTGCGCCATTAGTTCCGCTAGTTGCTCCAGTTCTAGCTGCGCCAGATGTTGCTGAACCGAAAGAATTAAGCCAAGTTTCTTCTGCTACTGCAAATTCAGGATAGCCGCCCCATGCACCAAATACATATGTTCCGCCGCCGTTATCTTTTTGCTCGCCAATTTTATTATAAGCAACATATGGAGTTAGACCAAAAGGTGTTTCAAGGCTTGCTTTTGCACCATAAACGCTATAGTCAACTTTTCCAAGAGAATTGTCTTTAAGAAGGTTTTTTGTTGCACCTATACCTTGCATATTATAGAACTGACCAGCAAGGTTAAGAGCCATGTCTTTACCTAGTCCAAGTTTATAGTCTGCCTGTAGGTAAACAGCATTAACTACGTCAGCTGCATAGTATTCCCATACCTGAAGCGTAAGATCTTTTATTGAGCTGTTTACAGCTGCTGCTGCATACACGCCTTTGTCTCCAACGGCTTTGTGGTTAACGCTAGCATCTGCTAGACCGGCTAATGCAGATCTAGACATTGATTGGAACTGGCTTCTGCTTGCTTTATCAGATAGCGAGTCCCATCCTGCCATTCTTGCCACATATCCACCGATAAGTGTTGTGCTTGGAAGGTCTGTGTTAATAACAAGAGCCGCTTCAAATAGATTTGGAACCATTCTTATATCATCTGATCCAGCAAGAGGCGTGTCTATTTGTTGTCTACCGACTTTTACGGTAGTTTTACCGAAAGATCCAACAACATATGCTTGACCAAGAAGGCTATATGATTTGGAGTTTTCGTCATATAGCGACCCGTCTACCTTTGCTGTATCTTTATTTTTTGTGCCAAGATCTTGTGACGTGTAGAATGCCGCACCGGCAGATATGCCATATAGCGGTGCAGTTTCGTATGCTAGTTTGCCGCCAAGTGCAAACGCAGATGTATCCACGGTAGGTGATTTGTTGTCAGATTTAATATACATACCTCTGATTTGCCCTGAAGCTTTACCTTCTTTAAATGCGCCTGCAAGATCGCTAGCCGCAAATGAAGATGTTGCAAGTGCAGCTACTGCTGCTATGCTTAACATTTTTTTCATTGTGTCTCCTTGTTTAAAGTACGGCTTATTATACAAAAACGAAAGGGCATATATCACATTTTTGGTGTCTAAAAATTAAGCAGTTATTTTTTTGCAGTGTATTTTTATCAGCCATCCTATATAATGGGCGAAGTTTAAAATATTTGTGGAAAAGTGTACGTGGATAACGAATTTATAGCCCTCTCACCGCAGATGCAAGAGGTCAAAAAGCTCATCGCTCTTGTTCGTGGGATAAATGTCAACACTATTGTTATGGGCGATGTCGGTGTGGGCAAAACTCTTGTCGCTAAAACGATAATACCTAATGCAATCGTTGTGTGCGGAGACAAGCCGGAAGACGTGTTTAAGGCGCTAAAAAGTTTTGATGAAATTATCATAGAAGATTTTGACAAGTTGCCAAATAGCGATTTGCCCCTTCTTGACGGTAAAAAAATAGTCGCCACTTCCAAAAAGCGCATTAAAGATAGCACGCTGGATAGATTGTTTGGAATAAAGATAGAAATACCTTCTCTTGCTGAACGAAAAGCCGATATTGACTCTTTGAAAGAGCATTTTTTGGATAGGGCAAAAAAAGATTTGAGCATAAACTCAAACATAGATATATCGGTTGTGGCTACAGATATCACTCAAAATTGTCATAGTTTGAAGAGGGCTTCATACCAGGCTTTGCTTTGTAACGATATTACGAAAGAACAGCTCGGTGTAATTATGGAAGAGTATTTTTATTCTCATATGGATGACTCGGAAGAGAACTATAAACTTTTTTTAGATGTTAAAGTATAAGAGCCAGCTAATGATGTCTTATAAAATGGGTATAAATAGAAATACGCTTAGAAAAAAAATTATGCAACTTGGAAAGAAGCTAGACAGTGAATAAGCAGCCGACTACGATAAATTATCAAAATTGGGTAGAGTATGATTATAACCCATTTTTTGTATTTGGTAAAAACGGCGAGTTATTGACGCTTAATCAGCCGGCACAGTTTCTAATCAGCAAAGTTGAGCCAAAGACGCTTTATGAGCTTGCCGTTGCGTATGCGAGCCATGATTTTGGGTATAAAACCACTATTATAGATTTGAAATTTGATGTTTTTAGCTTTTTCGCCCTTACGGTGGGGTATGAGTCGGAAGAGGAGATAGGCATTAAGCTCTATCAGACCCCGTACCTAGGGCCAAAAAAAGTTATATCTATAAAAGAGTGCGAATTTACCAATATTTATCATATGCTTGATCTTTGCATTATGTCCGTTAGTTCTAGGCTTAAAGCAGAATTTAAAAAAGACATAGACCCTGCTTTGCCAGACTTCAAGCTATCTCAAAATGAGTTTGTAAAGGTACTCACTAGGGCTCTTGAGAGTTTTGAGGGTTCAAAAGAGATAACGGCCGAGCTAAAGCTAAAAACGGGAGAGTTTTTGCAGGTTGCCGGAAAAAGATTTCAAATATTAAAGCTTAAAATTAGCGGCGAGATAAGAGCCACCTCGAAAGATGCACTCATAGAAGAGATAGGTTCAAATATAAATTTATTTACAAACTTCAGCGAGACAGAAGCGGTTTTTAACATACCGCTTATACTATAAAGGATTTTGATTTGTGCGGAATAGTCGGTTATATAGGCAATAAAGAGACAAAAAAAATATTACTGGACGGATTGGCTGAGCTTGAATACAGAGGGTATGATTCTGCCGGAATCGCAATTATGCAAGGCGGCGAAGTGTCTTTGTTTAAGGCAGTCGGGAAACTTGCAAATCTTGTAGATGTTAGCAAAGATTTTTGTTCTAACGGTTTTTCCGTTGGAATAGGGCATACGAGATGGGCTACTCACGGTAAGCCGACGGAGGCAAATGCACATCCTCATATAGGCGAAAGTACTTTTGTCGTTCACAATGGAATAGTCGAGAACTATGCGACCCTGAAAGAATCCCTTATTAACGAGGGTGTTACATTTGTAAGTCAAACGGATACCGAAGTTATCGGGCATTTATTTGAAAAAAATCTTAAATCAACGGCCGATTCGCTTGCCGCGCTCAAAAAAACGCAAGATATGCTTGAGGGGGCTTATGCGGTTCTGATAATTACAAAAAGTGAGCCCGATAAGATATTTTTTATGAAAAAAGGCTCTCCGCCGCTTCTTATAGGCACATCAAAGAGCGGCGACGAAATGTATTTTGCTTCCAGCGAGTCTGTTTTGATAGGGCAGGCCGTCGGCGCCGTGTTTTTAAAAGAAAATGAATACGGATATGTCACTAAAAATGAAATAAAAATGTTTGATGATAGCGGTGCTATAGCCCCAAGTATCAAAAAGATAGAAGGAACAAGAGCCGGCGCCCAAAAAGAGGGCTATAGATATTTTATGGAAAAAGAGATCTACGAGCAATCGGCCGTTCTTGTAGATACGATGATGGGTAGGGTTACAAAAGATGCGATTAAGCTGGAGGAGCTTGACGCTTTAGGTGATTTGTCGAGATTTAGGGAGATAAAAATCTGCGCCTGTGGCACAAGCTATCATACGGCTATAGCGGCGTCATATTTGTTTGAGAGAAATTCACATATTAGAGCATCTGCCGAGATAGCGAGCGAGTTTAGATACAAAGAGCCGTATTTATCAAAAGATATGCTATTTGTTGTTATATCGCAAAGCGGTGAGACGGCAGATACGTTGGAAGCTCTCAAAATAGCGAAAAATGCGGGGCTTACTACACTTGCCGTGTGCAATGTAGATAATAGTTCGATAGTCAGGGAATCGGACGCCTCTATACTTACTAGGGCCGGAATAGAAAAAGGTGTTGCGAGTACAAAAGCTTTTGCTAGCCAAATCCTTGTATTTTGGATGATGTCGGTTGTATTTGCCAAGATGAGAGGCTCTATGTGTAGCGACGCCTTGCAAAGAGAAATAGAAACTCTTCTCAGGGCAAAAGATGCGGTAGTTGTAGAGCCTGCGATGCACGAAAGACTCAAGAGGCTATCAAAAAGATATTTGCATGGACACGGCTTTTTCTTTATAGGCAGAGATGTATTCTATCCTTTGGCTTTGGAGGGGGCTTTGAAGCTAAAAGAGATAACTTATCTTCACGCCGAGGGTTATCCTGCCGGAGAGATGAAGCATGGGCCGATAGCGCTTGCCGATAGTGAGCTATTTACGATTGCACTTTTGCCTAAGACGCTTCTGTACGATAAGACAAAAAGCAACATCGAAGAACTTTCCGCAAGAGATTCTACTATAGTGGCTATCTCTCCTAGTGAATTTGATATCGCCGACGATTTTATCAAGACAAAAGTTTGGGATCATTATATGCTTGAATTTTTTGAGATGATGGTTGTTGTCCAGATTTTGTCACTTGAAGTGGCAGTTAGGCTTGGAAATGACGTAGATATGCCTAGAAATTTGGCAAAAAGCGTTACTGTAGAGTAAAGTATGTATTATTATGTTTAGTAATTTTGGAAGGTTCAACGATGAGCATTAAAAGAAAAATACTTTTGCGAATAAGTTTGGCTATGGCGATAGCCACTCTTCTTATCATAGCAATAGTTGCTTTCCACATAAGATACAGCACGATTGAGGCTGCAAAACAAAAAGCTACGCTGGTCTCGGAAATTACCAGGGATGCTTTGACTGCACACATGGTCAACGGCATTATGGATAAAAGAGACCTATTCCTTTCAAATATAGCCCATCTAAAAGGCGTTCAGCAGCTCCGCGTTATAAGGGGTGAAAATGTCATTAAGCAGTTTGGCAAAACAAGAGAGAATGAGGGCGCGCAAGATCAAATAGACTTGGATGTTCTAAAAAGCGGCAAATCTATAGAGGTGATGAGTGAAAACTTCATGGAGGCAAGGCTTAGGACTACGATTCCTTATATAGCGAATGCAAATATAGGTTCTCCAAACTGTCTTGACTGTCATCAGGCAAAAGACGGTGACGTACTGGGTGCCGTAACTATGGAATTTGACCTTGGTGACATTAAGACCACCGGAATAGAGATAATTTTAAAAATTATTTTTGTCTCAATCGTATCGCTTGGTGTTGTTATATTAATGCTAAATAGATTTTTAAATCCATACCTTGATTTGTTCTCGCAACTAACAGAAAAAATAGAAGCGGCAGATAACGGCGACTACAGTCAAAGAATAGAAACCAAACTAAAAGATGAGGCCGGTGACGCTGCTAAGTGGTTTAACGAGTTTATGCAAAAACTTGAGGACACGTTCAAGCAAATAGAGCAAAGCATAGGGATGTTTGTCGTGCGAAGTGGACGAAGAGATCTTGATCCGCTCACCGAGACGAGAGACGTCGTCGTGGAGCTTGCCGACATATACAAATTCAAGCGGACGATAGAAAACGACGCGCATAAAATGGATGTGTACGACCGCATAGTGACACTATTTAGTAAGCATTTTGATATCAAGAGCTTCACTATTTATGAGGTAGATACCGAAAAAAATATGAGACGCGCCCTGGTTCAGCACGGGGAGCATAGCTGCTGCTCACTTGTGTCCTTGGATAACTCGCAACTTTGCCGCTCTAACAGAATAGGTAAAGATGTTTTATCTGACGACTTTGACGGAGTGTGCCCGCAGGCTACCGGATGTGGAGAGCACCCTTATATCTGTCTTCCTGTGGCTATCGGCGGTAAAGTTAGTTTGGTTATAAACATTATCGCAACAGACGAAGAGGATAAAGAGCGAATAAAAACCATATTGCCTAGACTTCATAATTATCTTGGCGAAGCCACATCCGTGATAGAGTCCAAAAAATTAATGGAAATCCTAAGGGAGTCTTCTTTGAGGGATGCCATGACGGGACTTTACAATAGAAGATTCTTGGAAGAATATCTAACCAAGGCAATGCCACAAGCCATTAGAAACAATAAAAAAGTCGGTATCTTGATGATAGATATGGACCACTTCAAAATGGTAAACGATACTTATGGCCACGATATAGGTGATGCAGTACTCAAAAAGCTTTCAAAAACGATACTTGACAATATTAGAGAGGCAGATCTTGCAGTTAGGTACGGCGGCGAAGAGTTCCTTGTGTTGCTCCATGATGTTACCGGCGAAGAAGAGATGATAAGTGTCGCCGAAAAGCTAAGAGCACGCGTCATGGATATGAAAGTAAAAGCCGGCAATGAAACTTTGCAAAAAACAATAAGCGTCGGTGCGTCACTATTCCCTGATTATACGGATAGTGTATGGAAATGTATCAAGTTCTCAGATATAGCGCTTTACAAAGCTAAGACCGATGGAAGAAATAGAGTTGTGAAGTTTGAAGAAAATATGTGGGTGGACGACGGTACGGGATACTAAGAACAAGGGGCATTTAGCCCTCTTGTATTAGTGGCAGCCGCAGCCGCCTTCTTTGTGCTCGCCGCCGCCTGAGCTACATGCGCTTGATTTGCCGTCTAGACCTATGGTTGGCTGAATGGCCTCGTTAGATGCGCCGCCGTCTTTGTTTATATCTTCTATTTTTGCCCATAGTGTTGCCGCCGCAGACAAAAATCTTTTAGCGCTCTCAGAAGTAGGTGCGTAATAGGTTATTGGTTTTCCTTCGTCCCCACCTTTTCTTGTGTCGACCTCTATGGGTATTTGTGCAATAACTTCAGTTTTATATTCTTTTGCAAGCTCTACTGCCGTCCCTTTGCCGAATATGTCATATTCTTTTCCGCTTTCAGGACATATGAAGCCGCTCATGTTTTCAACTATCCCACCCACCGGAATATGCAGTTTTTCAAACATATCAAGGCTTCTTTTTGCGTCATCCAGCGCTACGGTTTGAGGTGTTGTAACAACTACTCCGCACGTTACCGGTACGCTTTGTGCCAATGTCAGCTGGGCATCGCCGGTGCCCGGAGGCATGTCTATAATCAATGCGTCTAGTTCGCCCCATTCGATATCCGTTAGAAGCTGCTGTATTACTTTCATAACCATAGCTCCGCGCCAGATTAGCGATTGCCCCTCTTCCATTAGCATCCCCATGCTCATTACTTCGCATCCGAGGGCTTGAATAGGCTTGACTCTGTTTGCCACCACTTCCGGCTGCGCGCCTACTACACCGAACATTCTAGGGATATTTGGGCCGTATATATCGGCATCGAGTACGCCTATTTTTTTGCCCTGCATGGCGAGTGCTATAGCAAGATTCGTGGTGGTTGTCGATTTGCCGACTCCACCTTTACCGGAACTTACCATAATGAAGTTTTTGATGTATGGAGCCATATTTTTTCCCTTAGAGGATGTCTCTTTTGGGGCCGACGGCTGGAGTATTTTTAGGTCAAAATCCAAGATGCCGAGAACTGCTAATTTGTTTTTAATCTCTTCTTTTAGGATGGATGCGATTTCGTCGCTGCTTGCGGTAATCTCTAGTTCTATATATGGTTTTGCGTCAGCTTTTATATCTTTAACAAATCCGAAACTTACGATGTCCTTCGTAAACCCAGGATATGCTACTTGAGACAGCGCCGAGCGAATGTCATCTATTGTAGCCATGGTCATTCCTTTCAAAATTAGTTTTGAAGGATTATACAGCCGAAAACTTTAACTAGGATTATTTTTGTCTTAAATTTATTTTGGAAGGATTTTATTGAAGAAAGTGCCGCCCGGTAAGGGGCGGAGTTGAAGATTAGGCTCTATCTCTAATGTTTAGAGTAGATATAACTTCAGAGTATTTTTTTGCGTCTTTTCTTTTTAGATATCTCATAAGTCTTCTTCTTTGACCTACTAGTTTTAGTAGTCCAAGTCTTGAAGAGTGATCTTTTGCGTTAGCTTTAAGATGCTCCGTAAGGTATGCGATTCTCTCAGATAAAAGAGCTATTTGAACAGCTGGTGAACCAGTGTCTTTGTCGGAATTTTGAAATTTAGCGATAAGTTCGCTTTTTTTCGCCGAATCCAAAGCCATGTGAGACCTCCTGATTGGTTTTAATTTTTGGGAAAGGAATTCTACCAGTTTAATTCTTATTAACCGCCAAAATAACACAAAAACTGTTTGATTTAAACCTAATATAATTATAATAGTGAATTAGACGAATACAAATTTTATAGTTGTGGAATAATAGATATGCTGCTAACCAAGGCAAGTGAATACGCGCTTTTGTCGATACTTTGCATTAGTGATCGCAAAGAGCCTATCGATGTAGAAAACTTATCCGTTTCGTTGGCGATATCTAGGAGCTTTTTGGCAAAGATACTTCAAAAACTGACAAAAGCAGGAATCCTAAAGTCTTTCAAGGGTGTTAAGGGTGGCTTTATCCTTGCCAAAGAAGTGCAGGAAATAAGTATATTGGACATTATTAGGGCGGTTGAAGACAATCCTGCTACCGTTTTTGAATGTACGAGCGATAGCGGCGTATGCCCTAGCAACAGAGTAACCGCTTGCGGTATTTGGCCTACATTAAATAAATTACAACTAAAAATAGACGATTTTTTATCGCAAATCACCCTTCAAGATATTCTTTCAAGATGAACATAAGGTTCAAAATTGGCTGAGGCGACACGCAAAAACCTCATAGGTAAAGCGATACCGATATTAAAAGTATTGGGTAAAGCAAAACAATTTACCATGGTTTTAATGGTAATTGCCATTATGGCGATTATTATCGTCCCTCTGCCTACAATGGTTCTCGATTTCTTCCTGACGATATCTATAGCCATAGCTGTTTTGATGATACTTATAGCTTTTTATGCCCCCAAACCAACGGATTTAACAACATATCCGACGCTATTGTTGATTGTGACGCTTTATAGGCTTGCGCTGAATGTTGCGACGACTAGAATGATTCTATCGGAGGGTCACAACGGTCCGGAGGCGGTCAGTCATATAGTCGCAGCTTTTGGGCAGTTCGTTGTCGGCGGCAACTTTGTTATAGGGACAATTATATTTACTATCCTTGTCCTCATTAACTTTATGGTTATTACAAAAGGATCGGGCAGGGTTGCCGAAGTTGCGGCAAGGTTTACGCTCGATGCGATGCCGGGTAAGCAAATGGCGATTGATGCCGACCTAAACGCCGGAATGATAGATGAGCCTGAGGCAAGAAAAAGACGTCAAGAGATAGTCGGCGAAGCAAACTTCTACGGAGCGATGGACGGTGCTAGCAAATTCATAAGCGGCGATGCCGTAGCCGGTATTATCATTACCGTCGTCAATATCATAGGCGGTTTTTTGATAGGTGTATTCCAACATGATTTGAGCGTATCTACAAGCGCCTCCACATATACTATTTTGACGATAGGCGACGGTCTTGTGGCACAGCTTCCGGCGCTTATTATATCCACATCGGTCGGTATTATCATCACAAGAGCTACAAAATCCGATGCGGAAAGTTCGATATTTACCGAAAATATCGTCGACCAGCTGATACAAGACTATAAAGTTCTTCTGATAGTCGGCGGGATTTTGATAATGTTTGCTCTAATCCCTGGTCTTCCGACGTTGTCTCTCGGTTTTGTTGGGTTATGCTTTTTGGGACTTGGATACATGATGCTGCGGGAGAAGCACCCGGAAGTACTCGAAAAAATTAAACAAAGTGCCAAAAAACCAAAAACAAAGACCGAACAAGAAAAAGAATTGGATCTTGCCGCTGCTGCAGAAGCACACAAAGCTGCCCCTTCCGCCAAACCACAAAAAAGCGCCGAAGAGATAAGAAAAGAGGAAGAGGATGCAATAGAGGATATCCTAAAAGTCGAGCTTTTGGAGCTAAACGTAGGATATGGACTCATACGGCTAGCCGATACGAATCAAGGCGGAGACCTTTTGGAGAGGATACGCGGAATGAGGCGCAAAATTGCCCTCGATTTTGGTTTTGTTATGCCTCAGGTTCGTATCAGAGACAATCTTCAGCTCTCGTCAAATCACTATGAGGTGATGCTAAAAGGTGTTCCGATAGGTTCCGGTGAGATATACCCAGAGAAGTTTTTGGCTATGAATAGCGGGCTTGTGACGGAAGAAATTCAGGGTATTAACACAAAAGAACCGGCCTTTGGACTAGATGCCACATGGATAGACCCCGAAGAAAAAGAAGAGGCTTTGATGAAAGGCTATACGGTTGTCGACCCTTCTACGGTTGTCGCTACGCATATGTCGGAACTGGTCAAAAAACACGCCGAAGAGCTGCTCACCCGCCAAGACGTACTCAACTTGATAGAGAAACTAAAAAAAGATTATCCTGCCGTTGTGGATGATGCACTAAAAGTTGCCTCGATAGGTGTAATCCAGCGTGTCCTCAAACAGCTGCTGCATGAAAAAATACCTATCAAAGATATGCTAACCATCATGGAAAGTATATCCGACACCGCAGAATATACAAAGAGTATAGATGTGCTTGTGGAGCAGGTCAGAGCTAGACTGGCAAGAGTTATAACTAGTCTATACAAATCCGATGACGGCACCATCAAGCTTCTTACTTTCAATAACGAAACCGAACAGAGATTGCTTGACAAGACCAGAGATCAGGGTGGGAGATCGGAAGAGCGTCGT
>JBFWKW010000034.1:0-19627 GCA_050252455.1 Campylobacterales bacterium | reverse complement strand
CGTGTGCTCTTCCGATCTGGCTATGACTGGTACAAACTTCTCATCCAATACTTTTTCTACTATAGAAGGGTCGACCTCGGTCACCTCGCCGGTTAGTCCCATTCCGTCAGCCAGAGGTTTTGCTTTGAAAAACGAAGAGCTTTTGCCGTTAAGACCGATAGCCTTAGCCCCATGCCCGCAAAGCAGAGAGACTATTTCATTGTTGATAGAGCCCCAAAGCACCATCTCCACTATCTCCATAGTAGCCTCGTCGGTTACCCGCACGCCGTCTATGAACTTTGCTTCGATGTTTAGCTTTTCTAGCATTTTGTTGATGTCTTTGCCGCCGCCGTGAACAATAATAGGTTTGATACCGACAAGCGTGAGAAGCAAGATGTCCCTAGCAAAAGAGGTTTTTAGCTCATCGGATATTTGTGCGGCGCCACCGTATTTGATAACCATAGTCTGCCCGCTAAACTCCTTGATGTAAGGAAGGGCATTTAGAAGTGTTTTTGCCGTTTCTACTTTTTTGTGCATATCAAAATCCATTTATAAATATTTCTATAATTTTTGCAAAACCTACCTTTAGCTCAAAACAGCGGCATATAAACGTGCAGGTCACATTTTTGCCTTTCGTTTTAGTTACAATTTTGTTACCAAGTTGGAACGGTATTTCCTTATAAGAAAAATCAATACAAAAAAACAGTAAAGGGCATGGATGAGTCAAGCCACACCGACAGGGAAAGAGATATTTTTTCCGGAAGGCGAATTTATCGTCTCAAAAACAGACTTAAAAGGCCGTATCACTTACGGTAACGAATTATTCATCAAAATGAGCGGATATGCGGAAGATGAATTGCTCGGTGCGCCGCACAGCATACTTCGCCATCCGGATATGCCAAAAGCGGTATTCAAGCTACTATGGGACACCATCTCAAAAGGGGATGAGATATTTGCTTTTGTAAACAACCTCTCAAAAAGCGGGGCAAACTACTGGGTAGAAGCTCAGGTGACACCTTCTTATGACGACAAAGGCAATATCATCGCCTATCACTCCGTCAGACGAAAACCAAAAAAAGAATCCATCGAATTAGTATCAAAAGTGTATGCAGAAATGCTTAGGATTGAAAAATCAAGCGGCGTAGACGCATCTTTTAAATATCTTGTAAACATTCTCGAAAGCAAAGGGGTTAGCTATGACGAATTTATCTTCTCTCTCTAAGGCTAAATACCTCGCGATATTGCTCTTTGCTTCGCTAAGTATCGGCTTTGGCGTTGAGACTGCCATAATGGGCTTTCACTGGACGTATATATTTGGGATACTAAACTTGATAGGTATCGTGGTTTTGTTTATGTATATTTCAAAAGTACAAAAATGCGTTCACGGTTTTTCATCGGTCGTCCATGACGTAAATAACGGAAAATTCGAGAGCAGGCTTACTCATATACAAGACGGCGGCGAACTGGTAGAGGCATGCTGGGCAGTCAACAATATGCTTGACAAAATAGAGGTATTCATGCGAGAGATTCGTACCTCAATCTCAAAAGCAGGAAGCGGCGTGTTTTATCGCAAGCTAATAACGGACGGCTTGCCGGGTCAATTCGCACTTAATGCCTCTCTTGTTAACAGTGCACTTGACGCTATGGAAAAAAACGCGCAACAAACGAAAAGAACGCAGCTAAACTCCGAACTTGGAAGCATAGGCAAGGGGATAGCCGGCGGACTCTTCGTGGTTGAGGACGACCTCAAAAAAAGCGTAGACAAACTCAGATTCATAAGCTCCGAGAGCGCCAATACGGCCGCACAGTCAAGAGAGAGCATCTCCGCCCTTGAAGAAATAGTCGGCAAACTCGACATTTTGCTATCCAGAATAGACTCGTCAAACGATAAGATAGAGGTATTGACATCAAGGACAACGGAGATTAATTCCGTAGTAAATCTAATCAAAGATATAGCCGACCAAACAAACCTCCTTGCACTGAATGCGGCGATAGAGGCGGCAAGAGCGGGAGAGCACGGAAGAGGATTTGCGGTTGTTGCGGATGAGGTGCGAAAGCTTGCCGAGAGAACGCAAAAAGCGACAGGCGAGATAGCGGTCTCGATACAAACGCTTCAACAAGAGGCAAACGAAATCAGCCAAAACTCGGAAGAGATGACGGAGATAGCAAAAGTCTCAGGCACATCCATAGAGGACTTCAAAAACACGGTATACGGATTTAACGAAAATGCGAACAGCGTCAACAAGCTTGCCGTATCGCTCGAAAACATGAACTCGCTGATACTGGCCAAAATGGACCATATCATATTCAAATCAAACGTCTACTCGTCGCTATTTCACTCGTCAAACAAAGCCGAAGTCGGCGATGCACACTCTTGCAAATTCGGTAAGTGGTACGACGAAGAGGCAAAAAAAATATTCGGGCACACACCGTCTTTTGCCATGATAGCAGGCCACCACAACGATATACACGGCTATGCAAAAAACAATATCGAATTTATACATCCAACCGACAGAGTGGTAGAAAACAAAGAAAAAATATTTGAAAATCTAATCAAGATGGAGGAAGCCAGCGACAAAATGTTCGAACTAATGGATAAAGTACTAGAAGAATCTGAAAGAAAATAAGGAGAAAATGTGGGATTATTTGGACCATCTGCAAGAGAACTTGATCTTGAGAGAGAAGTAGAAAAACTACAAAAAGAATTAAGAGATTTAAAAGAACAAAATACGGCTCTGGCAAATGAACGAGACCAAAAAGCAAGAGAGGCGGACGCCGCAAAAACCGGTTGCCAAAGAAGCAATATACTAACCGAGCTTAGCGATATGCTCTCTATGTCCTGCGTCGAGAATCTAAAAATTATACAGACGGACTTTGCAAAATCGGTAGAACTTCTAAATGAAACAAACGAACTATCGGAAAAAAACAGCCACCTTGCAAACGACGGAAGAAGAGGTCTTCCTCAAATCACCGGCGGAATGGAAAGCGTTATGGGCTCTATAACAAATCTTGAAGCTATGGTTCAAAGAGTGGTTACCGATATAGATTCGATATCTTCGGTAATAGCCCTAATCAACGACATATCAGACCAAACAAATCTCCTTGCGCTAAATGCGGCGATAGAGGCGGCAAGAGCTGGGGAGCACGGAAGAGGATTTGCGGTTGTTGCGGATGAGGTGCGAAAGCTTGCCGAGAGAACGCAAAAAGCGACCAAAGAGGTGGAAATAAGCATCCAAACGTTAAAGCAAAACTTCTCGGACATCCAAGGAAGCGCAAACGATATGCTCGAAATAGCTGATAATTCAAATGCTCAAGTCGGCTCTTTTGCGGATAGTTTCAACGAAATGCTCAGCATATCGGACACCATAAATCACGATGCGGCGCACATCCTTGACACGACTTTTATAGGACTTGCAAAACTAGACCATCTACTCTTCAAAATCAACGGGTATAGAGCTATATTTACAAACAATACGGATGCACAGTTTGTCGATCACCACACCTGTCGTCTCGGCAAATGGTACGATGAAGGAATCGGCAAGAAAAACTACTCTTCAACGCCTAGCTACGCAGCGCTAAGCAAGCCGCACGCAGAGGTGCATGATTTTATCATCAAAGCCGTAGAGTTTGTCAAAAATCAAACCGCAGAAGAAAATAGCAAAGAGGTAATAGATAACGTAAAAAAAGCGGAAGAAGCATCCAAATCCGTAACCACGCTACTAGATAAGATGCTGGAGGAAAAAAGAAGAGGCTAGGCTATTAAGGCCGCCTCCTCTTTTGCTCTGCCTAGCTCCACCTTTGCACTCTCTATCCTATCCAAAAACATAGCGGCAACTTCGGCAGACGAAGGATATTCGCCGGCTATACTTTTGTATTGCTCCGCTTTGTACTCCATAAAAGACAAAAAAGCATCCACTATACGGACAAAATCTTCTGTTTTTTGCACAAGGGCAAACAACTCTTTTAGCATCCTCTTGCGCTCTTGAAGCTGTATAGCAAAGCCGCACGACAATGCGACAGCAGACAAATCCGACTTTGACACATATACGCCGCTAAGAAGCGGGGACAGAATATATTTCGTTAATTTTGATTCTTCTTCCATTTTCTACTCTCTTGTTAGTATTGACTCTCTTGGGGCGCTCTCTTTTAAAGTCTTTAGCGTATCTTGCGGCAGCATCGGATAAAATCCGAACCACTCAAAAAAATTGAGTTTTGCACCCTCAAGTATCGCATCCTCGCTACTCTCGACGAGAGGTACAAAAACCGGTAGCAAATTGCCGTTTTTTATATATATCTTAGAAATATACCCATCCGTTTTTCCAAAAAAACTTAGAAGCTCAGGCAAATTTGCACTTTCGCTATCCACAAGGAGTGCTTCAAACTGGCTTTGTCCCAAATTTTGAAGGGTAAATTCCATCTTTGAGGCGGGTACGCTCATATTGATAAAAGCGGCATCCACACCGTTGGCCTCAAAAATATAATTATACATCTGATAGAGCCTGCTAGCCGATAAATTCTCCCCTGTCAGCGCAAAAAGTCTAGTATTTTTACCTATCATAGCCCAAGCAACTCCATCGCATCTTCACTCTCTTTTGCGCATCTTGCGCATTCATCCCCATCCGTAGCAAAGACCCCTCCACACGTAGGGCAAAGTTTTGCCGCAAATTTTTTTAGCACCTTTTTTTTCTTATCCAAAAACACAACAAGCGGCACATCTGGCAACGAGACGATGGATTGTTTCTCGCACACGTCCTCGCAGAGTTTGCATTTTAGGCACAGATACGGGCTAAAAATAATGGCATTTTTCATAGCCGTGGTCTCCAATGCGCCACTCGGACATAAGTTGTAGCACAACGAGCAATTATCGCAACTATCGTCTATGTGTTTATCGCTCGCAAAACTAAGAGGATATGATGCGTCTACATCTTGTAGCTTTAATTTTGCCAAAGAGTCCAAAAAGAGCGCTCTTTTCGGCGGTATTTTTTTTGCCCGCAAGAGAGAATAATCAACGGAGGATATCTGTTCTTCTTCGGTTTTTAGGCTATTATGGGCGGCGCTTATCCCGTCTTTTGTAAACATCCTAAAAAGCGCCCTTTTTGAGCTATCTTGCGGCTCATCTTTGCATGTCTCGACCAAGGATAGAGATATTTTGTTTATAACGCCAAAGAGAGATAGAAGCGTATTGGCTTCATCTAGTTTTTTTTGCATCAACTCGCCGACATCTTTTGATACTTCCAGACAAATCTCGCCGTCCGCTTTATCGACCACAAGGCAAAAAAGCTCCTCCACGGACATGGCAACAGCGCTCTCATTGCGCGCAGACAAAGCCTCCGTCGGACACACTCCGATACAGGCGGCGCATTCCTTGCAAGTATTGCCGTCTATTTTTACCAAGTGAGGCTCAAAACCTATGGCCTCATTTGGACAAGCCTCTTTGCACAAAGCACATCCTGCGCCGAGACTTAGTGTTCTGACGCAGTTTTCGGCCGAAAGTACAACGCTCATTTAGAGCATAACTCCTCATAATCCGAAAGCAGGAATTCGAGAGCTATCTCTGCCACGTCTTTATAAAAAGGTGACTTTGAGGCATCCAAAAGAGCAGGCAAAAACATCATCGCAAAAGGCAGCAAATGTTTTTTGATGAACTCTTTTTGCACGCCCCTTATGGTATCGGCATAATCCTCTTGCCCTTCATTTAGGGCTTCTCTTTCGCTCTTTACCAAATTCATCAAAAATTCAAACTCAACGCCTATATGATCTCCCGACACTACTCTAGCTCTCATCAGCTCAACGTCAAAGCCGTATTTTTTGTAATAAATCATAGCCTCGTTATCCGTGCCGGAGTTTACCATCTGGTCTTCCGAGGTATAAAAGCTTTCATAAGGGGCAAGCCTAATCAAAAAAAGGTCTGCGTAGTGGCTGGCAAGGTCTTGTGCTATCGCGTCAGCTTTTCCGCCCAGATAATCGTCAGCCTCTTTTGAGTAAACAAAAAGCGACATCAACGTATCATCTGATTGTATGGCCTCTATCGTCTCTTTGTCAATCTCGGCTATCAAAAGCCTTGAAATAAGCGTATAGTAAAACTCTCTTAATCTCTGTCTTTCGCTTGTTTGCAACGTACACCCCTAATTCATTTTTCTAAATTGTACCGATACGACTTAAAAAAATAAAAAGCCGAAAGCCGTAAGGCTCTCGGTAAAAGCTATTTAGGCTTTTGTGGGCATTTTGTAGGCTTCTCTTGTTAGAGGAACCCAAGGTCGTTTAAGATGCTCAGGACGTCTTAGTCCTTTTGGCCCCGGTGCCGGACGAGTTAGCTTATCTCTCCATGCTTGGAAGATTTTCATATTGTTTTCGATGTTAACTTTTACGTCGCCTATCTTTTCACCGTTAGCCGCTTTTTCGACAAGCACTTTTTTGTGCCAGCACTGTGCCGCACTAATAGGGTCTGGGTTTGCGGAGAATGTCGCATTTTGGAATGTACCGCTTAGTCCATTCCAGTGAACATGCTTCATATCTTTGTTAAACTCGGCGTACGGCCAGCCGTGAGCCCCAAACTCTTTTGTCTCTTCAGGATGCTGCGGCTTGATACCGTCTGTATATTTTAGAGAGTAGTTTTCACCATCTTTTTTTAGCTCGGCTATAGGAGCGCCGGCACCCATTGGAACAAGCGGATGCTCAAATCCAGGGATATCGACTTTATCAACAAGTCTCCATCTACCCGCATGGTGCGAGCATGTAAGCGTACCAGGAAGTATCCCCTCGGTCGTTACGCACATACCTACGAAATATCCGCTCTCAAGGTCGGTTACCGTATCCACAACTTTTACCTTGATAGCATCGCCTGTTTTTACGCCAAGTTTTTTGGCATCCACAGGGGACATCCACACAGGATTGTGGTTTTGGCTTATCTCCATTAGCCATTTAGAGTTGATGCTTCTCGTATGGATGTTGTACGGAAGTCTAAATATAGGGTTAAGCGCAAACGAGTTTGGCTCTTTCATATACATGTGATTTACGTGACTTGTCGCCTGAACGTATTTTTTCTTTTGCTCTTCATTTTTTGGATACATAGGGATTGCATACTCAGGCCAGCCCCAATCTTTCATCCAATCAACATAGAAATCTAGTTTTTTGCTCGGTGTCTCAAAGCCGTCTACAAGCTTGCCCTCATACTGAACGCCGACATTGTGTCTACCTTCAGCCGTCTGAACATATGCCACGTTTGTTCTAGGGTCTACTTTCACGTTTGACATAGGATACTCTACAGGTGCCTGCCAAAACTGAGGAGCTTTTGTTTTTAGCGTATGTTTTTCATGGTCAACATGCAACTCTTCTTTATAAATATCATAAACATTGGTTCGCTCAGTCCAAGTACCTCTATCTCTCATAAAGTCGTAATATGGGTACTTTTTCGCAAATTCGGCAAGCTCTTTTTCAAGGGGAGTTTTTGCGTTTTTCACTTTTTGCTCTAACGCAGCGTCAGCCGCTTTTACAAGGTTTGGCAAATTGGCAAACGCCGCATTGTAATACTCAGGAACAGTTACAGGTTTCCCAGGATTTGCTTTTGACTCCCAGTATTGTCTGATTCCGAGGCTTCCGTCAGGGTCGGTGGCAAATACTAGATTTATCCACATTTCATTCTCTTCCCAGATTTCGCCAAGGCCTGCTTTAATATGCGCTTCCAAAGTAGCACGAGCTGGATTTTTTGGTTTCCAGCCTGTTTTTTCGAGCATTACTCTAAGAACCGGCTGACGGAAGCTTGTCCACGCCTCAGGTTTTGACGCCTCGGAATGTTGGTCGTGTCTCTCGCCGGCAAGACCGGTAGGAAGGATATAATCCATATACCAGTTTGTCTCAGACCATGTAGGAGAAGGATTTACCGTCATCTCCATTTTTGTTTCGTCTTTTAGTACCTCTACCCATCTGAAGCCGTCAGGATTTATCCATGCAGGATTGTACTGTCTTCCAAACCATACAGATAGCTTAGATGGCACCGTAAGTCCTTTGGCTCTCCATCTATCCTGCCAGTCTTTGTCGGAAAGAAGATGAGGTAGACATTGCGAAGGCTCGTAGCTCGCAAGAGGCCACTCAGGTGGCCAGCTAAGCTCATTCCACTCATTAACTTGCGGGGCTTTTTCGCCTACGCACGCCTTACCGCCCTTGCCTGCCACAAATATAGCTTTTTGGTGTTCAAAACCGAGTTGACCTTTACCTTGCATGGCGCCTACTAGCGAGAATGCAAATATCATATTTTTACCGTATAGCCAGCCGCCTCTGTTACCGATAGAAGGGCCTCTCCAGTTAAACGCAGTTATTTGACTTCCAGCCCAGAGGAAATACTCATATAGCTTTTCAAGTCTATCGAGCGGGACATGGCTCTCTTTTGACGCCCATTCCATAGTGTAGTCTTTACACATATCTTTCATAAGTGCAACAAAGCTATCAAAGCTACCGTCTTTTGGAAGCTCAGATATAAAGCCCTCTTTTTTGAGGTACTCTAGGTAGACTTTGTCGTCCATCATAATTTGCCAGTTATACCAGTCTTTGACGAATTTCGAGTCAAATTTGTTTTCAGTCAATAATCTATTTGCAATCGCAATATATATGGCTGCTTCAGTACCTGGCCATGCCGCTATCCAAAGGTCTGCGATACCCGCGGAATTTGACATCCTAGGGTCTATAACTACAAGTTTTGCTCCGGCTTTTCTGGCTTTTGCTATCTGACCAGCAGATTGTTGGAAATAATGTCCGGCGTCAGCAGCGTGCGAAGAAGCAAGAAGTATTAGCTTCGAGTTTGCCCAATCCGGCGCCGTTCTGTCGTCGTTTACCCACATAAGAGAGCTTGAACGTCCGCCGGCAGAACAGATGTTTGTGTGAGAGTTTGTGCAATCTTGTCCAAGCGTATGCCAAACCCTTGGCGTAAAGCCGTTTTCATTTGGACGACCCACGTGATACATAATAGCTTTTTTACTAGTAGGGTCACCGCTTTTTAGCGTATCGGCCATTTTTTTACCGATTGTACTTAGCGCCTCATCCCATGTAGTTCTTACCCATTTACCCTCACCTCTTTTTGAGCCTGGCGCCCTTTTGAGTGGGAACGGGATTCTATCCGGGTCATACATTTGACTGTATGACGCAACACCTTTGGCGCACGTTCTACCTAGAGACGCCGTATGCAGCGGATTTCCAAGTATTTTTTTGACAGTCATAGACTCTTTGTCTACGTATGCAAGAAGCCCGCACGACGCTTCACAGTTGTTACAAGCCGTCGGGACAAGCATATAATCATGTACTTTTACGTCATGTCTAGCAAGACCGCCGTTTTTCCAGTCGTCGCCGTCCATCTCTTTCCAGCTACCCCACTTGTCAAAAGGTGGATAGTAAGCGAAGTTGCCGTTTGATACCGGCAGTTTGTCAAATTTTGCAACATCCGCACCCGCTTCAAGAGTCGGAATAAATGATTTTACTGCGCCGCTAGCTACGACACCTACGCCGACGCCAACCGCTGAAAGTTTTAGAAAATCTCTTCTTTTTATCATTCTTCTCTCTCCCTTAACTCAAAGGCATCATTTGCGGAGCAACTAGCCACGCATGTTTTACCATCCAAAGACCCACAAGCGCAAGCACTGCGGCAGGCAGCAGGAATATTGAATTTTTAGTTCTGTTTGCAAGGCAAGCAAGAGCTGCCGGAACTGCAAACGCAATAACAAGACCAAGGGCAAAATAAACACCCATGAAACCGCTAGTTAGATAGTGGATTACCCACTCTGCCTCTTCGGATTTTGTCGGGGCAAATATCACCTCGGCAACATACACTATCAGTGAAGCAAGAGCCGCAAAACCCAGGATTACCCCTAGTTTTTGTTTTTGTTCTTCGTCAAGATTGAATTTACCTGCCAAGATGAGTATCGCACTACCCGCAAGTCCGGCAGCAAGCACCATCTGAACGATTTCTGTAGGAGTTTGCCAAATCTCTCTAGCATTAGATAGACCCATAAGTCCGGCTGTATACACGGTCGTAAAGAACGCCACTACAACGCCTGGAACGATTAGCTTGCCGAATAGTTTTTCGTCTTTTTTGATAACAGCCCAAAGGAGCAATACAAGGATAAGCGAATATATATTGATAAACCAAGCACCCCAAGTAATCGCAGACGTAAAGTGCGAATGGAGGAATATATAAAATGCACGGAACGGCTTATGAAGGTCGAGCACCGTAAATAGGAGTGTTATACCTACAAATACAAGACCGATTAGCGGAACCATATATTTGTAGAAAGTTTCACTTACCGGATACTTTCTCATCATATAGATACCGACAAAGAATACGCCCGTGGCGATTGATTTCGCCCACATATTCATAACGATAATCCAGCCCCACGCCACTTGAGTGTTTAACACGTCAAGAGTGACTATTGCCGATTTAAGCACCGGCACGTTAGCTACAAGTGATTCAAATATCATCAATGGCCTCCTACATGGTTGAGGTGACCGATTTCATTAAAGAGATTAAATCCTTCGGCTCTAGTGGACGCAAGCGGATTTAGATGAATATCTCCGGCTCCTACATAAAAATGCTTCGGCATAGTCCCTTTTTCAGGTTTTCTTACCCTCGTATCTTTGTGCGAAGCTATATACTGACTGATTCTGCTTGTCGGATCGTCAAGGTCACCGAATATGTTTGCCTCAGTAGGACATACTACCACACAAGAAGGGGCAAGACCGGCCTCGACTCTGTGCGCACAGTATGTGCACTTATCTGCGGTATTTGTTTCAGGGTCGATATATATAGCTCCGTAAGGACAGGCTAGTACGCATGCCGCACATCCTATACATCTTTGCTTATCGACGTTTACGATACCGTTATCAAGATAATGAAGTGCGCTTACGGGGCAAACCCTCTGACAGGGAGCGCTTTCGCAATGATTACATCTAAGAGGCGTAAACGCTCTCTTTACCTCAGGGAATACACCGAAATCTACATATTTTACTCTTAGTCTCCACATAGACAAAGGTACGACGTTTTCTGCTTTACAGACAACTTCGCAAGCCTTACATCCTATGCATAGACCTAGATCCACTAGGAAGCCTAGTTTCATATAATCTCCTTTTATAGTTTTGAAAAAGGGTCTTATACTTGAAAGCCAAATATTATAGGGCTTTACAAGCATAGCAAGGAACGGACATTCTACATAATCAAATTTTAATCGTAACTGAAAAATAATGCCCAGTATAATCATTTTTTCTAATGAAACAGATAATACACGGTTAATAAGCTCTTATTATTAGCGGCGGGCGTACAGGCTGTCCTCAATAAACGTGTTACCAAAAGTGTCCATTATGTATAATCGCGCAAAAAAATAAGAGTTAGCAATAATATGAACGAACCCTTGATTTTAAAATTAATTCTCCTTTTTTACGCTGTTTATGTAGGGATAAAACTATTTGTCAACTTTTCCCAAGTGCGCTTTTTAAAGACATTTGCTGCCGATACCAGCGGCTTTGACGCGGACGAGTTATCAAAGGCGAGAGAATACGCTATCGCAAAAGAAAAGTTTGCTATTTACGATGGAATATATGAGGTTTTTATATTCTGCTTTTGGATATTTTTTGGCTTATCCGCCATATCATCCCTTTTGTTATCAAACGAAATACTCACGCAAACGCTTGCCGTAGCAGCTTTTTTGGCAATAAATTTCTTCCTTGAATTGCCAATCAAAATCGCGGCGGTATTTGGACTGGATAAAAAATTCGGCTTTACCAAGATAGCGCCCGCTTTATTTGTGTCCGATAAGATAAAAGAGCTTTTAATTACGCTTGTTATAGGCGGTGCGCTATCGTTAGCGGCAATATATTTTATTTCCTCTTTTGAGCTTTGGTGGTTGTTTGTTTTTGCGCTCATAGCGTCATTCATAGTTATAGCAAATATCGTTTATCCAAACTTCATAGCCCCTATTTTTAATAAATTTGAAAAACTGGATAACGAAGAGATAACAAACGGGCTAAAAGAGCTGGCGCACAAAAGCGGTTTTGAACTAAATGAAATATACAGAGTTGACGCAGGCAAGAGAGATACTAGACTAAACGCCTATTTTGCAGGCCTTGGGCGCACAAAAAGGGTAGCGCTTTATGATACCCTTTTGGAGAAGCTGTCAAAAGAGCAGCTATTTGCCGTCGTGGCTCACGAGCTTGGGCATTTCAAGAAAAAACATATATTCGATTTGATGGGGATAATGTTTTTTGAGTTTTTTTGGCTTTGTTATTTACTCGGTACCCTCGGCACTGAATTTTACGGCTCGCTTGGGCTTTCAAATAATGGCGCCGGAGTAATTATAGTTTTCCTAATTTTATCGACTCCTGCAATGTATTTGACAATGCCTTTTGTGAACGGCATATACAAAAAAAATGAGTTTGAGGCCGATGGTTACGCTGCAGAGATGGGACTTAAGGAATCAATGATAGAGGCTCTAAAAGTACTGGCAAAAGAAAATAAGGCATTTCCATACGCCTCAAAATTAAAAATATTTTTTGATTATACCCATCCGCCTATCACCCAAAGAATTGAGAGATTAAAGGCGATATGAAGCTATGCGACGCGATAAGGATAGCTAAAAAAGAGCTTCCCAGTGTCCAAACTGCGGCCAAAGAGTGCATTTGGCTATATGCAAAACACACAGGAAAAAGTTCGGCCTCTTTGCTGGCAAACGACGATACTCAAATTGCGGATTCAATATTTGAAGATTTTTTACAAAAACGGAAAAACCATATCCCTTTTGAATATATTGTAAATGAGGCCGATTTTTACGGATACCGTTTTTTTGTCGACGAAAGATGTTTGATACCGAGACCGGAAACCGAACTGTTAGTAGAAAAAACGATAGAAATAGCAAAGCAAATAGAGGCGTCGAGGCTGCTTGACATATGTACGGGCAGCGGGGCTATAGCGTGCACTCTCAAAAAAGAGATGCCGTCACTTTACGTAGCAGCGTCGGACATAAGCGCAGATGCTTTAGCCGTTGCACAAATAAACGCAAAGAAAATGTCAGTCGATATAAATTTCTTATTATCAGACCTATTTTCTAACATAAAAGATGATAATTTTGATATACTAACCGCAAATCCGCCATATATACAAAACGGTTGCGAGCTAGATGCCAACGTGCTCTATGAGCCGCACAAAGCATTATTCGGCGGTGAAAACGGGGCGGAAATAGTCGAGGCCGCGATAGACGGTTTTTTTGATAGAAACTTCAAAGCTATTATTTGCGAAATAGGTTTCGACCAAAAAGAGAGGTTGACCTCCAAACTAGAGACCAAAAAAAATATAAACTACGGCTTCTACCGTGATTACGCGGGATTCGATAGAGGATTTTGGATTACTAAGGAAAACTAAATGATAAAACTTTTTGCCTCTTTCTATTTATTTTGTCTGGCCGGCTCCGCTGTTGGCGTATTCTTGCTCGGCGCCATGGTTGCCCCTATCATATTTCATTCTGAGATAATATTTGGCGTAAAGTTGCTTGCCAGATACGATGCCGGACTCATGATGAGCGAAATTTTTTCAAGATTTAACTATGTGTTACTAACGACTGCCGCGCTAACGATAGCGTTTGAAGGGTTTTTGGCGGCTAACAAAAAAAATACGCCGATTATGATGATAATATCAGGCGTAAACGTAGCGGCTATAGGGGTTTATGCGTTTTATTTTACCCCACAAATCATAGCCTATCAGGCAATGGGCGAAGCGGCTATACGCTCTGCCGACTTTGAAACTCTGCACAAGCTCGCGGAAATTGATTTTAAAATACTGCTTTTTACGCTTGTTATGGCATTTTTTATGAGATTTACCAGAATACTATCCTGTAGCTTTCTAAAAGAAAAGGGGTTGAATGATAGAGATTAGGGGGCTTTGCAAAAAGTTCGGCAAAAAAGAGATACTCCGTGGTGTTGACCTTGATATCAGGCAAGGGGTAACGACGGTTATATTTGGCCTATCTGGAAGCGGAAAATCTACAATTATCAAGCATATTGTCGGGCTATTGCAGCCGGATGCCGGAGAGATAAGGGTAGATGGACAAAAAATAACCGGACTTAACGGCAACGAACTTTTGGAGCTTCGCAAAAAAATAGGCTTTTTGTTTCAAAGCGGCGCACTATTTGACAGTATGAATGTCTATGAAAATGTCGCTTTTCCGCTAAGAGAACATACAAATATGAGTGAGGCAGAGATACAAAAAGAAGTTTATGCCGCACTTGAGATGGTAGCGCTAGAGCCGGAGAGAGTATCAAAACTGTATCCGGATGAGCTCTCAGGCGGAATGAGGAAAAGAGCGGGACTTGCAAGAACTATTATCCTCCGTCCGCAAATAATGCTTTACGACGAGCCGACTACGGGGCTAGACCCGATAATAAGCGACCAAATCAGCCAAATGATAATAAAGCTTCAAAAGGAGCTAAAAATAACCTCCATACTTATAAGCCACGATATAAAAGAGGCTTTCAAGTGTGCCGACTATGCAGCAATGTTATACGAAGGGGTTATCATAGAGAGTAGCGATGCCGACAGCTTCAAAAATACGGACAACAAGATTGTCCAAAATTTCTTAAACGGGAGACAAATAGAGGCTTAAGACGGAATGATATCCGTAATTACCCTATCTTTGCCAGCTTTTTTTGCCATATAAAGCCTGTCGTCCGCGACTTTTAGCATATCTTCAAAGCTATTTAGCAGTGTCGCACAAACGCCGATAGACACGGTATATTGAACTATTTCGTTTTGCTTTGTGGTAATTTCGGTATTTCTTACATTGTGCAAAAGCTTTTCAAAAGCAGTCTCTATGTGCTGGTCTTCGACATTCGTCAAAAGCACACAAAACTCTTCGCCCCCGAACCTGCAAATGACGTCTGATTTTCTAAAACACTCCTCAAGGCGTGCCGCAAAATCCTTGATAATCATATCCCCTACATCATGCCCGTATCTGTCGTTAATAGACTTGAAGTTATCTATATCCATCATGCCGACAATAAAATCTATGTTACCGCGCACGGCATTTGCATGAAGCGTCTTACCCGTACCCATTAAATATTTTCTATTGTATAGACCGGTCAAGAAGTCAAAGTTCGCAAGTTCTTTTTGGAACTCTATAAGCGATATATGCTCTATATGATTGTTGATACGACAGATAAACTCCTCTTTGCTAAAAGGTTTTTTAATATAGTCGTTAGCACCGTATTTTAAAAACTTTGAAACCACCATTTCGCTTGTATCGCCCGATATTGCAATAATTGCAAGCTCGTCTTTGCTCTTTGTTTTTCTAAGCTTTGTAACAAGCTCGAAACCGTCCATTTTTGGCATAAAATAGTCGGTAAGAACCAGTTTTATATCTTTGTGCTTTTTGATTAGTGCAATAGCCTCTTCGCCGTCTTTTGCCTCATAAACGGTAAATAGCTGATTTTTTAAAATATCGGATAGGTTTTTTCTATAGACGGATGAATCGTCAGCCACCAAAACCTCGGTGATACTATTTTTGGCAAGCTGCCTAATTAGCCTAACAAGATAATCTATATCGTCAACGCTTCTTTTTAGCACATAATCTACGATATTTTTAGATAGCAGCTTATCCCTGGTATCGTCGTCAAACTCTTCCGTCAAAGCTATTACAGGCAATTTTACGCTAAGCGCAAATTCTATGGCATCCATATCGGCAGGCTTGTCCGAGGAGTAATCAAACACACCGACAAAGAAACTGTCACTGCTTGTAGCCATTGCTTTTTTAAGAGCGTCAAAATCTTTGACGATATGAACTTCGCAACCGATGTCTTTGAATATTTTTGCGGCCACCGCCTTTGCAAAAGCGGTGTTTGATTCTTTGAGGATAATTTGTTTTCCGGAGAAGTCTTGCTCTATAAAATCGACAGCAACTTTCATGACAACTCCTTTTTGTTAGGAAGATTTTAGCGGTTAATCCATTTGGCGTCTAAGATATGTCGGAACTTGTAGTTCGTCTTCATCAAAGGTAATATCGTATCCGCCACTTATTTTTCTGATAGTTCTTACTTGAACTCTCTCTTGTTCGATAGCATTGTCTCTTTCGATTTGTTTTGGTGCAAAACCATTTGCAGCCTCTTTTTCAAAACCTGTAGCAACTATCGTTATAACAACCCTATCATTTTCAATGTTCTCATCCGTAGTAGTACCGAATATTACGTCAGCATCAGGGTCCGCACTTTCATATACTATAGACATTGCTTGCTGAATTTGTACAAGCGGATAATTAGGGTGCATATTTACGTGAACCAATACGCCCATAGCACCGCTGATTGAGATATTGTCAAATAGCGGGGACTCGATTGCGTTTTTGACCGCTTGATAAGCAGCGTCGTTACCGCTAGCCTCACCTACGCCCATAAGCGCAGTCCCTTTGTGGCTCATAACTGTTTTTAGGTCGGCAAAGTCAAGGTTGATGTCGTTGTCGCCATGTTTTAAGATAACACCGCTGATTCCGGTTACGGCGCGAGATAGAACGTTGTCTACTATCTTGAAGCTATCTTTGATACCCATATTTTTGTCAACTATGGCAAGTAGTTTGTCATTCGGGATTACGACGATAGAGTCACACACTTTTTTTACGCCGACAAGACCTTCATCGGCAAATTTTCTTCTTTTTTGGCCCTCAAATATGAACGGTTTTGTAACGACTGCTACTGTAAGCGCGCCTATCTCTTTGGCTGCTGCGGCTACTACTTCTGCGGCTCCTGTACCTGTGCCACCGCCTAGACCTGCGGCTACAAACACCATATCTGCGCCCTCAAGCATAGATTTTATCTCTTGATAGCTCTCTTCGGCAGCGCCTCTACCTACTTCCGGTTTCATGCCGGCGCCGAGTCCTCTTGTCATCTTCGCACCAAGTTGTATCTTGGTTGGAGCTAGCGAGCTATCCAGGGCTTGTGCATCCGTATTGGCGACAACCAAATCTATGCCGGATACATTCTCACTTATCATGTGGTTTATCATGTTACATCCGCCGCCGCCGACACCGATAACTTTGATTTTTGCGCCGCTTTTTGATCGCAGCTCTTCAACTTGAAACAGACCGTTCATCTATCTTCCTTGCCTAAGATTTAAAATAATTGTGTAGCCCATCGCCAAAACCTCACAAAGTAAGCTTTGATTCCACCGCCCTTGCGTTCAGGTAAATCAATATGCTCAAGAAGCTTTTTGTTTGCCTCTTTTGCGCCGCCTTGTAGGATTTTTTCAGGCGCTTTATACTGTCTAGCGTTATCGCTTTCAACTCTTTTTTCCTCTTCTTTTTGCCCGTGAGCAGAGGCCATCGGAGTTGTGAAATTCTCTTTTAGTCTAAGTCTTTTTGCAGAGTCTATTTCATAAAGCGCATTCTTGCCTGCCGCATACAATATAAGACCTATGACCGTAGAACAAGAAGGGTCTTTTAGATTTTCAAAAAGCCCATCCATATCCTTTGGTTTTGCAAATCTGACAGGCATATTGTCAAATATGCTAACAGCCAAATCCCTAAGTCCTTCAAGTTTTGTCATACCGCCGGTGAACACTACACCAGCGCCGACTTGATTTCTAAAACCGCTTTTTTCAAGCGATTTTGCAAGTATCATAAGCGTCTCTTCCGCTCTTGCATATATAACGCTAGACACTATCTCAAGCGAAACTTCTTGCTTTTCGGCTTCGTTGCCGACGGTTGGAAGTTCTATTATTGCGTTTGAGCTTGAATGTAAAGAGCCGTACTCTAGTTTTACCTGCTCTGCATCTCTAATAGGAGTATGGAGCGCCATAGATAGGTCGTTTGTGATGTGGTTTGAGCCGACGGCCAAAAAGTCGTTGTATCTAATTGAGTTACCTAGGTGTACGGCAAGATTACTCGTTGCCCCACCTATATCTATTACCGCAACGCCAAGTTCTTTTTCGTCTCTGTTTAGTACCGCTATCGAAGATGCATATGCACTAAGAACTATATTCGATATCTCAAGACCCGCCAGCTTAACCGCTTTTCGTAGGTTTTCAAGACTTGATTTTTGCACAGTCACTATGTGAACGCTAACCTCAAGCCTATTGCCGCTCATATCGATAGGATCTTCTATGAAGTCCTGCTCATCTACTTTGAAGTCATACGGAAGTACATGGATTGTCTCATATTCGGAAGGGATATTTGCGTTATATAGCGCCGTCTGTATGGCTCTATTTATCTCTTTTAGGGTTATCTCGCCGTTTGGTACGTTGACTATACCGTGAGAGTTTATGCTTTTCGTGTATGCGCCGGAAATCGAAACAACCGCTTCGCCAAATTCCATACCTGCAATTCTTTTTGCATCGGATACGGCGGTTTTGATAGACTTGGAAGCCAACTCTATATTTGTAATAGCCCCTTTTTTTAGGCCGTTAGACTTGGCTATCCCCGTTCCGGTTATGTGCGGCTCACCGCCTTTTATCTCGGCTATGAGAGCGCAAGTCTTAGTTGAACCGATATCTATCGCTAAAATCGGTTTAGAAAAATCCATCGCTGCCTGATTGTCCATTTTTACCTAGTTACTTTTTTTCGTTGTTGCCGTCAAGGCTAATAAAGAGTTTTACCTCATACCTATTTTTCAGGTATTCTAGCACACTTTGATTAACAAGAGAGGCCTTGGCTCCAAGTAACATCTTGGCAAACGCCTGTTCGCTACCCTCACTTTGACCGTTTTCTAGCAATTTTTGTTCCAAAACTTTGAACAATACAGCTTTAGATTGCAAATAAACAACACCTTTTGCGTCTTTTGACTCAAATATAGATGAAGCAACCTGCGCTGATTCTTGCGGTGCAAGGCCGGCTATAGTATTGTTTTGATTTTTTGATAGAAAACCTATGTCGCTTGTCGCAAACTCTCCCTTTAACGCTTTTTCTGCTTCCGCTTTCATGGAGGCAAGTGCGGCGTCCCTCTCGACTACGCCTTTAGCTATCGGCTTAGCTTCTTCAAAGCTCATCTCTCTACCCCCGTTGTATTTTGTCACTTTCAATACCACAAACATATCGTTAACAAGAATAGGTTTTAGCGTGGTAGCACCTTTGACTTTTAGCAGTTCTGACTTTACCTCGTTTGGCATAGGGGCTGACGGTGATAATATAACTCCGTTTACGACTTTGCCTTTTAGCTTGCCCTCTTTTAGCTCTACGTATTTTTTAAGAGCCTCTTTTTTGGCAAGCTTGATTTTTGCATTTTGAACGACCTGGGCCTTAGCCTCTTCAAATGTCATCTTTTTGCCGTCTTTGAAATACAAAGAGCCGTTTTCGGCATACTCTTTTTTGATATCTTCTTCGCCAGGAGTTAGAGCCGCCGAGGCAACCTCTATACTCTCAACATCGCAAGTCGGTTCGCTTTTAAATTTAGCTTTGTTTTTTTCCCAAAATGCTTTTATAGCCGCTTCATCTGCCTGTTTTAAAAATGACGTTGCATCTATAATTTTGATGCCAACCCTATCTTTTGACAAAGCCGCCGACGCAAGAGCCGCAGTTTCATCTTTTGAAATTTTTGGACTAATTACCGCAGATACCTTCTCAACCAAAAGCTCTTTTTTTAGTCCGCTTTCAAAATCTTTAGGTTTTATTCCGACATTTTTGAGAGCCATTATGTAGCTCTCTTT
>JBFWKW010000033.1:0-21015 GCA_050252455.1 Campylobacterales bacterium | reverse complement strand
CAAGCGTAAATCTTTTTGCAAACTCTAGTGTCTGCCAAAGATCGCCCTTAGCGTGACCGACCGGAGTTACTTGCTGTCTCCATTGCTGAGTTCTTCTTTCGGCATTACCGTAACCGCCCCATTTTTCATATATCATGGCCGATGGAAGGATGAGGTCTGCGACTTTTGCGGAGATACCGGGATATGCGTCGGAGCATACAATGAAGTTATCCATCTCTCTTGCCGCTTTAATCCAGTGGTTTGCATTCGCAGTATCTTGCCATGGATTGTTGACTTGTACCCATGCCCATTTGATTTTGCCGTCTTCAATATCTCTCATAATTTGCATAAAGTGGCTTCCGGCTACCGGATTTAGAGTTCCAGCCGGAACTTTCCATATATGCTCAGAGTGCTCTCTGTGTTTTGGATTCATAACCACCATGTCGGCAGGAAGTCTATGCGAGAATGTTCCAACCTCTCTTGCCGTACCGCAAGCCGATGGCTGTCCTGTTAGCGAGAAAGCGCCCATTCCAGGTTTTGACTGTTTGCCAAGAAGCATGTGAACCATATATGATTGGCTGTTTACCCATGTTCCTCTTGTGTGCTGATTCATACCCATAGTCCAGAAAGATACTACTTTTCTACCTTTTTCTATGTATAGGTCGGCTAGAGCTTTTAGTTTTTTCTTGAATTCATTAATGTCTTCGTCAGGATTACCTTTGGCTACGTTTGCTACGTAATCTAGCGTGTAAGGGGCAAGACCTTTTTTGAATTCCTCAAAGCTAATCGCCCAGTTTTCTCCGGCATTGCCGTTGTGTTTCATATTCATAGTTTGTCCGGCTTTATAACCGAACGGCTCAAGCGCAGGGCCTTCTAGTGAGCTAACCACTTTTGAAACCTCTTTTGCTACCGTATCTTTTTCGGCTGCCGCAAACTTAGGATGGTTTGGATTATTTCTCATACCATACCCGGTGTCTACCCAGCTTGTCGTAAATACGCAGTTGTCGTTTACAAATTTCCAGTCGATTGCACTTGGGTTGCTGTATACGAGTTCACGAGCGATGTAGTTCCAAATCGCAAGATCCGAATTTGGTCTAAATACTATTTCGATATCCGCAAGGTCGGATGTTCTGTTGGTGTAGGTGGAGAGATTAACTACTTTTACTTTGTCTTTATTAGTAAGTTTTCTATCTGATACCCTAGACCATAGAATAGGGTGCATCTCTGCCATATTGGCGCCCCAGGTTACTATGGTATCGGTTAGTTCAATATCATCATAGCATCCCGCCGGCTCATCGATACCGAAAGTTTGCATGAAACCGGCAACGGCAGACGCCATACAGTGTCTAGCATTTGGGTCTAGGTTGTTTGTTCTAAAACCGGCTTTCATTAGTTTTAGAGCCGCGTAGCCTTCGTGTATCGTATATTGACCGGAGCCGAATACGCCGACACTTGTAGGACCATTTTTGGCGTATGTCTCTTTGAATTTTGCAGCCATTACGTCAAAAGCTTTTTGCCAGCTAACAGGTTTGAATTGACCTTTTTTGTCGAACTCGCCTTTTGCATTTACACGAAGCAGGGGCTCTGTTAGTCTGTCTGCACCGTACATTATTTTTGCCAGAAAATAACCCTTGATACAGTTTAGACCCTTGTTGACAGGTGCAGCAGGGTCACCTTTTACCGCTATTATCTTATCGTCTTTGGTAGCAACCATAACTCCACATCCGGTACCGCAAAATCTACAGACGGCTTTATCCCATCTCCATCCTTTTTCGGCACCTTGGGCCGCCTCGGCGTCCTGTGGGGCTATTGTCATTCCGATTGCCGTCGCCGCAGCGGCTCCAGCGCTCTTTTTGAGAAACTCTCTTCTTGAGGTATCCATTATGGCACTCCTTTTTTGGATTACGAAGAGAGTTTAACTAACAAAAATGCGAAAATAGTTGACTTAAGTCAAAATAAATTGAAATTTTAAGAAAAATATATGAAGTGCTGAAAATAAGGGGGCGGAAGCTTTTTAGTTTGCTACCGCTTGTGATACGTAGTGTGTTTTATTCCAGTATTTTTGGAGAGCTTTATTTACTTCGTTGATAACTAGTTGTTTTTTTTCTTTTTGTGTTGCATGTTTGCCATAGGCCATCTCATATGGTGTGCATAGATACGATACGACATCGTCTATTAGCCATGTATTTGGAATCATAGAATTTGACGCCACCAAACGTGGATTATCTAGAACTTCGTTTTGAACCTCATCGTACGAGAGGAGAAGTTTTTGGTATCTTTGGAAAAGCATATTTTTGAGGCTATTTTTTATGCCGCTATTTGTCATCTCTCACTCCTTTGAAAGATTATTCTAACTTTTTTGAGACTTTTAGATACTATCTAACCTTAAAAATAGTTAAAATTTAGCCGTTATTATACCATAAAAAAATGCGTTTTTAAAGCTAATCCTTATCTTTTTTTCGCAATATAAAGCCAAAAATTTACGAAGTAGAAAGTATGAAAAAACAATCCAAAAAAAACATAGCAGAGATAAAAAAAAGGTTTTTGGAGCGCTACGGCTCGGCAAAGACGGAGCTTGAATTTACGAGTGATTATGAGCTATTGGTTGCCATCATACTGTCGGCACAATGTACGGATAAGCGAGTAAATATCATCACAAAAGGGCTTTTTGCGGCTTTGCCTACCGTGGAAGCTATGGCGGGCTCAAGCGTGGATGAGATAGCCTCTCTTATCAAATCATGCAGTTATTTTAACAACAAAGCAAAAAACCTGCTTGCAATGGCGCAGAGTGTAGTTGCAAATTTTGGTGGCTCTATTCCACACGATGAAGCCTCGCTCAAAAGCTTGGCGGGAGTTGGGCAAAAAACGGCACATGTTTTTATGATAGAGTTTTTGCAAAGCAATCACATGGCTGTCGATACACATGTATTTCGGACTGCGCATAGATTGGGACTCTCAAGTGCAAAAACCGCCGTCAAAACCGAAGAAGAGCTGTCAAAAGCTTATGTGAGCGAACTTGCGACGCTTCACCAGGCTATGGTGCTTTTTGGGCGTTATATCTGTAAGGCCAAAAACCCGTTGTGCGAAAGCGAGTGTTTTCTTGTCGATTTTTGCCAAAGTCGCTCAAACTTCAAACCCGCATAACAAATTCGTAACTAATTTACAGTAAAATCGCAGAAATTTTTTTGGAGAGTTTTATGTCAAGAGTTTTAATAATCGGCGCAGGCGGAGTAGGCGGCGTAGTGGCGCACAAATGTGCTATGAATCCGGATGTTTTTAGTTTTGTCTGCCTTGCTAGCCGTTCGATAGACAAATGCGAAAAGATACAAGCACAGATAAAAAACAAAGGCTATAGCCTTGAAATAGACAGAGTAGATGCCGACAATATCGACGAAACGGCGGCCCTAATCGCAAAATATAGTCCTGACGTCGTTATCAACGTGGCGCTCCCGTATCAAGATCTCACAATTATGGAAGCATGCTTAAAAGCCGGCGTTCACTATGTAGATACGGCAAACTATGAACATCCCGATACGGCAAAGTTCGAATACAAAGAACAATGGGCAAAAAAAGAAAAATTTGAGCAAGCGGGACTAACCGCACTTCTTGGAAGCGGCTTTGACCCGGGTGTTACGAATGTATTTTGCGCTTATGCACAAAAACACTACTTTGATGAAATACACTACATTGATATACTAGATTGCAATGCGGGCGACCACGGTTATCCGTTTGCGACAAACTTCAACCCTGAAATCAACCTAAGAGAAGTAAGCTCAAAAGGTAGATACTGGGAAGACGGTAAATGGATAGAGACTGCTCCGATGGAGATAATGCAAGTATGGGATTATCCTGAGGTTGGACCAAAAGATAGCTACCTGTTGTATCATGAAGAACTAGAGTCTCTTGTTCAAAATATTAAAGGGCTAAAAAGAATTAGATTTTTTATGACATTTGGACAAAGCTATCTAACGCATATGAGATGCCTTGAAAATGTCGGAATGCTAAGAATCGACGAAGTAGAGCATAACGGGCAAAAAATAGTGCCTATACAACTTCTAAAAACGCTTCTACCAGACCCTGCTAGCCTTGCCGGACGAACAAAAGGCAAAACAAACATAGGCTGCTATTGCAAAGGTATCAAAGACGGCAAAGAGAGAAGCATATATATCTATAATGTGTGCGACCATGAGGCATGTTTTGCCGAGGTCAATTCTCAGGCTGTTAGCTATACGACCGGGGTGCCTGCGTTTATTGGCGGCATGATGGTTGCAAAAGGCGAGTGGAGAAGAGCCGGGGTGTGGAATATGGAACAGTTCGATCCAGATCCATTCATGGCTGCCCTCAATGAATACGGCCTTCCTTGGGTTGTTAAAGAGCTATAATACCTTCAGACCCTTCGGGGTCTCCTCCTTCAAAAAAATTTTCAAACTTGATAGACAAAGACTAAACTTTGTTATATAATTACACTAAAAAATTGTACTAGGATTTTGAAGTGGCAAAGAAAAGTCTATACGAAACGCTTGAAGTAAGCTCAAATGCTTCGGCTGACGAAATAAAAAAAGCATATAGAAAATTAGCAAGAAAATATCATCCCGATATCAACAAAACACCGGAGGCGGAAGAGAAATTCAAAGAGATAAATAGCGCCTACGAAATACTCTCCGATGATGAAAAACGTAAGAAATACGATATGTACGGCGATGATATGTTTGGCGGGCAGAGCTTCCATGATTTTAGGAGCTCCCAGGGCAATGGCGCCGATTTTGAGGATATACTCAGAAATATCTTCGGCGGCGGCGGTTTTGGCGGCTTCGGTGGTGGAAGAGGGGGCGGTTTTGGCGGCTTCGGTGGATTTGGAGGTGTAGACCTCGATGTGAATGCCGTAGTCACAATACCTTTCGACGTAGCTGTTAGAGGCGGAAGTCAAAATATATCTTTAAACAACGAGAGCTTCGATATCAAGGTGCCGGCAGGTATTAATGACGGAGAGACGCTTCGGATAAAGGGTAAGGGCAGAAGCGCGCAGGGACATCCAAGAGGTGATTTGCTGCTCAAGGTTAGCGTGGCCAAGAGCGCCGAATACGAAAGAGATGGTGATGACCTGACGAAAAATTTTGACATATCTCTTAAAACCGCCATATTTGGCGGTAAAGTCTCCGTGCAAACACTAGAGGGTGAGATAAACCTGAAGGTGCCGGCGGGAACTAAATGTGGTCAAAAGTTTAGAGTAAAAGAGAAGGGCGCAGTCAATAGAAAAACAAAATCGAAGGGCGATTTGTATTTGAAAGCTAGCGTTATTATACCGTCCGTCGATTCTCTTGAGCCGGAATTGGCAAAAATAATGGAAGAAAAACTCGTTTAAAGGGCTAAGATGAAAGGGTTTGAGGATCCGATATATCAAATAAGCGTTGTCGCTGAGCTTCTCGGCATACACCCGCAGACGCTTAGGCATTATGAGAGGGAAGGGCTGGTTGTCCCAGGTAGGACAAGCGGAAAGATAAGGGTATATTCCGAGAAGGATATAGACGACCTCAGGCTAATACTTAGACTCACAAGAGAGCTAGGGGTAAATCTTGCCGGTGTCGATGTGGTGATGCAGTTAAAAAATCAGGTTAGAGAGTTACAAAAAGAGCTTGATGATGTAAGAAAAGATATTAACGCCTTAGAGGCGGAGAGCATAGTGCCTAAAAATAGACAGGTGGTAGTAAAAAAGAGTAGCTATAAAATAATACTTTTTGACGGTAAAGAGTAGAAATCCTACTCTTTACTTTCTATTAGTTTTCTATTTGCGTAGATTGAATTTATGAAGGCAACCGTAATAGGTAGTATGGCTATGGTCGTTATCAAAAATGACGGTAGATGCACAAAAATTTGAACTATCATGCTTGCCGCAAGCATGCCTATAGACCACATTGCGCCGTGCTCTAGGTATTTATACTCCTGAACCGTTTTTCTATCCACCAAAAGAAGTGTTAATGACCTTACGGCAAATGCACCTATACCAAGACCAATCATCATAATGATGATGTTTTGCGTTACTGCGAATGCTCCAAGTACGCCGTCAAACGAGAAAGAGGCGTCGATAAGCTCAAGATACATAAAAGATGCAAAGCCGCCTTTAAGTGCATTTGCTTGCGCTTGCTTGCTTACACCTTCCAGCTCATTGTCATTCTCATCTTTGCCCTCAAGCATTCCTCTGATTAGCTCTATAATAACATATAGCGTTACGCCATAAACCATTCCTAAAATGATTTCCGACTTGTCGATGGTAAGGATTCTATCTCCAGCCAAAACTTCACTCGGAGCAAAATAGCCTATAAGGGACATGGTTATCATTACTGTGGCTATTTTTATTTCGCCAAGAGATGCCCATTTTGCCGCTCTTTGTTCTATGAAGGCGATCCAATGAACTTCTCTTTCCTTATCAAAAAGAAAGGTCAGAAATACCATTAGAAGAAAAGTTCCGCCAAAGCTCATTAGTATGTGATGGGAGTTCTGTATTATCTCTTCGTATTTAGCCGGATTGTTGACCGATAGCGTAAAGGCTTCGATAAACCCCAAATCCGTAGTGGCATAAACTATGAGAATAGGGAAAAGTAGCCTCATGCCAAAAACGGCAATAAGCATACCCCAGGTGATAAACATCTTGCGCCAAAACAGAGTCATATTTGCGAGTATTAGAGCATTGATAACCGCATTATCAAAAGATAGTGAGAGTTCGAGGACGGAGAGGATGTTTGTCTGATAGACGCCCATCCAACCCGCATAAAAATAAATTGCTACGGAGCCTAGTATTGCCGCAATAAATACGGAATAAAAATAGCTAATGGCGCTTTTTTGCTCCATTATTTACCTATTTCTGCTTCTATTTTTGCAAGATTTTGCCATGTGCTAATCATTGAATCCGGATTTAGAGATATTGACGTAATCCCTTCTCTTACCAGAAGTTCCGCTACTTCAGGGTAGTCTGAAGGGGCTTGTCCGCATATACCTACATATTTACCTGCTTTTTTGCACGCAGCTACTGCCATTTTTAGCATTCTTGTTACGGCTTCGTTTCTTTCGTCAAATATATGGGCAACAAGCTCACCGTCTCTATCTACGCCCAGTGTTAGCTGTGTAAGGTCGTTTGAACCTATTGAGAAGCCGTCAAAGTCTTTTAGATATTCGTCTGCCAGAATTACATTTGATGGAAGTTCGCACATAACATACACTTGAAGACCGTTTTCGCCCTGCACTAGACCATTTTCTTTCATAATTGAAAGAACTTTTCTGCCTTCCTCCGGTGTTCTAACAAACGGAAGCATTAGTTTTACGTTTGTAAGACCCATTTCGTCTCTTACTTTTTTAAGAGCTTCACACTCCCAGTCAAATGCCGGTTTGTAGCTATCAGAATAATATCTGCTAGCCCCTCTATATCCTATCATTGGGTTTTCTTCGTGCGGCTCGTACTCACTACCGCCTATCATTCTTTTGTATTCGTTTGATTTGAAGTCCGATGTTCTTACTATTACGGGTTTTGGGTAGAAAGCAGCGGCTATCATACCAATACCTTCAGAAAGTTTTTTCACAAAGAATTCTTTTGGATTTTCATATCCGCTGATTATCTCTTTGATTTGCTCTTCATCTTGAATACCTTTTTTGCCGTTGTGCATATCCACAAGCGCAAGAGGGTGAGCTTTGATGTAGTTGTTAATAACAAACTCCATTCTCGCAAGACCTACACCGTCGTTTGGAAGCGCGGAGAAACCAAATGCTTTGGTTGGGTCGCCGACGTTCATATAAAGTTTTGTTTTTAGTTCTGGCAGATTGCTTAGGTCGATTTTTTCAATTTCAAAAGGGAGTATGCCTTCGTATACATACCCGTCTTCGCCCTCTGCACAAGAAGCCGTGACAAGTTGCCCGTCTTCTAGTAAGTCTGTTGCGCCTACTGCTCCAACTATCGCAGGAACGCCGATTTCTCTAGCAACGATTGCAGCGTGGCAAGTTCTACCACCCCTGTTTGTGATAACGGCAGCGGCTTTTTTCATCGCCGGTTCCCAATCTGGGTCTGTATTGTCGGTCACAAGTACTTCACCCTCTTGGAATTCGTTGATTCTATCCAGTGTTTCAATGATTCTTACTTTTCCGGCGCCTATTTTACCGCCTACGGCACGACCTGTTACGAGAAGTTTTTTGTCTTCTTTTTTCGCTCTTAGGTGGTAAGTTTCTATGCTATTCGCACCTTTTTTGGCTTTTTGGCTTTGAACCGTCTCAGGTCTTGCTTGAACGATGAATATATCGCCGCTAATACCGTCTTTTGCCCATTCCATGTCCATAGGTCTGTACTCACCGGCTTCTTCGCAGTAATGGTCTTCTATGATTACCGCATATCTTGCAAGTTCCAATACTTCTTCGTCTGTTAGTGAGAAAGAGTTGAACTCTTCCGGAGTTGTAGGGATATTGTGTGTTAGGTGTTTGTGGCTTGAGCCTGGAGCCGAATAAACCATTTTGATGTGTTTATGACCCATTTGTCTTTTGATAATAGGCTTTTTGCCTTCGTTTAGAGTAGGTTTGAATACATAAAATTCATCAGGGTTTACAGTGCCGCCGACGACGTTTTCGCCTAGACCCCAAGCAGATGTAATAAATGCAGCCTCTCTAAAGCCTGTTTCTGTGTCTATAGAGAACATAACGCCGCTTGAGCCTTTGTCTGAGCGTACCATTTTTTGTACTCCGACCGATAGGGCTACTTGGAAGTGGTCAAAACCTCTTGATGCTCTATAGCTGATAGCTCTATCCGTAAATAGTGACGCAAAGCATGATTTTACATGGTGAATAAGGCTTGTTTCACCTTGTATATTAAGGTATGTGTCTTGTTGCCCGGCAAAAGACGCATCCGGAAGGTCTTCCGCCGTTGCGGAGCTTCTTACCGCCACATCGGCCTCATCCATGCCGTATTCTTTTGATAGTGTATGGTAGGCTTCTACGATTTCGTCTCTTAGCTCTTTAGGAAGAGGAGTTCCAAATATCATATCTCTGATTTTTTGAGCTCTAACTCTTAGAACGTCTATGTCGGTAGTATCAACATCTTTTAGTAGGTCTTTAATAGGTTCTCTAAGGTTTTCACTATCAAGTAGTGCCCAATATGCATCACTTGTTATTGCAAAACCGTTTGGAACTCTAATCCCTTTTGGTACTAGTAGTTGGTACATCTCGCCAAGACTCGCGTTTTTGCCTCCAACTAGGCTCACGTCGCTATTTCTTAGCTCACCGAAAAATTTAATCCACTTCATAAAGGCTTGTCTCCTAAAGAATAATGAAACTTGCGAAAGTTTGGGTTATATTAGCATTATTTGCTTTGATTTAGGCTAAAAACGGTTATTTTTTAAGCAATCTGCTTTTAGTCGTTTTTCTGTATTATTGCGCAAACTTTTTTCTATTTTAAGGACTTAAACTTGGAAAATCTAGAGGCTATACTCAAATCTCACAAATTAACCACCGAAGACTACGAACACATCAAAAAAATACTAAACAGAGAACCAAATCTTGTTGAGATAGGTATATTCTCGGCTATGTGGTCCGAACACTGCAGCTACAAATCATCCAGAGTTTATCTAAAAGGCTTTCCGACCGAAGCGCCATGGGTTATTCAAGGACCGGGCGAAAATGCAGGCGTTATCGACATCGGTGACGGCGATGCGGCGGTATTTAAGATGGAGAGCCACAACCATCCGAGCTTCATAGAGCCGTTCCAAGGTGCGGCGACGGGTGTCGGCGGGATACTAAGAGATGTATTCACGATGGGCGCTAGACCTGTTGCCAATATGAACTCTCTAAGATTTGGCGATATATCCGACAAAGGTGAGCAAGGCAAGCTGCATAGACATCTTCTAAGAGGTGTCGTCGAGGGTATATCAAGCTACGGTAACTGCATGGGTGTGCCTATGCTAGCAGGTGAGACTACTTTTGATGAGTGTTATGCGGGTAACAACCTTGTAAATGCATTTACTTTGGGGCTTGTCAAATCTGATGAGATTTTCTACGGAAAAGCGCAAGGCATCGGTAACTCGGTCATATATGTAGGCTCAAAGACTGGTAGAGACGGTCTTGGCGGAGCGGTTATGAGTTCTGATAGCTTTGGAGCTGATGCAAAGACCAAAAGACCAACCGTGCAAGTGGGTGACCCTTTTACCGAGAAACTACTGCTTGAGGCGTGCCTAGAGGCGTTCAAAACCGGCGCAATTATCGGTATTCAAGATATGGGTGCTGCGGGACTTACAAGCTCAAGCTTCGAGATGGCGAGCCGTGCGGGTAGCGGTATGGTAATGTGGATGGATAAAGTTCCGATGAGAGAAGAGGGGATGACCCCATACGAGCTAATGCTAAGCGAGTCACAAGAGAGAATGCTTATCTGTGTCCACAAAGGCAGAGAAAAAGAGCTTGAGGTAATATTCGAGAAGTGGGACCTTGATTTTGCCGTAATCGGCGAAGTGACCGATACGGGCAATATGGTGCTTACGTGGCACGGCGAAGTAGTATGCGAAGTGCCTGTAGCTCCTATTACAGATGAGGCTCCTTGCTACACAAGACCTATTGCCGAGCCAAAATACTTAGCCGAAATAGCGAATACAACCGTTGATGTTTGCAAAAAAGTAAGCTCGCAAGAGGCTTTGGAAACATTGATGGCGCATCAAGAGGTGGCAGATAAGAGCTTTATCTACAACCAATATGATTCGACGGTACAGACAAACTCTATGACAAAAGTTGGCAGAAGCGATGCCGGTGTCATCAGGGTAAAAGGCTCAAATAAGGCACTTGCGGTAAGTGTTGACTGCAACCCAAGACAAGTGTATATAAATCCTCGTCTTGGCGCATCTGCGGCGGTCATGGAAGCAGGGCGAAATGTAGCGACTACGGGTGCTAGACCGCTTGCTATCACGGACTGCCTAAACTTCGGCAACCCAGAAAATCCTGAGGTTATGTGGCAGTTCAAAGAGGCTTGCGAAGGCATCAAAGACGCTTGTCGCTCTCTTCATACTCCGGTTGTAAGCGGAAATGTATCGCTTTATAACGAAACAAACAAAGTGAGCGTATTCCCGACCCCTTCTATCGGTATGGTGGGGCTACTTGAGGATGCAAGCAAACTGCTTACAAACGAGTTTAAAAAAGCTGGAAATAGCGTATATCTAATAGGCGATACGATGAGTGAATTTGGCGGCTCTTTGTATATGAAAGTATTTGGCGGCACTGTGGCAGGCAAACACTCAGAAGTTAACCTTTCACGTGAGCTTACCCTTTGGGATATGATTATCGAAGCAAACAAAAAAGGGCTTTTGGCAAGCGCAAAAGACCTGTCTATTGGCGGTCTTGCCGTTGCTTTATCCAAAATGTGCGCGCTTAGCGGTCTTGGATTTGAAGGCAAAAGCGGATTTGGCGATGAAAAAGATATTTTCGCAGAGAGCCTGAGCCGTGTCGTAGTTGAAGTGAGCAAAGAAAAAGAAGAGGAATTCCTCAGATTTGCCCCTTCGTATGCGCTAAAAGTGATGAAAATAGGCGAAGTGACTGAAAGAGATATGAAGCTTGACGGCATAAATTTACCAAGCGAAAAACTAAAAGAGCTTTATTTTGAGAGCTTCAAAAAAATAGTCGAACAGGATTTGTAATGAGAGCGTTGATTTCGGTAAGTGATAAAAGCGGAGTAATAGAGTTTGCGAAAGCCCTTAAGGAGCTTGGCTGCAAGATAGTAAGTACGGGTGGCACGCTAAAAAGCCTGACTGACGAGGGGATAAAAGCCAAAGACATTAGCAAATTTACCGGCTTTCCGGAGATGTTTGACGGCAGAGTAAAGACGCTAAATCCAATGGTTCACGGCGCAATACTGCACAAAAGAAAAGACAAAGCACATAGGGATACCGCAAAAGAGTTTGGTATCAAAAGAATCGATCTGGTTTGCGTAAATCTATATCCATTTAAGGCGACAATCGAGAGAACCGACGACTTTGACGAAATAATCGAAAATATCGACATCGGCGGCCCTGCAATGGTGAGAAGCGCGGCAAAAAACTTTGAAGATGTTCTAATCGTTACCGACCCTGCGGACTACGCAAGAGTGCTCAAGGCTATCAAAGAAGGCAAAGACGACTTCGAATTCAGACGAGATTTGATGATAAAGGCGTACGAGCACACTGCGGCATATGATAGCATGATAGCAAACTATATGAACAAGAGATTTAAAGGCGGTTTTGGCGACAAACTCTTTATCTCGGCTTCAAAAGCTTTTGACACAAGATACGGCGAAAACCCTCACCAAAAAGGGGCGCTATATGAGTTTGACGGCTTCTGGTCAAAAAACCTAAAAATCATCAAAGGTGAAGCTTCATTTAACAATCTAACCGACATCAACGGAGCCGTAAAACTGGCGGCAAACTTTGGTGATAGACCTGCCGTATCAATCATCAAGCACGCTAACCCATGTGGCTTCGCACTTAAAGGGACTTTGCTTGAAAGCTATACCGAAGCGCTAAAATGTGACCCTGTGTCAGCATACGGCGGCGTGGTTGCCGTTAACGGTACGGTAGATAAAGAGCTTGCGCAAAAAATTAATGAGACATATATTGAAGTGCTAATTGCCGCAAAAATCACTAAAGAAGCGGTGGAGGTATTTGAAGCTAAAAAAAGAATTAAACTATTCGAGCTTCACGGCGGTAACGGCTACTTACCGAAAATCAAAGACGCAAATGACTTTAGACATGTCATGGGTGGCGTAGTGGCTCAGGATGAGGATGAAGTAAAAGACGAAGAGCTTAAAAACGCGAAACTGATGACTTCTCGCATGGCAGACGCAAGAGAGCTTACCGATATTGAAATAGCATATAAAGTAGCGGCTCTAACAAAATCAAACTGCGTCGTGTATGTAAAAGATAGCGCAATGGTGGCAATAGGTATGGGTATGACTAGCCGTGTTGACGCTGCAAAAGCCGCTATTAGAAAGGCGGAAGATTTGGGTCTTGATCTGAGAGGATCCGTGCTTGCATCGGAAGCATTTTTCCCTTTCCGTGATTCTATCGACGCGGCTGCAACAGTCGGCGTATCCGCCATTGTAGAGCCTGGCGGAAGCATGAGAGATGACGAAGTAATCGCTGCAGCGAATGAATATGGTATGGCTATGTATTTTACGGGAGTTAGACACTTTTTACACTAGGAAGCCGCTTGTTTGATTTGAGGGTTTTGTATGCCGAAGACGAAGATGCTATTAGGATTATTTTTGAGAGAATTTTAAAAAAGTTCGTAAAAGAGCTTTTTGTTGCATCAAACGGTGAGGAGGCGCTTGAATTATACAAGCAACACCAGCCGGATATAATCCTGACCGACATCAAGATGCCAAAAATGACTGGCTTTGAGATGGCCGAAATAGTCCGCAAAGACAATAGGCTAATCCCGATTATCGCTCTTAGCGCCCATAATGATATAGAGTTTTTTTTGGAGGCTATCAAGCTTGGCGTCACAAACTTCCTTGTAAAGCCTGTTGATGCGGAAGAGCTTATTCGCACCCTTGAGACCGTCGGCGAAGTGGTAAAACTCCAAAAAGAGAACAAGCAAAAAACAAAAGAGCTAGAAGAGGCTCTTATTAAGGCAAGGCTTGCCGAAAAAGCAAAAGGAGACTTCCTTGCGGCAATGAGCCATGAGATACGCACCCCATTGAATGCCGTACTCGGTTTTACTGAGCTTTTAAAAGATGTTGACAACAAAACTTTGCGAGACGAGTATCTAGCCATTATCGAGTCAAACAGCAAAAATCTACTTTATATTATCAATGATATTTTGGATTATTCAAAAATAGAAAGCGGCTCTTTTGATATCGAGCCACATACTTTTGAGGCGTTGCCTGAGTTTGAGTCCGTGGTTGAGCTGTTTGCAATCAAGGCTTACGAGAAAAAGATAAAACTTCTAAGTTTTATAGACCCACGCATTCCAAAAAAACTCATCGGGGATTCTCTGCGGATAAGACAGATACTCTCAAATCTTATTTCAAATGCCATCAAGTTCACCCCTGAAGGTAAAAATATATTTATAAACATAATCCCGCAAGATATAAAAGATGGGAAAATAGGTGTTTTATTTGAGATAAAAGATGAGGGAATAGGGATTCCATCCGATAAGCTTGAAAGAATATTTACCCCTTTTTCACAAGCGGATGCAGGTATATCTAGGAAATTTGGCGGTACTGGGCTGGGGCTTTCCATATCCTCAAATCTTGCTTCGATGATGGGTGGCAGGCTCTGTGTGGAGAGTGAAGAGGGTGGCGGCAGTAGATTTTGGATTGAGCTTGAATTTGATGTTGCGGATTCAACCGTAGACCAAGTGGATAAAAAGAGCGTCTATATCGTAAATCTCGAAAGCTGTGGAGCTACGTGCATGGTGTTTGCAAAATATCTGGATGCCATGGGGATAGATTGGGTCGAAACTGCCGAAGAAGCCGATGTTATTGTGTGTTACGAAAAAATGGAAGCTGGGTTTGAAGGTAAAAAGAAGGTGCTTTTAACGGGCGACCCTTTTGCATACGGTACAGATACGATAAGGCTTCCACTTTCGGCCACAAAACTGAAAAAAGCATTGTTTGGCGGTGTGGAAAACAAAGATGAGCACTCTAAATATGTAGATAAGCCCCATGGCGGCAATATGCCGGAGGTGCTTGTCGCGGACGATAATAAAACAAACCAAAAACTCATAACCGCACTTTTTAAGAAACACGGTTATGAAGCCGTTATAGCGAGTGACGGCGAAGAGGCCGTGGAGCTATTTTTGCTAAAACGTTATCCAATGGTTCTTTTGGATATACAAATGCCAAAAATGAACGGCATAGAAGCCATGAAAGTCATAAAACAGATAGATTCCAATACGCAAGTTATAGCCCTAACTGCAAACGCTAATGCCGGAGACAGGGAGAAGTTTATTGCGGAAGGCTTTGATGAGTATTTGCAAAAGCCGATTAACGAAAAAGAACTATTCGGTGTTTTGGGCAGTTATTACGACAATAAAACTAACTGCTATGTTGCGGCGCTTGAGGAATCTTTGGGGCTCGATAGGGATGAAATCATGTCCTTGCTTGAAGATTTTGTGCTTGATGCCGCCGCCGAGCTAGTTCCTATGAAAGAGGCCATTGCCTCAAAAAACTTTGAAGCGATTTTCGAGTTATCCCATAAAATAAAAGGCGCGGCTGCAAATCTACGTCTTGAGTCTGTACGAAAAGTAGCTTGCGATATTGAAGAAAATGCTAAAAACCGTGCCGACGTCGAATATATGGAACTGCTGCATTCGCTTGAGAGAGAAATCGTAGCAATAAACTATAAAGGGTTTTAGAATGAACGTAAAAATTACTCATACAAGCGGAAAATCATTTAATGCTGAGGCTACAAACGGCTCTTTTGTTATAAATCCTACGGAAATATCGCCCCTTGAGTATTTTGCGCTTGGGCTTATATCTTGCTCCGGTGTTGATATAGTCAGTATGGCGGAGAAAAACAATGTAGGGCTCAAAAGCTTTTCAATGAGCGGCGATTATGTGAGAAACCAAGATTTTCCAAAAAAATTCAACTCCGCACATTTTGTTTATGATGTAGTCTGCGATGCCGAGGAAACAATGGTAAAAAGATGGGTAATGGCTAGCGTAGAGACATATTGCTCTACTATGAATACGGTGAGAAACTGCGTAGATATGAGCTATACGATATTTTTAAACGGGATAAAAATAGCCGACAAAGTTGTTATTGCAAAAGTAGGTAGTGAATATTTGACTGAAGATATAGGCGGTTGTTGCAACGGCTGAAAAGCCGTCGCCACCTTACATTGCTTTATGGCTTTCTGATTCGTCTACCAGATGTGTCCATTTTAATTTTTTGCCGCCAAGCACATGAAAATGTATATACGGTACTTCTTGACCGCCGTCGCTACCGATATTTGTTATTAGTCTATAACCGCTCTCGTTTAGTCCTGTTATTTTGGCTACCTCTCTAACCGCTTTTGCCATATGCGTTAATGCCTCATTGCCTACATCTTCAAAATCTTTTGAAAAAACTTTTGGAATTACTAAGATATGTATAGGGGCTTTTGGATTAATGTCGTGAAAGGCTAGTGTATATTCGTCCTCATATACTTTTGAGCATGGAATCTCGCCGTTTAAAATTTTATGAAATACCGTCATTATCGAAGCTCCTTGTAACAAATTTTGCGCCTATTATAATGAACACTGTTGTAAAATAAGCTAAACAAAGAGCATAAAATAAGGAAACAGAATTTGCAGGATTGGCTAAAAAAAGTTGACGGCGCAAAAAGCCTAGACGAACTAGAAGAAATAAGAATAGAGATTTTTGGTAAAAAAGGGTTCTTGGCTGCCGAATTTTTGAGAATGAAAGAGCTTGATGCGGATGCAAAAAAAGAGCTTGCAAAAGATCTAAATGAAATCAAAGAAAATGTCGGTGCGGCTCTAGAAACAAAAAAAGAGAAGTTAGCCGCACAGGCTCTAAAAAAACAGCTTGAAAAAGAGAAAATAGATGTCGCTCTTGTCGACACGAAATCATCTGCCGGTGCGCTCCATCCAGTACTTGCTACTATGGATAAGATGATTGAGTATTTTATCTCGATGAACTTCTCCGTAGAGACTGGGCCTATCGTAGAAAACGACTTTAATAACTTTGAAGCGCTTAACCTGCCAAAACACCACCCAGCAAGAGATATGCAGGATACTTTTTATATGAAAGATTCGATGCTTCTTCGTACTCATACGTCAAGCGTCCAGATAAGAACGATGCTATCCCAAAAGCCGCCTATACGCATGATAGCGCCGGGTGCAGTGTGTAGAAGAGACTATGACCTTACGCATGTGCCGATGTTCCATCAGGTAGAAGGGCTTGTGGTGGAAGAGGGCGACAAGGTATCGTTCGCCAATCTAAAATCACTTCTTGAAGACTTCCTAAAACATATGTTCGGCGATGTAAAAGTGAGATTTCGCCCTAGCTTTTTCCCGTTCACGGAGCCGTCGGCCGAGGTGGATATATCTTGCGTATTCTGTGGCGGTGACGGATGCAGGGTGTGCAAGCACACCGGATGGCTGGAAGTACTTGGGTGCGGTATCGTAGACCCGAACGTGTTTGAGGCCGTTGGATATAAAAACGTAAGCGGATACGCATTTGGACTTGGCGTAGAGAGATTCTCTATGCTACTTAATAACACGTCGGATATGAGGTCTCTTTTTGAGGGCGATCTGAGACTTATGGAGCAATTTGTATGATTTTTACCAGAAGCTGGCTAAGCGAATTTGTAGATATTTCAAAAATAAAAGATAGCGATATTTTAGATACGCTCAATAAAATAGGGCTTGAAGTAGCCGGATATAAAAAACCGGAATTGCCCAAGGGTGTTGTCATAGGCAAAATTATAGATTTTGAAAAACATCCGGATGCCGACAAGTTGTCCGTTTGCAAGGTAGATAACGGCAAAACCGTATTGGATGTAGTATGTGGAGCAAAAAACGTTAAAAAAGGGGCGTATGTTGCCCTTGCTACGATAGGTGCACATTTGCCGGGCGGTATAGTGATAAAGCAAGCAGAGCTTAGAGGCGTGCAAAGCTACGGGATGTTGTGTTCTGCGACAGAACTTGGTTTGCCAAAACTAAACGACGGGATTATGATATTCGACCACAGTATCGATAAGCTAAAAATAGGCGAAGAGTTATCAAAAGTAGCGCAAATAGCAGATTCGGTCTTTGAAATTGAGATTACTCCAAATAGGGGTGATTGCCTTAGCGTGAGAGGGGTTGCTAGAGAGATTGCGGCTTATTACGGACTTGAACTAAAAGAGTTTGACGGCAAAAAGATAAAAGAGAGTGAAAAAGGGATAGGGAGAATCATATCACTACATTCTCACTCAAAGACAACGGCTAATGCGGCTTTTAGAGTTTTTGAGAGACCGGAGTCTTTTGAGGAAGAGAATTTCCTTGTTGATTATAGATTGTCGCTTATCGGCGAGAGCGCAACAGATAGACTAAAAAGTCTAAGCACATACGTATCGCACGCAGTTGGTGTCAATTTATCGTTTTTCGGTGAAGGTGCATTCAACAAGACGGATGAAAAAATAGATATACACCTTGATATTGCGGAAAATAAAACAGAGGAAATTAGAGGCAAAGATACCGTTCTCTCTATCGGTATAAAACAAAACAAATCATCGGAGCCTACGCCTGAAGACAAAAATATTATTGTTGCGGCTTCTTATATAGCTCCATCCGTGATTTTGGGGCTTCAAAGCGAAATAAAAGAAAAAGATGACGCCCTTTACTATAGAAGTTCGCGCGGCAGCGAGCCTGATTTGACGCTTAGCCTCAACTATGCCTCTGAAATAATGTCTACGTATTGTGGATTTGTTTTTTATGCCGGTTTTGCAGAGGATTTTAAGCCTCTGGGTAGAGATGCGATAAAGGTTGATATCAACAAGATAAACACAATTATCGGTGCTTCGCTTGATAAAAACCATATAGTTAGCCTACTTAGAAAGCTATATTTTGATGTGACCGTAAATGCAGAGTTTGATAGTTGCGTGGTTGCCGCTCCAAATTTCAGACATGACATAGCAAATGTTTATGACCTTGCCGAGGAGATAGTCCGTATCAAGGGGATAGATACGATAGAGTCAAAGCCTCTTGAGATGACGGAAGCGCCTAGACTTAATGATTCGGTGCGAAACTATAGATTTCTAAAAAATATACGTCAAAATGCAGCCGCTGCGGGATTTTTTGAGACTGTACACTTTATTTTTTCAGATAGAGGGCTTCAAGAAAAATTCGGCTTTGATTGCTTGCCTGAAGGGGTAGATATAGTTAATCCTATAACATCCGAATTAAACACACTTAGAAGTACTTTGTTGCTAAATCTACTTAGCTCGGCATCCAAAAATGCAAAAAATTCTCAAAGCAAAATAGCGCTTTTTGAGTCGGGTGTCGTATTTAATAAAAAAAGAGAAGAGCGTTCACTTGTGTCGTTTGTTTGGGCCAATGAACTAGAAAATGATTCGATTAAAAATGCAGGCAAGCCAAAAAGTGTAGATTTTCAATCATTTGCGGCAAAAATAGCTGATATATTCGGCGGCGTGGAGCTATCCGTTTATGAAACAAAAGGTGGATTTTTGCACCCGTATCAAAGCGCCCATATATTAAAAGACGGCGTAAATATAGGTTTTATGGCTAAGCTTCATCCAAATACGGAGGAATTTTTTGGGCTAAAAGGTTGTTTCGTGTGTGAAATAGACGCTTCGAAGCTGCCGCAGGTTAGCAAAAAAGCATCCGAATTTTCCAAGTTCCAAAAGAGCTTTAGGGATTTGAGCCTTGAAATACCGTCCGATTTGTCTTATGCGCCTATTAGAAAATGTATAGACGGCGTTGAAAACCCACTTCTTAAGAGTTTTTACCCAATAGATACCTACAAAGAAAAAGCAGGGGCAAAAGAGATGAGCCTTACCGTTAGGCTTGAGCTTCAGGCAGATGACAGGACTCTTGAGGAAAAAGATATCGTTGCCGTAACGGGTGAGGTGTTGAGTAGGTTGGCAACAGAACTTAACATAGGCTTGAAACAGTGAGCGGAGAATTCACAAAAGGCCTAGAAGTATCGGCGGCAGATAGATTTGAGCTAACTATTGATTCTATTGCCACCGATAAGTCAATTTCGCACAGATGCGCTATCTTTTCACTGCTTTCAGATAAGCCGTCAAAAATCAAAAACTTCCTAAAAGCCGAGGATACGCTAAATTCTCTCGGCATTGCGGTTGCCCTTGGCGCAAAAGCCGAGTGGAACGGCGATATGTTGACGATTACCCCGCCTGAGAAGTTAAGCGAGCCGGATGATGTATTGGATTGCGGCAACTCTGGAACTACGATACGCCTAATGTCCGGGTTTCTATCCTCGATTGACGGTTTTTTTGTACTTACGGGTGATAAATATCTCAGACGAAGACCGATGAAAAGGGTAGCGGATCCGCTCAGGAGCGTCGGCGCCAAGATAGACGGAAGAGACGGCGGCAATCTCGCACCTCTGGCTATCAGGGGTGGAAAGCTGGATGGGATAACGTTTGAGAGCAAAATCTCATCTGCGCAGGTAAAAAGTGCTTTGATACTTGCAGCCTTGAATGCAAAAACCACTTCCGTTATCAGTGAGCCGGAGCTTAGCCGTGACCATACCGAGAGGATGCTTGCGGGGATGGGTGCAGATATTAGAGTGGACGGCAAGATATATGTATCTCCGATGAGCGCCCCTCTAAAACCGCTTGAGATGAGTGTGCCCTCAGACCCGTCCAGCGCTTTTTTCTTCGGTGTTGCGGCTGCAATTACCGAGGGAGCCAAAATAACTCTCAAAAATCTAACACTCAATCCGACAAGGGTCGAAGCGTTTGAAATTCTAAAAAAAATGGGCGCAAAAGTCGAGTTTATAGAAAAAGAAAACATTTATGAGCCGATAGGCGATATAGTGGTTGAAGGTGCAAAACTAAAAGCCGTAGAGGTAAGCGAAAATATATCTTGGCTAATAGATGAACTCCCAGCTCTTTCAATAGCTATGGCTGTGGCAGAGGGCGAAAGCGTTGTGCGAAATGCCAAAGAATTAAGAGTGAAAGAGTCTGACAGAATAACAACCGTTATGACAAATCTGAGAGCGTTCGGCATAGATTGCGAAGAGTTTGAAGACGGCTATAAAATCAGAGGCGGAGAGCTAAAAAGTGCTCATGTGACAAGCTTTGGCGACCATAGACTTGCGATGAGTTTCGCAATAGCTTCTCTAAAGTGTGGCGGCAAAATAGACGGTTTTGAGGCGGTATCTACATCATTCCCGAACTTTGTGGAGTTGCTGTCAAAAATAAGCGAAGTGCGAGAGTATGCAATATAAGCTAGCGTCAAGCTACGGTTTTTGTTTTGTCGTGAAAAGGGCTATAAAAATAGCAGAAAATACCCCTCATAGCGTCACCTATGGTCCGCTAATCAATAATAAAATGGAGATATACAGGATAATAGAGAGC
>JBFWKW010000032.1:0-21633 GCA_050252455.1 Campylobacterales bacterium | reverse complement strand
CCAGAACCGATGTTTTTAATTTCATGTTGACTAAATATCTTTGTTTTTTGGTTTTTTATATATGTGTTGATGTTAGCATAAAAAGCTTAGTTTGATACAATCGAAGAAAGAAAATACAATCATTGGAGAGATGTTATGTTGACTAAATATCTTACCTTGCTATCTTTGTTGTCGTATGTTGTTTTCGGGTTTGAGATAGAAGAGGGCAAAAAAATATCGCTCAAAGTCGCTCCGACGAAGATGAGCGGAGCCGTGTCATTCACTACGCAGCATCAGACCCAAACAGGGGCAAAAGCCGCTCTGGATACTATGCTCGCAGAGGTAAAATCCAAGCACCCTTTGTGTAGGGGCGGTGAGTACTACGTCTATCCGCTTAGCGATTATGCCGGAGGTAAAAAGGTAAGTCAAAAAGGGTATGAAGGGAATATAAGATTTGAGTGTAGATTTTCCGATGTGTCCGTATATGACGAGTTTTTGGCTTATGTGAATACTCAGGTAAAAAACAAAGAGGGCAACAAGATATATACGTATCCGATATCATGGGAACTTGGCGCCGAAGAGAGAGATATAGCGGCGGAGAAATTGAAATATTCCGCAATAGAGGCCATACCAAGAAGAGCCGCCGAGCTTTCAAGGGCTGCAAAGGCTGCATGCGACCTCAAAAAAATATCCTTTGATGCCCCTGACGGTGGATATTATCCGGTGATGATGAAGAGTGCGGCTCAAAAAACAGAAGCTCCTACGCCTGAGGCAAAAGAGATAAGCATTTTTGTCCATATGCTGTTTGAGTGCAAGAGGTAGTTTAGCGCTCTTTTATCTCGACGGTTGGATTTTTTGTTTTATCGATAGCGTTTAGTAGCTTCACAATATCCTCTTTTCTTAGGGCTATGCAGCCTGCGGTAGGCGAGGTGTCTGATTTTTGGATATGGATAAAAATGCAAGAGCCCCTCATCGGCTCCCCTTTTTCGTTATAGTCTATGACCGCTCCAACGTCGTACTGCCCGTCCTCTCTTAGCATATACTCAAAGCTATCGTAGTCTTTTACGGTTTTGTTTGCATCTATGATTTTGTTGTAGCTCATAGACTTTGAGTCATCTATGCAATAGAGATTTGGATGGGTTTTTATGAAAGGCATTTTTTGGTTGCCGTTGTTATTTCCAAAAAGTGCGGTAAGTGGATATTTGCCGGACGGCGTCTTGCCGTCACCCTCTTGTTTTTTGCCTATTTTTGCCACGCCGTTTCTGCCTAGCAAGGCTTTAAAGGTCATTTTTTTGACGCCGTTTTCGTATAGTTCTACCGTTGCCTTGGAGTTGTTGTGTTCAAGGGGTATTACGACTATATTTTGTTTATCGGCGCATCCGCTTAGATATATAGCAGCTGCAACCGCCGTTAAAATCAGATTCTTTTTGTTCATCTGAATATAATAACACAAATTCAACTAACAGGTTTTTGTATGGATTACGGTTATCTATCGCTTAGCGTCCCCATTGTGGCTATAGTCGTTGCTCTTTTGACTAGGGAGGTGGTGTTATCGCTGTTTTGCGGAGTGGTTACGTGGCAGCTTGTCAAACTAGGCTACTTCGCCCCGATAGATGCTTTGTATCACAGTTTTGAGGCGATAATAGCCCTCTTTGCGCAGGGGTGGGTGACCAAAAGCATCATATTCATAGTCCTTGTCGGCTCGATACTTACAATCATAGTCGAAAGCGGCGGCGTTAACGCATTTGTTCATTATTTGGTACGTCGCTCAAAACGGGTAAAAGACAAAAAAACCGCTTTAATGCTCGGGTATATCATAGGGATAGTTATATTCATAGAATCTACGATTACCTCTCTTGTGGTGGGAGCCGTAACCACCCCTCTAGCTAGGAAATTCGGAGCATCCAGGGCAAAAGTGGCGTATATATGTGACTCCACTTCGGCTCCCGTATGCTCTCTTATCCCGCTCAACGGTTGGGGGGCTCTTATCACGGGGCTTGTCGGTGCGCAAATAGCGGCGGGGGTTATTGCCGGAGATGCGGTAGGGATAACGGCAAGTTCGATAATGTACAACTTCTATTCGATTTTAACCCTTCTTTTTGTCTTGTATATCATAGTTACGGATAGAGATTTTTCGTATATGAAGATTAGCGAAGATGCAGCGGCAAAAGATGTCGCGGAAGAACATATAGATGTCAACGAGGGCGGCAGGATAGCTTTTATGGTTCTGCCGATAGCTATTTTGACGTTTAGCTCTTTGCTGTTTTTGTTTTTGAGCGGCGGAGGCAATATACTAAAGGGTAGCGGGACGACCGCAGTTTTTTATGCCGTGATAACGACGTTGGTGTTTTGTTTTGTTTATTTTGTCGTATGGCACAAAAGATTCAAGACGGATGAATATTTTGGGCACTTCAAAAGCGGTGCATCGAGCATGGCGTACGTCGGAGTGATGATGGTTTTGGCCTTTGCCGTAGGGGAGGCGACCAAGGATCTGGGCACCGGGGCGTATCTGGCAAAAAGCGTCTCGGAGTTTACCTCACCCCCTTACCTTGCGGCTATCGTCTTTGTAGCCGGCTCAGTTATATCGTTTTCTACCGGGACTAGCTGGGGGACTTTTAGCATTATGGTGCCGATAGCTATTCAGATGGGAGCCGTCCTCGGTATAGATCCGGCTCTGATGGTCGGAGCCGCCGTAGCCGGAGGGGTATTCGGGGACCATTGTTCGCCGATATCGGATACCACGATAGTCTCTGCGGGGGCAGCCGGATGCGACCCGATGGAGCATATCAAGACGCAGCTGCCGTACGCCGTAACGGTGGCGCTAATGAGCGTAGTTTGCTATCTTGTCGTCGGTTTTGTGTAAATCAAGCCTTAATGTGTAAATATAGCATTTAAAACGCATTTATGTTTTCTATACTCACAGAGGTGGATAAGGGGCTGTAAAATGATAAAAGAGTTGAAAAAAGAGGCGCAAAACCTCAGTATTTTGTTCGTAGAGGACGACCCTAGTTTTTTTAAATATTTTAAAAGAGCTTTTGGAAAAATTTTTTCCTAACGTCGAGACGGCAATGGACGGCGAGGAGGGACTTGCCAAATATAAAGCGGCAGGGAGCTTTGATATCGTAATAACAGACATTACGATGCCCAAGATGGATGGGCTTACCATGAGCGAAAACATCAAATCCATAAATCCATCGCAGCACATACTTGCCGTATCTGCGCACAGTGACGCGGACAAGCTGATAAAAGCGATAGACATAGGGGTTGACAGCTTCCTTCTAAAGCTGGTAGATAGCGTCGTATTTTTGGATAGGCTACTCAAAATCTCAAAAGCCGTTAACCGAAAAGCCCTCGAAGACCGTGAAAAAGAGCTTGAAAACCTACTGATTACGCAAAGCAAGATGGCATCCATGGGTGAAATGATAAGTATCATATCGCATCAGCTAAAACAACCCCTCAACGCCGTAAATATATTGTCCTCAAATATAGAAGATAGAGTCGGCGAACTGTGCGGCACTCCCGTCGATGAAGAGGTTGCCAAAAATATCAGACTGATATCAGAACAGGTATCTTTTATGGCCAATACGATAGATACGTTCTCGGAATTTATGAAACCGTCCAAAATGGCTACAAGTTTCTCACTAAGGCGTTCCATAGACGACGTATTGTCGATACTATCCGCAAGACTAAAATCAAAAAGAGTCGAAGTGGGTGTGGATATAGACGAATCTATAAAGGTATTTGGATATCCAAAAGAGTTTAATCAGGCGATACTAAACATCATATCCAACGCCGCCGACGCACTCTCCGAAAAAGAGGGAGCTAGAACTATAGAGATGTCGGCTTCGTGTAACGACTCAAAAGTCCTTTTGACAATAGAGGACAATGCGGGCGGTATATGCAACGAAATAATTAACAGGGTTTTTGAGCCGTATATTACTTCAAAGGGTGACAACGGAACCGGACTCGGTCTTCATATCACTAGAAAAATCATAGAGGAGCATTTTGACGGAAGCGTCAAGGTCGAAAACACCGACAAAGGCGCCAAATTTCACATAGAGTTGAAGAGCAGCAACTAAATGCACAAAAAAGCGGCCGCATTTTTATTGGTTGCACTGTTATGCAAAAGTCTACTCGGGTTCGAGCTCGATAGGACGCAAATTGCGATTCAAGCAAAAATATATCCGCAGTTGATATTTTTTGTCTCCAAAAACAGAGAGCTAAGCCAGCAAAAACCGATAGTTATAGCTGCGGTTTATACCGACGGGACTAAGCGGTTTGCCGAGATGTTCAAAGAGGAGTGCGAAAAACTATACAGGGGCGGCATAAAAGGCTTTAACCTTCAAATAAAACTTGTCCATAAAGACAAAGTTGGCTCCACCGCCGCTATCGGAGCCGCCTATCGTTAAGACAACCTTCAAAACGCCCTCCTAAATTTTTGATTCATTGTGCCATTAAAGGCAAAGCTTTTGTATCGGTAATTTGTCGATTCGTTTTGCGCTAGATTTATCAACCGACAAAAAACGTCTACAAAAAATCTTTGATATTCACAACAATTCAAATAAAAAAGAGCTCTAAAATGCGAGATTATATAGTCGTTGGCGGTGGAATGGGCGGTGTGTTGTCGGCCGCTATTTTGTCAAAAGAAAATAGTGTTTTGCTACTTGAAAAAGAGCCCTATCTGGGCGGTTGTGCCTCTACTTTTTCAAGGGGCGGACATTCGTACAATAGCGGCGCTACGACTCTAGCGATGTATGAAAAAGGGCTACCTGTTTATGAGATGTTTGAGATGGCCGGATTTGAGCCAAAAACCAAACTATTAGAGTGCTCCCATATAGCAATACAGGGTTCTCACAGAATCAAACTATTTTCGGATGTCGATAGATTCGTCGGCGAGCTGGACTATGCGCATTATCATCCAAAGAATATGGAGTTTTGGCATCTTGTCAAAAAAGTTTGCGATGATTTTTATAGCCAAAAAGGATATGTGCATAGCGGCAAAGATTTTCGCTCCAAAGTAAAAAGCGCAATTTCGTTTGTACCGTCCGTTGTCAAATTTTTCCCGTATTTGACCCGTAATGCCGAGGATTTTATCTGTGAGTTTTTTGGCAATGGGCTTAGTGAGGCTTATATGGATTTTTTGGATGCGCAGACCATGGTTGCCGTTCAGGCAAAAACTTCAAAAATCAATTTTCTTACCGCCGCATTGGCACTAGGATATCCTTTTTTTGGAAATCACTATGTGTTTGGAGGGATGGGGGCTTTGTTTGACGGATTGTCTCAGAATATTCGCGACGTGAGGCTAAAATCAAATGTCTGCGCAATAACCAAAACATCAAAAGGGTATGCTGTAAAAACGGACGATTCATACTATGAGAGTAGGCGGGTTATTTTAAATACTCCCGTTTTCTCAAGCTCAAATCTTTTTGACAAGGGTGAAATAAAAAACTACTTTGAATCACATCGCCGCTTGGATTCAAAGCAAAGTGCGTTTGTTGTTTATATGAAGCTAAAGAGCAGCAAAGATTACTCGCATCACTATCAGATAATTGAAAAAGAGAATTTTATATACACGATTTCAAATGCCGCTTTTGTCTCTTTCTCGGACAAGGGCGATGAAGTTTTGTCCAAAGACGGATATCTTAGCGTGACCGTATCCGTGCATACTCTCACGGATTTCTGGCTCGGTATCGAAAAACAAGAATACAACAAAAGAAAAAAAGAGCTTACGGACGAGGTAGTCTCTTCAATTTGTGCTAAACTCGGAATTCAAAATTATGAGATAGCCGATGTTTTTGCGGCTACGCCAAAAACATTTGAAAGATATATAGGGAGAAGCTCTCTTGGCGGAGTGGTTATGACCCCGTCAAATCAACTTAGGCTGGTATCCAACGATACACCTTTTGAAGGTTTGTTTGTCGTGGGCGATACCTCTTTTGCAGCGCAAGGTTGGCCGGGGGTGGCTATGGGGGTAAGGAATTTTTTATGTTTGACGTAGAGCTAAAAATCAAGAAAGAAGATTGGCTTTTTATAGTATTTATAGGATTGCTATTTGGGGCGCTCGTTTCCGGGCTTGGGTATTTTCTTTTTAACAAGGAGCTACTTGAGGGGGTGTTGTTTGGCGGGATGTTGGGGCTTTTTATATCCGTTTTCTCGCTTATTTTTATAGGCTTTTCCAACAATTTTATACTCCCAAAGATCAGGCGTTCGTATTGGCAAATAAGTTCGATGTTTTTCTCTTTTTTATCCGGATTTTTCGGCTCTATCCTGGCCGCCAAGAGTGCTGAGCTGGCAAATATAACGCTTCTTGCCGCTTTTTCGCAAAAAATACTTGAGATATCAGTTGCGATAGGCCTTTTGACTTACATTGTCGGCGTATTGCTGCACAGGTTTGTAAAGATGAGAAACCAAAACGAAATCGCAGAGGGGCTACTGCTAAAAAGCCGCATAAGCTCGCTTGAGACGCAGCTAAATCCACACTTTTTGTTCAACTCCATCAACTCAATAGCCGAGCTAATCCACAAAGACAAGGCGAAGGCGGAAGAGGCGCTACTTGGGATATCGTCATTCTTGCGTTCGGTTATGAAAGAGGCGTCCCTCGTTACGATAGGCGAAGAGGTTGATAATATAAAAAAGTATGTAGAGCTTGAGAATATACGCTTTGACAACAAAATAAATCTCAGCGTGATGGCTGACGGTGATACCCTCAAGTATATGACGCCGAAGTTTTCAATAGGTCTAATCGTCGAAAACGCAATCAAGCACGGGTTTGAGCCGCCAAATGCTTTGCATATAGTAATAATTGCCGTAAAAAATGGAGATAGGCTGGAAATCAGTGTCGAAAATGATGGAAAAGAGCTTGTTTCAAGAGATTTTGGGATAGGGCTTACAAACCTATCCGAGAGGCTCAAATATCTATGCGACGGCTATGTAGAGATTGGCTTTGAGGGCAAAAAAGAGTTCATAATCAACATGAAGGCGATGAGTGAAAATATTGATAGTTGATGACGAGCATCTAGCCATATCAAGGCTTGAGCGGCTTCTTGGGGAGATAGGCGAGGGCGACATAGTGTCTGCCGAGAGCGTGACGGAGGCTTTGAAGATAGCGAATGAGAGAGTTTTTGATTTGGTATTTTTGGATATCAATCTTCCGGACGGACTCGGAATAGAGCTTGCCCACGCCATATTGTCTCAAAATACCGCCGCTTCCGTGGTTTTTCAGACGGCGCACGAGAGCTATGCGCTAAAAGCGTTTGAAGTTGGAGCCGTGGATTATCTCTTAAAGCCTTACTCCAAAGAGCAGCTTCAAAGGAGCGTAGACAGGGTCAAAAAAGCAAAAGAGGCAAAAACTCATACGTTTATGGTGCGAGACGACGGCGAATATAGAATGGTCGAGGCAAAAGATATATATTACGTAGAGGCGGATTTGTCTCAAACCGTCATTAGAACCAAAGATTGGTTTTTGTATTACCCGAAAAAGATTTCAGACATGGAAGAGATGCTTGCCTCATCCGGTTTTTTTCGGATTCACCGCTCGTATCTTATCAATACCTCTAAAATCAAGAGGATGAACACGGTTGAGCAGAGTCGCCTGGTCTTTTATTTTGACGGTATAGACGAAAGCATAGAGTCCAGCAAAGACGGGGCAAAGCTATTTCGCCAAAAGTTCGGCGATTAGCTAGTCTATTTGCGCCAAAGCTTTGTCGAATTCATATTCGTTGATATGCTTTTTTATCTTGCAAAAGACGGCCTCTTGCTTCTCCTCCAAAACAGCCCCTTCCAGTTTCTCGATAATCGGCGAGATGAGTTTTGGTCTATTGGTTTTTAGAGCATTTTTTAGCTCATCAAACAATGCGTCTACTTCATCTTGCGTCATCACAACCTTTTTGTGCTGTTTTTCCTTGCGGGAAAAATGACGACTTAGCTCGTCGCACACCAAGGCCAGTTCAAGAAGCATAGGCTCCAACGCCTCTCTCGTCATCTCTTTTTCCAGCGTGACGCACAATCCGTGAAGCTTTGAAGCCCCTATAGTCGCACTAATCCCTTTGAGTGAATGGACTATATTTTTGCTCTCTTTGTCGTCTATATCGAGTCCGAAATCGCCGTATTTTTCATAAAACATTACCGCCACTTCTTCGTATAGCCCCATATCCTCTATTATATTTGGGACTACCTTTTCGATGTCTATATGCTCCAAGGACGGCTTTTGCGTACATCCTTCCTCGGTTTGGCACTCCGCCGATGTCGGTTCGCATTTTTTTGATATGTTTGAGAGCAGAGAGGAAAAGAGCTTTTGAGGGTCTATCGGCTTGCTGATGTGCTCATTTATGCCGGCACTTTTTGCTTTGTCTACGTCACTCTTCATAGCGTTTGCGGTGAGGGCGACTATAGGTATTTGCTTGTCCATTTTTCTAATAAGCCTGCTCGCCTCATACCCGTCCATAATCGGCATTTGTATATCCATCAAGATGAGCTCGTAATCCCTGTTTGCCTTGAACATATCGACCGCTTCGAGCCCGTTTTTTGCTATGTCTATTTTGATGCCGCTATTTTTTAACATCCCGATGAGAATTTCTTGATTAAGGGTGTTATCTTCCGCCAAAAGTATTTTGCTTCCGGCTAGAGAGCTAAGTCTTGTTTTAAGCGGTGATTTTTCCGCTTGGGGCTTGATTTGAATTTCTTTTTGTAACTCTTTTAGCTCTATTTCAAAGATAAAGCTACTTCCCACATTCGATTCGCTCTCCGCCCATATTTTTCCGTTCATCATCTCTACGAGCTGCTTTGATATGACTAGTCCAAGCCCCGTGCCGCCGTATTTTCTCGTGGTGGTATTGTCGGCTTGCGAAAATGATTTGAATAGTTTTGATTGTTGCTCCCTGCTAAGCCCTATGCCGCTGTCTTTTACCTCAAATCTGAACCTATCCTGAGCGATTTTTTTGATATATATACCAACCTCGCCGTAATCGGTGAACTTAATCGCATTTGTCGTTAGATTGATTAGTATTTGCCCTAGCCTTAGAGGGTCTCCGAACAGGCTTATGTTTTCTTCGTTTTCATATCCGACTACAAATCGAAGCCCTTTTTCGTGGGCTTTTAGCTCTACTATGTTTTTGACGTTGTCTATGGCGCCGTGCAGGTCGAATTCGATATTTTCCAGCTCCAGTTTTCCGGCCTCTATTTTTGAAAAATCCAAAATATCGTTAATAATCCCAAGCAAAGAGTTCGCAGAGTTTTCAAGCTTGTTTATATAGTCTCTTTGCGTGCTATCGAGGTCGGTTTCTTTTATGAGATACGTCATCCCCGTTATCGCACTTATCGGCGTTCTTATCTCGTGCGACATATTTGCCAAAAATTCGCTTTTTGCTTGCGTAGCCGCTTCCGCCCTCTGCTTTGACTCCATCATAACGGCCTCGGCTCTTTGCCTCTCCGTTATATCGACCGCTAGCGATACTACCTCTTTTGGCTCACCTTCTATGATTGGTAGCGGCGAATTAAACCATTGGCAGGTGATGAGTCGCCCGTCTTTTGTCAGATTTTGATTTATGGAGCGCGGCATCATGTGCGTATTGTCGGTTATTTCTGAAAACTTACTCTCTAGTGAGTCTCTTATCTCTATCGGCACTAGAAAATCCAGTATACATCTTCCAAGTGCCTCTTCTTTGCTCCACCCAAAAAGCTCTTCTGCTTTTTTATTCCAGTCGGTGATGATAAACCCTTCTTTCCACACGACGCCGGGAGAGGCAGACTCCTCAAATATGACCCTGTGGCGAAGCTCACTTTTTCGTAGCTCCTTTGTCCGTCTATGCACCTCTGTTTCAAGAAGCTTGTTTTGTTCGCTTACGATTTGGGTTTTTGCCTCTTCTTGGGTGCGGATGTGCTCCAAGCAGGTCGTTAAAACTCTCTTGGAGCATGGAGAGCTCGTTTTTGTCTTTGAAGCCTGCGTCTATATGCTCGCCGCCGTACCCTTTGTCTTTTATTGCGGACACTTGTTTTGTTAGTCTATCGAGAGGTTTTTTGAGATATCTACTAAAGGCTAGATAAAAGAGTATTACGAGTGCGGCGCTTTTTATGAGGGCGCTAACAAGTAGCATAAAAAACCCAACCTTCGTCCTCTCATACATTATCTCATCGCTTGAATGCAAGGTTACACGGGCGAGGGGAACATCCTTGCCTTCAAAGTTGTATTTGACGTCAAACACATAAGAAAAATCGCCGCTTGGTGTTTGGGTCGTCAGGTTTCTTTTGCTTTTGTATAAAAACTCTCCGTTTTTGCCGACTATGTCCACGCCGTACACAATAGGCATATTTTGTATCCCTCTGCCTATCGAGTTTATTTGTTCGGTGTTTAGCTGCCAGATTGCAGATTGGAGTGACGGCTTGAATATTTCGCCTATTTGTATGAGTTCATTTTTGAGGTCATCCTTGACATATCTATGCTCTATCACCAAGTGTAAAGCGGTAAATATGACGGTTATTAGGATGTATATACCGAGTATGGACCTTAGAAGCTGCCATGATAACGCCCTGAAGCCGGTTTTCATTTTTTTACTTCAAAATATTTTTTTCCGTAATCTTGGTATATCTTGTTGTATCTCCCGTTTTTTTGTATATGCTTTAGCCCTTCGTTGAAGTCGTCTCTGATTTGTTTGTCTCTGAAAGCGACTTGATATTTTGTCGGCGGGAAGAAATCGTATTGGGTTATCTCTATATTTGGAGATATTTTTTTCTCGCTTATGAGCATCTCCGTATAAAATCTAAATATATTCTCATCCATTACGGCAACTTGCGTCCGCCCTTCGTATAGCATATGCACTTGGATTTTCTGGTCTGCTTGTTCGCTATATTTGCCCCCGGCGTTTCTTACGGTATTTCCAAATCTCTCGCCCAAATATACGCTAGCATTTTGAAAAGCTATAACGTGGTAATTTTTTAAATCCTCTATTTTGTTTATTTTTAGAGCTGATTTTTTGAGTGTAAATGCCTTGTTGTGATACTGCATAAAAGGCGCCGAATAATACCCCTTCATATCCATCCCCTCAACAACCAACGAGTTTGCGTCGGCAAGACCGGATTTGAACATCTCCACCCCTCTTGCTATGTTTACAAAAACGGGTTTTGTCGTATGATTTTTATAGGCTAACGACTCTTTTACTACGTCTACCACTATGCCGTTACCGTCGCTTAGTACAAAGGGCGGCGTAGTTCTCGAAAATACGACTTTCACCTCTTGCGCATACATGGTTGTGATTAGCGCAAAAGCCAGTATAGATATTAGTTTTTTCACTTTTTGCCCCTTTTAGCCGAATACCACTTTGTTTCTACCGCTATTTTTTGCGGTATACAGGGCTTTGTCGGCACTTTTTAGTAGTTCGTCTATGTCTTTTATGTTTTCATCTTGTCTGGAAAGCCCTATGCTCATTGTTGTTTTGATAACGTCTTTGCCGTTTACGATTTCTAGCGACTCTACCGCCTCTCTGATTTTTTCAAACAATGAGATAAATTCGTCTTCTTTTCCTATGTCACAAATGACGGCGAACTCCTCTCCGCCCATTCTGCCAAAAATAGCCCCGCTCCCAAGTCTCTCTTCTATCGTTTTTGTGACAAGTTTTATCGTTTTATCTCCGGCGTCGTGTCCATATTTGTCGTTTATGCGCTTGAAGTTATCTATGTCTATCATCGCAGCAAAAAGTCCGCTCTTTGATTCAAAAAGGTCTATCGCTAGTTCAAAAAATTTCCGCCTATTGTATATCCCCGTCATCGTGTCGTGGGAGGCGAGAAATTCGAGGTCGAGGATGTTTTTTCTAAGGTTTAGCTGCGTCTTGACCCTGGCTAACACCTCTCTTTTTCTGATCGGCTTTGCTATGTAGTCGCTTCCTCCGACGTCGTATGCCACCCCTATGCTCTCATCATCGGTGTTTGCCGTTATAAATATCACCGGAATATCTTTTGTTTTCGGGTCTGATTTTAGTTTTCTGCACACCTCATAGCCGTCTAGTTCGGGCATTACTATGTCCAGAAGTATCAAGGATATATTTTCCGTTTTTGCTATTTCTATCGCTCTTTGACCGCTTGTCGCAGGTATAACGTCAAAATCGCCCAGAATGCTAAGCAAAATATCCAGATTTGCTTTCGTGTCGTCTATCGCCAGTATTGCCCCGAGTTGTTCCATTGCTCCGCCAAAATATGAAAAAGTTATAAAAATTATATATATTTTACCAAGTTCCAAAAGGTATTTTAGTGGCATTGGAGCTTATTTTTTTTGACATAAATTATCTCTATTGTCTGCAGTCAAAAAACTATTGACGAAAAAAATATAAAATATCTTGACTTTTATCGTCAATAGTTTTATAATCCTCACAAATCAAATTTAGGAGAATTATAATGATAGCTATACCTTTAAAAGCTCTCGACCCTATAGATACCAAAACATCAAAGCTCTTTGGCAAAGCGCCGTATGTGCTACTTATCTCGCCCGATGGAAGTGCGGGAGTACTTCAAAACGAGTTTACTAGCGGCAGGGAGCTTGCGGCGGAGCTTATAAGACGAGGTGTTAAAACGCTCATCACAAATCACCTGGGGCAAAAAGCCTACGAGATACTTTCATCTTATGACATAAATATTTTGCACAATGACGAGAGCTCATCGGTTCTGCTATCTTTGGATGCCTACAAAGCGGGAGCTCTAAAAACGTTTGACGTTTCAATGATACAAGACGCGAAGCATAGAAACGAGGGCGATTGCAATCACGGCGAGCATGGAGATGGTGAGTGTTGTGGACATGAGCACGGTGGCGAACATTCGCACGAACACGCTAACGGTGAAAAATGCTGCGAAAAAGAGGATGGCTCAAAAAAACGAGAAGGAAGAGGGAGATGTTGCCAAAGGGGATAAAAGACGCATACCGTCTATATATTGACGGTTTTAGGCAGATGACCGTAGGGCGTACCCTATGGAAAGTGGTGGCGATAAAGCTTTTTGTACTTTTCGCCCTTATCTGGCCGCTTTTGCATACGGGGCCAAAGACGCCGGAGGCCAAAGAGGCTTTGGCGCACTCAAAACTACTAAGTAGATAGGAAAAAATATGGAAACACTGGTTGACTGGTCGAGGGCGCAGTTTGCCCTCACCGCAATGTATCACTTTTTGTTTGTCCCTCTGACTTTGGGGCTTTCTTTTATCGTGGCTTTCATGGAGACACTGTATGTAAAGACTGGCGATGAGAAGTATAAGGCGATGACGAAGTTTTGGATGACCCTTTTTGGAATTAACTTCGCAATAGGCGTAGCCACCGGGCTTATCATGGAGTTTGAGTTTGGCACGAATTGGGCGGCGTATTCGTGGATAGTCGGCGATATATTCGGCGCGCCTCTGGCGATTGAAGGGATGCTTGCGTTTTTCCTTGAGGCGACATTTTTTGCCGTAATGTTTTTTGGATGGGATAGGGTCTCAAAAAAATTCCACCTACTCTCCACTTGGCTAGTCGCCATCGGCTCCAACCTCTCCGCTCTTTGGATACTCGTAGCAAACGCTTGGATGCAGTACCCTGTGGGTATGAGTTTTAATCCAGATACCGCTAGAAACGAGATGGTGAACTTCTGGGATGTGATACTCTCGCCCGTTGCCGTATCGAAGTTTTTGCACACCGTATCAAGCGGCTACATCGTTAGCTCTCTTTTTGTCTTAGGCATATCCGCTTGGTTTTTACTCAAAGGAAAAGAGCTTTGGATGGCCAAAAAGAGCGTCGTCATAGCCTCTATATTCGGACTTTTGGCTTCGCTATTCGTGATGGCTACTGGCGATGAAGCCTCTTATCAAGTGGTGCAGAAGCAACCGATGAAACTAGCGGCGATGGAGGGCTTGTATCACGGCGAAGAGGGTGCGGGTATTGTGATGGTAGGGGCTCTCAACCCAAACAAAAAAGTGAACAACGATGAAGAGCCTTATCTGTTTGAAATTACCGCCCCAAAAATGCTCTCACTTCTAGGGCATCACGATATGAACGCCTTTGTCCCAGGGATCAAAGAGCTTATTTATGGCGATGAAGCAAGGGGTATAGAGAGCGCCGCAGCCAAAATAGAGAGGGGCAAAAAGGCAAAAGAGGCGTTAGTCGAGTATAAAGCGGCGAAAGCAGAAAAAGACGAAGCGGCAGCAGCCGAGGCTCTAAAAACATTTAGAATGTACGAAAAAGAGCTTGGGTACGGCTATCTTGACAAGCCTGAAGATTTGATACCGCCTGTCGGGCTCGTGTTTTATAGCTTCCATCTTATGGTCGGTCTTGGCGTGTGGTTCTTGGCTCTCTTTACGATGGCGCTACTGTTTAGTACGAAAGATTCTCTTGAGAAAAGAAGAGTGTTTCTAAAAGCCGCCTTGTGGTCGATACCTCTTGGATATATCGCTAGCGAAGCGGGATGGATAGTTGCCGAAGTCGGTCGTCAACCGTGGACGATAGAGGGGCTGCTTCCTGTCGGTGTTGCCGTGTCAAATGTCGATACGGGGATGGTGCAGGCGACATTTTGGCTCTTTTTTACCCTCTTTACGGCGCTTCTCATCGCCGAGGTGCGAATAATGCTAAAACAAATATCGCTAAAAGCTAGAGGAGAGAGTCATGTTTGAGAGCTGGAGTTATGAGGCTTTACAGATTTATTGGTGGGTTGTAGTCTCCGTCGTCGGTGCGCTCTTTGTCTTTATGATGTTCGTTCAAGGCGGGCAGACGATGCTAGGCCTTGCCAAAAACGAGGATGAAAAGACCCTTCTTATCAATGCGCTGGGCAAAAAATGGGAGCTTACCTTTACAACGCTAGTACTCTTCGGCGGTGCGCTGTTTGCGGCATTTCCTCTGTTCTATTCAGTGAGTTTTGGTGGGGCGTACGCCGTTTGGATGGCGATACTATTTAGCTTTACGCTTCAAGCGGTGAGCTATGAGTATAGAAAAAAAGAGAACAACTTTCTAGGCGCAAAAACTTATGAGGCTTTTATGTTTATCAACGGCACGGTGGGAACGGTGCTTGTCGTGGCGGCGATTGCGACATTTTTTAGCGGCAGTCTTTTTTATGTGGATGACTACAACCTCTCAACTTGGGAGAGTCCGCTAAGAGGGCTTGAGGCGGCGTTTATACCGTTTAATCTCTCGATGGCGTTTGCGGTATTTTTCCTTACCCGTGTCAATGCGGCGGCATACTATGTAAATCACATCGAACACTCTGGACTAGAGGAGAGGGTGCGAAAAAGCGCAATGAAAAGCACGCTTCTCTCTTTGCCGTTTTTGCTGTTTTTTCTCTATTCGCTACTTACGATGGACGGTTTTGCGCTGGATGCTGACAAGGTAGTCTCTATGCAGGCTAACACATATCTAAATGCGCTGCTCTCTCTTGGGGTGTTTGGTATCGGTCTTTTAGTTTTGGGGACTATCCTTATCGTGGCAGGCGTCTATATGCTTGTATTTACAAAAAGTAAAAAAGCGGTATTTGCCACAGGGCTCGGTACTGTGCTTACGACCCTCTCACTACTCTTTGCGGCCGGTATTGGCGGGACAGCGTACTATCCTAGTATTTACGACCTGCAAAGCTCGCTCACTATTTACAACAGCTCGGGCAGCCGCTATACGCTTGTCGTGATGAGCTATGTGTCGCTTCTTGTGCCTTTTGTGTTGGGCTATATCATATATGTGTGGCGTCTGATGGATAGCAAAAAGCTCTCGCTTGACTCGCTAAAAAACGAACACCTATATTAAGGATTAAATATGGAATATACAACTTCACTAATATGGTTTGCCTCTTGGCCGATACTTATTGCCGTTAGTTATTTTGTCGTCCAAAAGACGGTTTTAAAAGGAGAGTAAAATGAGAGAAGATAATGAGCCGACACTCGAAAAGCTAGACGACTACAACGGCAACGAGTCACCGCAGAAGAGAAGGACTATTTGGCTTGTGGTGATAGCCGCTTTAGTTGTAGGGGCTATATTTGCCTCTTTTGAGATGAGTTCACCCAAAAAAGATTTGGTAGAGAGCGTACCAAAGTCTGATGCGAAGTAGCCTATTTGCCATTATCGCCGCCATTTTCTTGCTGGCGGGGTGCTTTGATAAGGAGGTATTCTCAAAAGTAGAGGATGCCTCCATTGTAGACAAAGCCCCTGAAGCTGTCAAAATCACCGGCGACGAACACGGCATTGTCAAACTAAAAAGTGACACCTCTTCAAATATCGAGGTGCGGATTCAAAAAGTAAAAGCCTCTTGCTCTACCGAGCGCTCTCGTTCACTGGGCAGTGACTTTGACGGCTACATTCTGATAGAAGTTTACAAAGACGGCAAATTCGCCGCCAAGGCCCAAATGGACTTCAAAACAGAGCCCTCAAAAAAAGATTATGAAAAGGTTTGGAGAGGTCTGATGGCGGAGCTAAAATGGAACTAGAGACCTCTCGAGGCTATATAATCTTTTAATGATGTTCGGCTGATGTTTAGCTCTCTTGCTAGTGCGCTTATATTGCGGTCTGTTTTTAGCCTCTCTATTATTTGCGGCAAATAAGTATCGTATTTTGATTTTGAGCGACTACCCTCCGGGCGACCGAGTTTTGAAATCCCTTTTTTGATATTTTGTGCCCTCGTTTCGGACAGTTTTGATATTAGCGTGGCGGCTTTCATCTGTCCGTAAAGTCTTTCGTTATCTTGGGTGCATATAATTTGAGCTTTTTTATCAAACACTTTTGCGATTATCTGTACCAGTTCACCGACTCTCCAGCCAAGAGTTTCAATAGAAGATATTAATAACGTGTCGTCTTTTTTTAGTTTTTGCAAGAAATGGATAAAGCCGACCCTCTCTTTTAGCTCGTCCTTTTGCATGCTCTCGTCATAAAATACACCGTCTATCCGTATATTTTCATTTAGAGCAAATGTTCTTATCTCAAGCTCTTCGTTGACGGAATTTTTGTTTTTTTGATTTACTCTAATAACTACATAGGTCATTGGCATACCTTGACGAAAATTTATTAAATATTCTATCATTTTATCGTCATATTTAATACTTATTATTTCAAATTATGCTACCATAAGAAAAACATAATTTGGAGATAATATATGGAGAGAATAAAACACTTTCCGATTCCATTTTTTGCCGTAGTTATGGGGCTTAGTGGACTAGCTATCGCTTATCAAAAAGCGCATCACCTGTTCGGCGCACCGAAAATTATCTATGAAATACTGATGTTTTCGGCAGCCGCCGCCTTTATTATAATAGCGTGTCTGTATCTATCAAAAGCATTTTTGTTTTTTGATGAGGTAAAAGCAGACTTTTTGCATCCGATTCGGATTAATTTTTTTGCCGCCGTATCCATCTCCATGCTGCTGCTCTCGATAGCATTTTATTTTTACTATCCGCTTGTCTCTATGGTGTTGTGGCTTTTTGGCACTATTATCCATCTGTTTATGACGTTTTACGTGGTTAGTTTTTGGATTCGTCACAATTTTGAGATAGTCCATACCAATCCGGCTTGGTTTATCCCGATAGTCGGCAACGTGCTTGTGCCGGTAGTGGGCGTGGACTTTTTGCCAAAAGAAGTATCGCTTTATTTTTTTAGCGTAGGTATGTTCTTTTGGATTGTGCTGGGAACTATTATTTTTTACCGTATCGTATTTCATCATCAGCTACCGCAAAAGTTTATCCCTACGCTTTTTATCTATATCGCTCCTCCCGCCGTCGGTTTTGTGGCGTATATGAGGATGTTTGGGGCTTTTGATATGACGGCTATGTTTTTGCTGAATATGGCGTTGTTTTTTACGGTGCTTTTGATTTTTATGGGACGTAGCTTTGTCGGGCTCAAATTTTTTATTTCATGGTGGGCTTTTACCTTTCCGCTTGATGCCGTGGCTATCGCATTTATGAGCGCCTATCAAGTCGGCGGTTCTATATTTTACGCGGTGCTCGGATGGGTATTTTTGGCAATAGCGACTGCGGTTGTCGGTTATGTGGCATTTGTTACCGCCGTTAATATACAAAAAAAAGAAATTTGCGTAGAGGAGTAGAAAATGAATAAAATTTTAATTGCTTTGGTTGCCGCAGTATCGTTATTTGTGGGTGCCATAGTCGGCGCTTTTTTTATCCAAAACTTTGCAAAACAAGCGCTAATACTTGAGCACAAAAGCCCGTTTGATTATAATAAAACGGTTGAGATGGTAATCAATCGGATAAATGCGAAAGAGGGCTGGAAGGTCATATCAGTCATAGACCAAGCCGAAGAGATAAGAAAAGGCGGCGGGGCCGATGTCGGCAAGGTGACCATCATCAAATATTGCAACGCAAAATTTGCGGGAGAGATGCTTGGCAGTGATGAGCGCAAAAAAATGGCCGTTTCTATGCCGATTTCAATAGCCGTATACGAGAAATCTACCGGTGAATGTATCGTTTCGGTTAGCAACGGCGTGCTAATGTCCAAGATATACGGCGGCGAGACTGAGGATATCATCGAAGATGTCTCGCAAGAGGTAGAGGAGATACTCGGTTTCATGGCGTTTAAATTTTCGAGGTTTTGATGGTAATAAAGGGTGTTATATTTGATCTTGACGGGACTTTGCTTGATTCGCTGGGCGACGTAGCCGACTATGCAAACGCCGTGCTTTTGACGTACGGCTTTGAGACTAGAAGCAAAGAGGAGTATCGCTATCTTGCAGGACAGGGTGCATACAATCTCATGGCGGCTTCCAGCGGCTCAAAAGACGAGGCGCTGATATCGAATATGGCGGCTGAGTTTAAAAAAATATATGAAGAATCAGAAGGCAGCTCAAGACCATATACAGGAATCGACCGGATGCTGGATGAGCTTATTTTGAGGGGCGTAAAAATAGCAATACTCTCAAACAAACCGGACAGACTTACAAAAATTTGTGCGGAAAGATATTTCGGCGGATATGATTTTGCCGCCGTTTTTGGACAAAAAGACGGCGGAGCCGTCAAGCCGGACCCCGCAGGGGCTTTGGAAATAGCGGATATATTTGGTCTTTGCCCATCCGAGATAATGATAGTGGGCGATACGAAAAACGATATTCTTACCGCAAAAAACGGCGGTTTTTACTCCGTCGGCGTCACATGGGGTTTTAGGGATAGAGCCGAGCTGGAAGCCAGCGGAGCCGACGCCATAGTGGATAGATGCGAGGATATACCGAGGCTATCTAATATTATTTGAATCAATCCCTTGAAGTTTCAAATATTGGGATAGTTTTTTGTTTTGTTCCTCGTTTTCAACCCACTCTATTTGACTTAGACTTGCCAAAAACTCCTCATAGCTTTGACCCTGCAAATACCCCTTTACAGCGCCGTAATACTCTTTTGGATTTTCTTTTAGGACTTTTTTTGCCCGCTCAAAAATCTCTTTGAGCTGTTTTATATCCTTTTCCCTATCTTTCGCAACATTCTCATCCAAAAACAGCGCGTCTATGATGTGTATTTTATCGATTGTCTTTGTGGAGTCTATCTTTTTGAACCCTTTTTTTTCGATAGCCGAGGCATACGGCTCATACGATATTAGAAGTATCGGAGTTTTGTCGGCGACGATAGAGGATATCTTTCCTTGGTCGGCATGGTGTATCTTGAAGTTATCTTTTGAGAGTTTGTGTTTTTGCAAAAATGCGTTAAACAAATCATCGTTCACGCTGTTTACCTCAAAGTACGTCTCTATTTGTCCGGATTGTTTTTTGATTTGCTCAATATCCATATTGGAGTGTATGGTATCGGCGCCGTTTGACCTGTCTATGAGAAGGTACGGTTTTAGGTGTTGATTCTCTTTGAACTGGAGGGCTTCATATTGCGTAGCCGTAAATCCGTGAGTCCGTCCGTTTGCAAAAAGCGATATGTTTTCGCCTAGACTGACTGTCCAAATAAGGCTTATGTTTGTATTTTCCAGCCATCCTTTGGTCTCGGCGTACGCTAGGGGGGTGTATCCTATCCAGGGGTTTGTAGATATCCTTAGTTTGTCCTCTTTTTTGGGGCCGCAACCAAGAAGGGTAAGCCCAAGGGCAACAGACGCAGCAAACAGCAGAGCCATGGTTTTATATTTGGGTAATGACATTTAGCCCTCTATTTTTTGCTTTTTATGTGAGTGTAGCAAAAAATATTTTATAAGGAGTCTATGACTTTTATGTGATGATTATTTCTTGCGACGGTGCGCCGATATGATAGCCTTGCGAGTAGTCTATCCCTATTTCGAGTGCTATTTTTTGTATTTTGTCGTCGCTGACAAACTCCGCTATTGATTTTGCCCCGCACATATGTATGAATTTGTTTAGATTTTCAACCATTTTTGCTTTTGCATCATCCACCGCTATTTCTTTGATGAGGGAGCCGTCTATCTTGATGTAGTCCACGCTGTAATTAAAGAGTGATATAAAATTTGAATATCCGGTGCCAAAATCGTCGATGGCTATTTTGTACCCTATATCTTTTAGGTTTGCTATCGATTTTTTTAAGATTCCGTACCTGTATATATCTTCCGATTCAAGTATCTCAAACACGACTCTTGACGGCTCGATACCTGTTTTTTCCTGCCAATAATTTACTTGTTTTAGCAAAAACTCATCTTGTAAATCCATTGCCGAGACATTTATTGAAAACTCCAAATTTGGATATTTGCCAAAAGTTTCAAACGCCTTTCTGACTATTGCCTTTGTAAGAAACGGTATTTGTTTTGCCCTGGTCGCAAGGTCTATAAATTTATCAGGCGAAATTATTTTGTCGTTGTCGCGTATTCTGGCTAGACACTCATATTTTTCGATTTGCTCCGTTTGGTTGTTCAGGATAGGCTGAAAAAACGGAATCATCTGCTCATCGGCTATCGCCCCGGAGTATTTACCCAGCCAAAAGATGTTGACGGGAAGCTCGTCCACAAAGCAGGCGCTCTCATCGTCTCCGACTATGTATTCGCCGCGATGCCTGTCAAAGGCGTAAGAGAGAAGGGTGATTATCTTGTGTCTTAGGTTGTGGGAGCCCGTGTATGCTACGACGGTAATCGGTGAATTTAGCGATATTTCGTTGTGTGTGGCGTAAAAAAACTTTGCCATGGATATCAAATCTTCGGCGGCTTTTTTGACATGGGGCATATCGCCGTTTATTATGATGCAGATATCATCCGTGTCTATTCTGTATATTCCGAGCTTGTTTACGAAACCCTCAAAGTAGCTGGATATATTTTCGATAAATTGCCTCATATACGCATCGGCAAACCCGTATCCCAAAACGTCTTTTATGTTGGATAGGTGGTCTACCCTGAATGCAATGAGTGTGATTTTATCTTCGTTATTGTGAAGAAAATTGCAAAAAGCCTGTTGATTGGCAAGACCTGTTACGCCGTCTATCAAGGTTAGATTTTTTATCTCGGCTCTTTGTAGCTCAAGCTCGCTTTTGATGTTCTCCGAGCGCAGATATTCGGCGGTTATATCCCTGCGGATACCGATATACTCCTCTATCTCGCCGTTTTCATTTTTGACGGGGATGATATTGGCCTCTACGACGTATGTGTGTCCGTCCTTGGCTCTGTTTTTGACTATCCCTTGCCAAGTGTTGCCTTTTTGTATTGTCTCCCAAAGCTCTTTGAATACCTCTTTTGGCATATCCGGATGTCTTAGGATGTTGTGGTCGCGCCCGATTAGTTCGTCTATGGAGTAGCCGGATATCTC
>JBFWKW010000031.1:0-24572 GCA_050252455.1 Campylobacterales bacterium | reverse complement strand
CATTTCGAACCCGGCAGTCAAGCACCACATCGGCGATGATACTACTCCTTACTGGAGACGGAAAAGTAGCTCGTTGCCGGGGGTTTCTTCTTTTTTTACTTTCTTTTTATAAATAATCAGATTATTACTTTTTTATACTGTTCACAAATAAAATATTATAAATACTTGATTTTTATCAGTTATTGACCTGAAACTTCTTATTATTTCCTTAAAAAACGGGATAACCTCAATGTTTAAATCAAATATTTTTATAGGCTCAAGAGAACATATCTCAAGTAGCTATGCCGATTCTTTTTCTCCGATTGACGGTGCCAAAATAGGCGAATATGCCAACTGTGCCGTCGAACGAACAAAAGAGGCTCTTATGGTTGCGAAAGAGGCTTTTGCGCTATCAAAAATATCCTCTCTGTCACAAAGGGTTTCTTGGATAAACGATGTTGCAACCAGGCTATCTGAGCAAAAAGATGAGTTTGCTAGAGCTATTACGCTTGAAGTCGGCAAGCCTATAAAATTCAGTCGTATAGAAGTTGATAGATGTATAGAGACTTTAAGAGTAACGGCAGCTTTGGCGCTTGAAGTTTGCGGTAAAACTATAGCTACTGACGCAATGCCTAGCGGCAGGGTCTCAAATGCATTCTACAAGAGGGTTCCGTGCGGCGTGGTAGTGGCAATTACCCCTTTTAACTTCCCGCTCAATCTTGTGGCACATAAGCTAGCCCCGGCTCTTGCAATGGGTAATAGCGTAGTGTTAAAACCAACCCCCGAGGCGCCCTATACTGCATATATGTTTGCAAAACTTTTTATAGAGAGTGAATATGCTATCAAAGACGCTTTAAGCCTCGTATACGGTGATGCCGATGTCGGTAATACGCTAGTGTCGAGCGATATCCCTAGGGTGATTAGCTTTACCGGTTCTGCGCAGGTTGGCAAGATAATTACTCAGAATGCAGGTATTAAAAAAATCTCGCTTGAGCTTGGCGGTAATGCCGCAACTTATATAGATGAGAGCGCAGATATCGGACTTGCGGCAAAAAAATGTGCAATCGGTGCATTTGTTAATTCGGGGCAGGTCTGTATATCTCTTCAAAGAATTTATGCCTCTGAAAAAATATATGATGCTTTTTGCGAAGCGTTAAAGGCTGAGGTTGCTGAGTTGAAGCTTGGAAATCCGCTAGATGATGATGTATTCTTGGGGCCACTCGTTAACGAAGATGCGGCAATAAGAGCTGAAAATTGGGTAAGCTCTGCAGTATCGGAGGGGGCAAAGATTGCGATTGGCGGAAAAAGAGACGGCAGGTATTTTGAGCCTACCGTAATGACCGAGGTAATGGATGAGATGAAAATAGTTTGCGAAGAGGTTTTTGCCCCGATTGTATCTATCGTAAAAGTAAGCGGGTTTGACGAGGCCGTACTAAAAATAAATGACTCAGACTATGGGCTGCAGCATTCCGTGTTTACAAATAATTATACTGTAGCCATGAGAGCGATAGACGAGCTAGAGGCGGGCGGTATTATCATTAACGATATTCCTACGCTTAGATTTGATATTCAGCCTTACGGCGGAATTAAGATGAGTGGCATAGGCAAAGAGGGGCCTTTGTTTGCTATGGAGGAGTTTAGCGAGATAAAATCTATTGTTATGCTGTAGTCTGCGGAATTAAATTTGCTTGTTATTGGCTACTTTAAACCAAATAGGAGTTTGGCATGACAATCGGTAGCTTACAGACTTTGCCTACAGATTTTTCCGTGTTTTCTAATGAAAAGAGCGTAGATAGCAACTTTAGCTTACAAGCTGCGCCTACGGAAGATGAGTCCAAAAAAACAAAAAGAGAGATAGAGGTCGAAAAAACAGAAGAAGAAATACAAGAGTTTTTTGCGACGATGAAAAAATACGGTAATGCATTAACATATGTTGTGCAGTCAAATCTTGAAAAGATAAAAGAGATGATTGAGGCCAAAAAAGAGGAGCTTAAGGAGGCAAACGGTTTTTACTCTGAGCCGCCACTTTCGCCTGAGCAAAAGGCCGAGCTTATGAAGGGGATAGAGGACGCCTTGGCTCAGTATAAAAAAGAGCTCTTGAAGGAGCTTGAAGAAAAAGCAAAAGCAGAAAAAGATATAAAACAAAAAAATGTCTCATTGAAGGACGTGCTAGCTTCATAATATTGTAATTGCTTTTGGCTACAATAGGCTCAAATAAATATGAGCGAGATATAAAAATGGGTCTAAATATTCTTTTGGTTGCTTCAGAATGCGTACCGTTTGCAAAAACAGGCGGACTTGCAGACGTTGTCGGTATTTTGCCGAAGTTTCTAAAAAAGATGGGGCATGACGTAAGGGTTGTGATGCCTCGCTACTACAAAATAGACAAAACCAAATTGAAGCCCGTAGAAAATGCGATGCCGCTGGGTGTGCCGATGGGGATTATCGGTGAACAATGGTGTGGCGTATATGAAGGTGTTTTGCCAAATTCCGATGTTCCTGTGTATTTCATAGACCATGAAGTTTATTATGGCAGGGATGCCTTGTATAACAATGAGCTTGGTGAGGGATTTTTGGATAACGACAACCGCTTTGTGTTCGTATCTCGCGCGGCAATGCAGCTCTCAAAAGCGATAGGTTTTAGGCCTGATATTTTGCATGCAAACGATTGGCACACTGCGGCCGTACCTGTGTTTTTAAATACCATATATCTCGATGACCCGCACTTCGCTGGGTGTGCCAGTGTTTTAACAATCCATAATATGCAGTATCAAGGGCAGTTTTACGAGGGGTTAATGGATGTGCTCGGTATCGGCTGGGAGCATTTTAATTTTCTGGAATTAGAACAGAATGACTGCGTCAATTTACTTAAGGGCGGCATGTATCACGCCAATATGGTAAATACCGTAAGCGAAGGCTATCGAAATGAAACGATGACTCCTGAATATGGATATGGGCTTGAGGGTGTTGCGCAGGATAGGGCTGCGTTTTATGTCGGAATTTTGAATGGCATGGACTATGATGAGTGGAATCCACGGGCTGATAAGTATCTAGCTGCCAACTATGATATTTCAGATATGGGCGGCAAGGCTGTATGTAAAGCTGATATTCAAAAAATAATGGGATTGCCCGTAAATAATCAAAAACCTCTTTTTGGCGTAGTTAGCCGTTTGGTTGAGCAAAAAGGTGTTCATATCTTGGCGGATGCTTTTGAGTGGATAATGGGGCTTGACGTGCAGTTTGTAATGCTGGGCGAGGGTGATGTATGGGCGCATGATTTTTTCCGTTCCATGGCACAAAAATATCCTCAAAAATTTGCCGTAAAAATCGGCTATGACAATGCTTTGGCTCATAAAATAGAGGCTGGGGCGGACTTTTTTGTTATGCCGTCTATTTTTGAACCGTGCGGTCTTAATCAAATGTATTCGTTACGATACGGAACTCCTCCTATCGTCCGGGCTACCGGAGGTCTTAATGATACGGTTGAGAATTTCGACGAAAAACACAAGAGCGGCACAGGTTTTAAATTCCATGACTCAACGGCTGCAGCTTTGTATAACACAATCGGTTGGGCAAACTATACTTTTTATAATGACAAAGATGGACTCGATAAATTACGAGAAAATGGCATGCAGCTAAGATTTACATGGGATGAGTCGGCCAAAAAATATGAAAAACTTTATCTGCGAGCCATAGAATTAAAGAGAAAATAGGGTGTGCAGCAGCAAGAAGCCTTTTTGTATAATTAATAAATATTATAAAAAGGGTGTCGATGTCCGGCTTTAGCTTTGGTTTTGAAAACTATGCCTCAATGTTGTCGGATAGAATTGTCGATAATTTGGAGGATTTGGCTAAACCGCCGCTTGCAATAGGCATATTCGGACAATGGGGAAGCGGTAAAAGTACCCTTTTGAGTGAGATTTATTCAAAGCTTAACGGCCAAAAAATAAACCCTGTTTATTCAAGCGATTCGTCACGACCTGTAGTTCCTGTTTTGTTCAACGCTTGGCGGTTTGAAAAAGAAGAAAACCTAATAATTTTACTACTTAAGACAATATATTACTCAATCCAGTCGGAAGCCTCAAAATACGAAGCCTCTGTAGCCAAAAACCTAACCGTCGGCTCAGATGTTTTGCGAGAAATTATTGATTCTATGGAGATTGCCTCACCCGGTTATTCGTCGGTTGACAATAGTGCAGCTAACGGAATAGACGAATATGTTAAATTTATCCGCTCAAGGGAACAATACGAAGCAAAATATTTTAATGTAAGCACTGAGCTAAGCAAATTTACCGAACATCTATCCATTGTATTTTTGATAGATGATTTGGATAGATGTCTCCCGGATAACGTATTAAAGACGCTCGAGTCAATAAAGCTATTCCTTGATATTCCCGGTTTTGCCTTTGTTCTTGCGGTTGACGATGATGTTGTAGAGCGTGGTATACTCCATAAATATAAGGATTACGGCAATTTTGACAACCTTTCAAATCTAATCACCGGCTCCGAGTATCTCGAGAAAATAATATCCCTCCCTTTTAAGATACCTAGAATAGGAAATGAAGATTCTAGAGCATTCTTTTTGGAGCATTATCCGGAGTTGTTTGCACGCAAGGTTTCCTTATCTGACAATGAGACGGAGCAGGTCTCTGGGCAGCCTAATGACTTGGTGGATGAAGAGCTTTTGGCTTTATTCGTGTCTGCGGTTCCACCCGTTCCAAGAAGGCTTATCCGGGCGGCAGAGCTGTATAAAACAAAAATGGATTTGATTCAAAAGGCCATGCTTGGCATATTGCATTCAAACCGTATTATAGTTGCAAAGCTCGTATTTTTAGAGCTTTTTGCTCCGTCTTTGTTTAGATTTGGCTGCTACAGACGACAGTTGTTTTTTAGTGATTTGACCGCATGGAAAGAGAAATACAAAAGTCTTTATGAGACGGATAAAATAAAAAAAGGATATGAAAAGTCATATGCCGAAGGCGGAATATCGCAGGAGCAAAAAGAGAGCTATGACCATCTGTTAAGATTGGTTTCGGAGACAAACAACGGGCGAAACGGCTTTAAATTGGATGTGTTGTTTAGGTATACGGATGGCGCAAATGCGGACGATGTCGTAAAAGCATATTTGCAAATGAGCGAACAAAAGAGCGATAGTACTCCAAAAGAGAATAGAGAAACTGCTGATATTGCTGATTTAGACGGTTTTGTTATAGATATATTGAGCGATGATGCTCAAGCTAGAAAATCCGCATTTTCAAAATCGGAAGGCAAAATCTTAAGCGAGGATATTGTTTTACAGATTGCCGCTAGGCTTAATGATAGTCGGAGGGTTTTTGAGCCTCAATGGTGGCGCGAAATGGACAAGATAACGGACGCAAACGGATGGACCCAGCTTGTCAATAAGGTGGATATCGTAAAAAGGCTGGGCGATGAAAAGTAATACTTTGCTGGAAATACTGGAGCTAACATCCAAAAAACTCAATCCGCCTCATAAAAAATCCCATAAGGCTATCAGTGGGATAAAGTGGCTTGGTGACATAGAGTGGAGCAAGCTATCGCCGAGCGGCAGGTATTTGCGAGGTTTTGAGCTTGACGTTACACAAAGCGAGTCAAATGTTGCAAAGTGGGACGAGCTTGATAGTATCGAAGGCTGGAGTGTATCCGTCCCTACAAGCCTTTCCCGTATTCAATCTATGATTTTGTTGAATGAGAAAAATATAGCCGTTGCGCACGACAGCAGAATAACAATCTTTGACGTATTTAGTATGGCTAGAATTATTACTTTATCACATAAAAGCTCCGTCCGTTCGATGGCTCATTTGGGTGAACACGGGCTTGCCAGCGGCGGGGATGACGGTTTTGTAAAAATATGGGATATGCACGATGATAATAAAGAACCTGTGAGCCTCTATCACGGTAGCCCAGTGTATGCGGTCGTATATCTGGGCGATTCTAGACTTGCCAGCGGCGGCCTTGACGGGAATATAAAAATATGGGATTTGGATAATGGCATGAGTGAAGTTGTGTCTTTGTGTCATGGAGAGCCGATATACGCCGCAATTTCAATCGAGAATGGAAGGCTTGCCAGCGGTGGAGATGACGGTGAAATCAAAATATGGGATTTGTCCAGTACGGATCAAGAGCCGATTGTTTTGCAGCACAAAGGACCAGTCTATTCTCTGGCTACCATGGGTAAAAATAGGCTTGCCAGCGGAGGCGATGACGGCAGTATCAAAATATGGAATCTTGAAGATTTCGCCGCAGGTGTGATTTCATTTTCGCATGGAAGTTGGGTGAACTCTATAGTTGCCGTCGGCGATTCTAGACTTGCCAGCGGCGGTCGAGATGGAAATATCAAGATATGGGACGTTGACGACAAGGCTGGCGGCGTGACTATTTTTTCTCATGGCGATTGGGTTTTTTCCGTATCTTCATTGGGCGTTTCTAGGCTAGCTAGCGGAGGTCGAGACGGCGCCATAAAAATATGGGATATCGAAGATAAAACTAAAGAACCTGCGGTATTGGCTTGCAATGACTCCATATATTCAATTTCGAAAGTCGGCGAGCACATGCTTGCAAGTGGCGGAAGTGACGGAAACATCAAAATATGGGACACCAAAAACATCACAAAAGAGCCTATTATTTTTGCCCATAAAAGCCCGGTTCGCTCTGTGGCAGCAGTCGGCGAGCACATGCTTGCAAGTGGCGGAAGTGACGGAAACATCAAAATATGGGACACCAAAAACGTCACAAAAGAGCCTATTATTTTTGCCCATAAAAGCCCGGTTCGCTCTGTGGCAGCAGTCGGCGAGCACATGCTTGCAAGTGGCGGAAGTGACGGAAACATCAAAATATGGGACACCAAAAACGTCACAAAAGAGCCTATTATTTTTGCCCATGGAGATTCGGCATACTCGGTCGCATGGCTAGGCGGCTCTAGACTGGCTAGCGGCGGTCTTGACGGCTTCGTAAAGGTGTGGGATCTGGATAGCGGCTCAAAAACCCCGGTTATCTTTTCACATAAGGGATATGTGTATTCAGTCGCATGGCTAGGCGATTCTAGACTTGCCAGCGGCGGTCTTGACGGCTTCGTAAAGGTGTGGGATTTGGAAAATATCGATAGCGAGCCGCTCTCATTTTCGCATGGAAGTTGGGTGAATTCTATTTCATGGCTAGGCGGCTCTACGTTTGCTAGCAGCGGTGATGATGGAAATATCAAGATATGGGATATGGGTAGTGACTCCAAAAATCCATCTTGCGTTGTATCTCACGGAGACCTGGTATATTCAATATTTAGCTTAAGCGATTCTGTTTTGGCTAGTTGCGGTCGCGATGGAAGTATCAAGCTATGGGACGTTGCAAATTCAAAAAAACCGATAGCGAGATTTCGTGATGGCTCGGACAATATATATTATGCACACGATGGAATATCGTGGAGAATCGGACGTTTTGGCGGAAGTTGGAAGTATGGAGATGACGAGCTGATGTATAAGCACGGTTGGTTTACCAAAGATTTTAAGTGCGTCCCTTATTATAGTTTTACACAAGAGAAAGCATCGGAATTTTTCATCGGCGCCAATGTGTCTGAAGCGGGCAAGGGGGTCTGAGCGGAGCAGCTCCGCTTTTCCCCTGTTGCTAGTTATTTTTTATAAATTCCGGATATGCCTCTAGCCCACATTCGCTGAGGTCTAGACCCTCGTATTCACACTCTTCGTCTACCCTGAGGCCAAATACCTTCTTAATAATCCAAAAACCGGCGTAAGATGCCGCAAATGCAAATGCCCCGATTATGGCAATGGCTTTTAGCTGTATTAGCATAGATACGCCGTCTTTGAATATTGCGGCAGCGATAGTTCCCCAAATACCGCACACGAGATGTACCGATAGCGCACCCACCGGGTCGTCGATGCGAAGTTTGTCAAATAGCGGAACAGCTATCACTACAAGTGCACCACCCATGCCGCCTACCATTATCGGAGCCCACATTGATACGTCCGGAGCGGCGGTTATGGCTACGAGTCCGCCAAGTGCGCCGTTGAGTATCATTGTAATATCAAGCATTTTGTATTTGTATTGCATAAGAGCCGCCGTTACGAGTGCGCCCGCAAGCCCCGCCGTATTGGTATTTAGGATGACTTTTGCCACTAGGTCGGCATTGTCATGAGAGGATATCATTAGCGCACTTCCGCCATTAAATCCAAACCACCCAATCCAAAGAAGCATTGCACCCAGAGTGACGAGTGGGATATTTGATGCCGTCATAGCTCTGACTTTACCGTCTTTGGTATATTTGCCTTTTCTGGCTCCAAGTAAAAGTATAGCCGCCAATGCCGCCCAGCCGCCGACAGAGTGGATAACCGTAGATCCTGCAAAGTCGTTCAGCTCTTTCAAAAACCCGCCGCCCCAAGTCCATGAACCGACAATTGGATAGATAATCCCCGCCATAATAAAAGCAAACGCCATAAAAGGCCATATTTTGATTCGCTCGGATACCGCACCGCTGATAATAGAGACAGTCTTTGAGGCGAAGGCGAGCTGGAAAAACATAATGGCATATATGCTGTAGCTTGTTTGTGCTATGCCGCCGTCAAAAAGACCGTGTCCGCCAAACATCAAAGAGTAACCCCACAGCAAAAAAACTATAGATGTAACTGCGTAGAGCATTACATTGCCGGTCAGTACCGTGACGACATTTTTGCTTCGCACAAGACCGGCTTCCAGCATTGCAAAGCCGGGAGCCATTAATATAATAAGAGTGGCCGAAAATATTAGAAAAAGCGTATTTACTATGTAGGCTACTTCTGCAGACAATTATGTATCCTTTATTACAAAAATGAAAGGATTATGGTACTGCACAGAGAGTTCCGTTTGGTGATTAAAAAATAAGCAATTATTTCATTGTTGATAAGAGGGGGGGCTAACGAACGGGGTCGTTAGCGGATTTTATATTTATGCGAGAGATGCTATTTCTGCTTCTATTTTGGTGAGTTTTTCTCTTAACTCGTTTGCATTTTTCGTATTCTCTTCGATTAGCTCTTTTGGGGCATTGGCTACGAATTTTTCATTTTTTAGCATCCCGTCTAGTTTTGCAAGCTCTTTTTCGCTTTTTTCTTTCTGCTTGGATAGACGTGAGAGTAGCGCCTCTTTTGCCTCGGCAGTTATCTCGATGAAGCACTCAAGGTTTTCGGATACATCTGCCGCACAGCCGCTTGGTTTTTCTGTTACGAATTCTATCGTATCGCATTTGCCTAGATTTGCTATGAATTTTTTAGCGGCTTCATCCATCGGCTTGTTTGGTTTGACAAACGCTTTTTCTATTCTCTTATTGGCAAGGTCTATCGTCGCCTTGGCTCTTCTGATGCTGACAATCGCCTCTTTGATAAGCTCGAATTTCTCTATGATTGCAGTGTCAATCGCCGTGTTTGCAGGGAATGCGCTTATCATGATAGACTCATCCTCTCCACCAAGCTCCTTGTATAGGTGCTCCGTAATAAAAGGCATAAACGGATGCAGTAGCTTGAGCGACTCAACAAATACACCGCCTAGTTCGCCGACAGCCTCTTTTTCGGCCTTTGAAAGTTCGATACCGTAGTCGCAGAAGTCATCCCAGAAGTATTTGTATACGCTTACCGCTGCGTCGCTAAATCTATAAGAGTCTAGCTGTTCTCTGATTTCTGCCGTAGCCTGTGCTAGCTTTGCTGCCATATACCTGCCAAGCTCCGTTTGTGGAGCATTTTTGGTGATGTCCGTTGGGGTTGCGCCGTTCATCGTGAGATATTTTGCGGCATTAAATAGCTTGTTTGTGAAATTACGAGATTGTAGGAACTTCTCTTCTGAAAGTCTTATATCCCGTCCGGCAACCGCCAGCATTGCAAGTGCAAATCTTAGAGAGTCGGCGCTATATCTCTCAACGATGTCTATCGGGTCGATGACATTGCCCTTGGATTTACTCATCTTTTGCCCGTGCTCGTCTCTGACTAGGGCATGCAGATATACATCTTTAAAAGGCATTTTGCCGATAAGCTGCTCGCCCATCATCATCATCCTGGCAACCCAGAAAAAGAGAATATCAAAGCCGGTGATAAGAAGCGAATTTGGGTAGAAGTCTGCCATGTCCGTAGGTGTGACTTTTTCATTGTCCTCATTTCCCCATCCAAGAGGGCTAAATGCCCAAAGAGCGGAGCTAAACCATGTATCAAGCACATCGGCGTCTTGTCTGATGTGCGCACTTCCACATTTTGGGCACTCGGAATGTTCACCTTCTTCGCCGCCCCATTCAAAGTCACAGTCGTCGCAATACATGACAGGGATACGGTGTCCCCACCAGAGCTGTCTTGATATACACCAGTCCCTAAGCTCTCTCATCCATGAGTCGTAGTTGTTTTTCCACTGTTTTGGGATAAACTCCGTCTCGCCCGCATTGGCTTTTTCTATAGCTTTTGCCGCCGCTTCTTTCTTTACAAACCACTGTTTGGAGATATACGGCTCTACGACGTTGCCGCAGCGATAGCATCTACCGACTTGATTTGTGTGCTTTTCGATTTTATCCACAAAGCCTTCGGCCTCAAGTCTAGCTACTATTTTTTCTCTTGCTTCCAGTCTTTCATATCCTTCAAACTCGCCGCAATGGGAGTTGAGGATACCTTTTTCATCAAAGATTGTTAAAAACTCTAGATTGTGTCTTTTGCCCACTTCGTAGTCGTTTGTGTCGTGCGCAGGGGTTACCTTGACCACGCCCGTACCAAACTCCAAATCGACATGCTCGTCGGCTATTATCTTGATGGATTTGCCTATTAGCGGAAGTACGAGGCTCTTGCCGATATGCGCCTTGTATCTCTCGTCATTTGGATTTACCATGACTGCCGTATCGCCGAAGTATGTCTCCGGCCTTGTCGTAGCGACCACTAGATACTCGTCTGAGCCTTCAAAAAAGTATTTGATGTGATACAGGCTACCCTCGTTTTCGGCATGGTCTACTTCGATGTCGGAGAGTGCGCCGTCGTGCGTACACCAGTTAATCATGTAGTTGTCTCGCACGATTAGCCCGTCTTCATAGAGCTTCAAAAACGCTTTTTTAACCGCACTTTTTAGCCCTTCGTCCATAGTAAACCGCTCTCTTGACCATGCGGGGGATACACCGAGTCTACGCATCTGAGAGACTATCGTACCGCCGCTGTACGCTTTCCACTCCCATACTTTTTCTAGGAATTTCTCTCTGCCTATGTCCTCTTTTTTGATACCTTGTGCTAGTAGCTGTTTTTCTACGACATTTTGCGTTGCTATCCCTGCATGGTCGGTTCCCGGTTGCCAAAGGGTCTTGTAGCCGTCCATTCTTTTGTATCTGACCATTATGTCGCTAAGAGTGTGGTTGAGCGCATGCCCTATGTGCAAAGAGCCTGTGACATTTGGAGGTGGAAGCATGATTGAGAATGTCTTGCCGTCCTTTTGTATTTTTTTGTTGCCATCGCACTCAAAAAAGCCTTTTGCTTCCCACTCTTTATAGCAATTTTCTTCAAATTCTTTAGGTAGATACTCCGTTAGAGCCATTATTAAAATTCCTAATTTTTATTTTTTTGCCGGAATTTTACCAAAAACCGCCTGATTTCCCGTGCTTTGGCATGATTTTCGCTTTGTAAAGATTGTGAAATTTTAAGCGTTGTTTAATACGCATTGTTATAATTTCTAATATAGCTTTGTGTAAACAACCAATGAGGGAGATAAAATGGTATTTGAAGTAAAGGCGCCTATACTTGGATTTGACGAGCTTGTGAAAGTGGAACTTAAGAATGTTGACGAATTCTTTTCTAGTCTTAAAAATGCGGATAAGAATGTCCCGGCGTTTACGCTAATTAACCCGTATGCACTTAGAGAGTACTCTCTTGATATACCGAATAGCATTAGAGTTCTTTTGGATCTTAAAGAGAATTCAAAAGTCGAGGTTTACAACATAGTAGTACTTCAAAATCCGATTGAAAAATCAGTGGTAAACTTCATAGCGCCTTTGATATTCAACCATGATAATATGACAATGGGTCAGGTAGTCCTTGACGCTACAAAATATCCTGATTTTGGAGTAGCGGAAGAGATAGCTACATATCTTCAAAAATAAAAATCTCCGTATTAGAGTCGAATTTCGGCTCTAATCCTTTTTTGACTAAAATCCGCTTTTAAATACAAAAATAATCTAACTCAAAAAAGCCCTAATGCCATATAAAAATCTCAACAAAGAACAGCTTGCTGCCGTTAACGCACCGTTTGGCAATACTCTAGTTATAGCCTCTGCAGGTACCGGTAAGACCTCTACCATAGTAACCCGTATATATTATTTGCTTGAAAATGGAATAAAACCGGAGAGTATTCTGCTTCTTACCTTCACCAATAAGGCTGCCGCCGAGATGATAAGCCGCCTCAAGAGGTATTTTGACAAAGAAGAGGTAGAGAAGATACAGGCTGGAACGTTCCATGCCGTCAGTTATAAGTGGCTTAAAAAGCTAAACCCAAATCTTGTGCTCAAGCAACCGGGAGAGCTTAAAACCCTTTTTAACGCCATATACGAGAGATATATTACTGCCGCCAGAGGGTATGAAAACAAGCCTTATTCTGCGTCGTATCTATATGATTTTTACGAATCGTTCAATGCCTCTTGTACGCCTAGGCTAAAAGATTGGCTGATGGCTGTGTCGCCCGCACAGATAGAGCATGAGAATATATATCTAAAGATTTTTCTTGAGTTTGAAGCGCAAAAAGACGAGTGCGGGTTTTTGGGTTTTAACGATTTGCTTATCAAGGCCTCAAAGGCGTGCGAAGAGGATAAGATAAGCGGATTTTTTGAAGTATTGGTGGACGAGTATCAGGACACAAACAACTTACAGCACCATCTAGTGGAGTCGGTAAAGCCAAAATCGCTTTTTTGCGTCGGGGATTATGACCAAAGCATATACGGATTTAATGGGGCAAATATATCCATCATAGCCGGATTTGGTGAGACAAAAGAAAATGCTAATGTCTATACGCTAACCAAAAACTACCGTTCAACATCAAAAATACTACAAGTTGCAGATAAGGCCATTAGACATAACGATAGGATATACCCAAAAAGTCTTGAAGTTGTGAGGCTTGAAGAAGCGCATCCGCCTAGGCTTCTTATCTTTGATGAGGTGTTTGACCAGTATAAAAAAATAGCAGACCTAATACGGGAGTCCAGAACAAATTTTGACGATATGGCAGTACTGTTCCGCAATAACTCATCGGCGGACGGGATAGAGGCATCGCTGAGAGAACACGGTATAAAGTGCAAAAGAAAGGGCGGTGTCGGCTTTTTCGAGGCAAAAGAGGTAAAAGTCATCCTTGATATCTTGACGCTATCCATTAATCCAAAAGACATTCTGGCTTTTATCAATGTATTTGAATATGCAAACGGTGTAGGTGCGGCAACGGCAAAAGAGCTTTGCGACGCACTCACGCTCCTTGGCGGAGGCTCTATCATAAACGGTCTTTTTCATCCAGACCCGAATGTGAAAAATCCGTTTGAAAAACGTAAGCACGAAGTCGGCTTGTTCGATGATTTTTTTGAGCTTGGAAGTATAAGTCGTTTTCGTGAGCTTGGGCTAGAAGAGGGTGTCCTGTCAAATCCTGCGCTCAAACATCCAAAGCTGGGGAGTGACGCGGCAATATTTTTTGGTGAATTTTATACATTGATGCATAGGCTCACAAAAATAAAAAATCCAAAAAATGCGGTTGATATCATAAAGTCGAGCAAGCTTTATGAGGATATAAAAACAGTGCTCGCTAGACGAAGGGCAACGGCGAAAGATAAAAGTGTCGACAAAAAAGAGTTTGATGCGGCGCTTGAGAGAATAGATAGAAAAAACTACTTGCTATCCAATCTCGCCTCTCACTATGACGATAAGGCGGGCTTTTTGAATGCTATGGTGCTTGGCGCTAGTGAAATGTCCGAAGGGGAGGGGGTCAATCTTTTGACGGTGCATGCCTCTAAGGGGCTTGAGTTTAAAGAGGTGTTTGTTATTGACCTTATGGACGGTAGATTTCCAAATAGAAAGCTGATAGCCAAGGGGTCTAGCGTGGAAGAGGAGAGAAGGCTTTTTTATGTTGCGGTCACTCGTGCAAAAGATAGATTGACGCTCTCTTATGCAAAATACGACAGAATCAAAAAAACAAGCTACGAGCCGTCACAATTCCTAAAAGAGGGCGGGATGCTAGGCTAGCTTGCATCCTAGTGTTTTTTGACCACCTGTGCCATATCCCACATCGGCATAAAAATACCAAGGGCTAGCAAAAGTACAAATCCGGCAATTCCGCCTATAAGCAAAGGCTCTATGGCAGCCGAAAGGCCGTCCATCTTATTTTGAAACTTTTGTCGGTAGTAGTCTGCTGTTTTGTCAAGCATTGAACCGAGGCTACCGCTTTGCTCGCCTGCGCTGAGCATTTGGATAATCATATTTTCGTATATTCCGGTTTCTTTTAGGGACGCCGTTAGCGACAAGCCGCGCTGAACGTTTACGGCCACGGTCATTAATTGGGTTTTGATATAGCTATTTTCCACCCCTTTGGTGGATACGGTAAGGGCCTCTATTATAGGTAATCCGGCTTTGTTTAGCTCTTTAAAAACTATAGTAAATCTACTCACCAGCCCAAGCGTCATTAGTATGCCGATAATGGGGGCGTTTAGCAGTCGCTTGTCTATTTCTAATTTTATTTTGTCGTTTGTATTGTAGATATATTTTATTCCGTAGTAGGAGGCTACAAAAAATAAGAGCAAAAACAATCCGTAGTTACTTAAAAACCATTCCATTCCGAGAAGTATTTTTGTCGGTATAGGCAGGTCTGCCTTGAACTTATCGAATATAGATTTGAATTTTGGGACAACAACTAAAATCAAAATCGTAAAAGCTATTATCATTGCAATCACTACGGAAATCGGATAGCGAAGAGCTTTTTTGATTTTTTCTCTATTGCTTCTTACTTCCTCTAGTATTTCGGCCAAAGTATCAAGGGATTCGGACATTGTACCTGTCCGCTCTCCAAGCTCTATCATCGTGATTGTGAGTTTGCCGACATCTTTTTCAAATTGCCCCATTGAATGTGATAGGCTTAGACCGGCATTGATGTCGCTGAGGTTTTGAGCAAGAATCTCCCTTAGTCTCTCATTCTCGGTCGCCGCTATGGCTTCTTGTAATATATCGGTAAAAGAGAGGCCGGCATTTGCCATAACGGCCATCTGTCTTATCGCGCTAATTAGGGCATCATTTGTGACCTTTGTTTTACCCATGGCCTTTTGAAGCTTATCCAATGACAAGATCTCAAAAAGCGGTGCGCTTACCTCTTTTGTTTTGATGACTTTATGCCCCATGGTATCTTTTGCAATAAGCAGAGCTTCGACTTTTGAGCCCGCTTTAATAACTTTCTTGAGTCTTTTGCCGCCTTGCGAATACTCTATTTCAAAATATTTTTGCGCCATGTTTTATCCGTTTAGAGTCTCGCCACTCTGTATACTTCTTCGAGCGTGGTTATTCCGCTTGCAGCCCTTCTAACGCCATCGTAGAGCATGGACTCAAAGCCGCTTTCATTTGCCAGCTGTTGAATTTCGTGTTTTGATGCGTTTCGGGCTATTGCCGTAGCCATATCATCCGTTATACTCATAACCTCCGTTATCATCTCTCTTCCTAGATAGCCGGTATTGGCACATTTGTCGCACCCGACGGCTTTATAAAACGTATATTCGGAAGGAAGATACATCTCTATAGGCCTTAGCGCAGACTCTGATACGTGGGTAGGTGATTTGCAGTGCGGGCATAGTTTTCTTATAAGCCTTTGTGCTTCGACGGCTATTAGGGATGGGCCGACCAAATAAGGCTCAATCCCCATATCAACCATTCTTGTAACTGCACTAATGGCGTCGTTAGTATGCAGGGTTGAAAGTACTAGGTGTCCGGTAAGTGCAGCTTGGACTGCTATGCGAAGAGTCTCTTGGTCTCTAATCTCGCCTATCATTATGATATCAGGGTCTTGTCTTAGTATGGAGCGGAGTGCGGAGGCAAACGTAAGACCGGCTCGTTCGTGTACCTGTACTTGCTGAACCATATTTATTTTGTACTCTACGGGGTCTTCTACGGTGATTATCTTTTTGTCGACACCTTTTATTGCGTTGAGGGCGGCATATAGAGTGGTAGTCTTACCGCTTCCCGTAGGGCCTGTGACCAGAATGATGCCGTAAGGTGTTTTGAGTGCAGATGAGAACTTACGGAAGTTGTCTTTGTACATCCCCAAATCTTCCAGATTTATAAGCACTTTCGCCTTGTCGAGTATCCTCATAACGACTGACTCCCCGTATGTAGTCGGTAATGTAGAAAGCCTGAAGTCATACTCTTTTGCACCGCTTGTAAGCGAAAATCTACCGTCTTGTGGTTTCCTTTTTTCGGCTATATCGAGGCTTCCAAGCAGCTTTATTCTAGATGCGAGGGGAGGGTATATGTCTGCGTCAAAAGAGAAGCTCTCTTTTAGGATACCGTCTATTCTTGTCCTGACTATACAGTTTTTTTCGGTCGGCTCTATGTGTATATCGCTCCCCCTTGCATATATCGCACTCTCTACTATTATGTTGATGAGCTTTAGTATGCTTGAGGCCTCTGAGCCGTCACCGGCCGTCGACTGGGCTATCTCTTTTCTTATCTCTGCGGTTAAGTCTCTGATGCTTTCGTTTATCTCGTATTGTCTGATATATTTTTCAAGCAATACCGGATTTGAGCCGACGACTTTTAGTATTTTTTTTGGAAACAATCTTTGTATGGCATCTTGCGCCGTCAGGTCAAGCGGGTCTTTGAAGGTAAAAACGATATTGAGCTCATCCTCTCTTATCGGGAAGGCTCCATGTTTTTTGAGGGTTTGACCGCCTACTTTTGCCGCTATTTTTGAGTCGGTGTCTATGCCGGCAAGGTCTATGTATTCAAAGCCTTGTTGTTCGCTAAGCACTCTAAACACTTGGTCTTCGCTCAAATACCCTCTATCTATGAGTACTTGCCCGACCCTTATCCCGCTCTCTTTTGCCTCCTCCAGGCAAGAGTCGAATTCTTCTTGCGATACCAGTCCGCGCTCAAGTAGTAGGTCGCCTAGTTTTACTTTTTGGACTAACATATACAATCTTTCCTATAGTTCATTGTTTTTTATCTGCGCTATTGTTGTTTTGACGGCTTCCGAGCTTGAAGTATGCGAGAAATTTTCGAGAGCGCTCAGTGCATCTTGTTTTTTGCCGAGTTTATAGCTTGATTTTGCAAACAGTATCCATGATTTTTCCATCTTTGGATCCAGTGCATTCGCATTTATGGCCCATTTGAGGGACTTTTGGTAGTTGCCCTGTTTGTAAAATATTTCAGACATGGAGATAGCTGTCGCTGCATCCGGATTTTTGCTATATCTTGACGCTAGTACGTCTATTTGATCTACCGATTTTGTTTCCATCGTTATTTTTGGTGGAGTGTTTGGCTTTGCCTGTGCCGGTCGCTGTTGCGGTTGTTGTGTTGTTGTTTGAGCTACGTTTTGGCTTTGTTCTGTCGGTTGGAAGCTTTTAAATTCCTCTTTTTTTTCTTCCGGCGATATGATTACTATCTCTTTTTGGGGCTGTTGGTATTGATATGGTACAAAATTTGACATCGGCTGTATGTTTTGAGTTTGGTTTATATCCTGCCTCATAGCGATATTTTGAGCGCTTGTGTTTGTCTCATTTTGGGTTTGAGTCGTATTTTTTGGGGCAAATACAAAATACGCCAAGCCAAACGAAGCAAAAGCTACCAGCACAAAAGATAATCCGAGCGTCCCTATCTTTTTATATTTTTGTTTTTTGTAGATTATCCACTTCTTTTCCAAATCGTTTAAATCATACATTTATGTACCCGCCCTCTATTGCTACCATTTCTATGTGTTTTTGCCTGAACTCTTTGTAATTTAGCTCTGATGGCCTCTCTTTTTCTATAAATTCGTAAAAATCCAAAAGCTTGTATATAAACTTCATTGTTTCCCTGATATTGCCGTTTGTAAATTGATGAATCAGCTTATAGCTTTTGCTAGAAAACATCGATAGTAGCTGATTTTGTTCTTTGGATAACAGCTTTCTCTCTACAAAAAACCTAAGCTCCTCTGGCGTTAACGGGTTAAGCTCTATACTTTCCCATATTCTGCTTTGAAAATGGGCTTTTGCTATGAGGTGTTCCTCGTCTATCTTGTGCAAAGCTACTACAAATTTGAATATTTTGGTGTCCGATAGAAGCCTGATATATTCCATCTCTTTTTCGTCATATAGTTGCGCCTCGTCCAAAAAAACAAGAAAAGTATCTTTTTCAAACGTGGTCGTAAAAAGCTCCATTAGCTCAAAAAAAGTAGGCTCAGACGGTAGCCGTTTGCGAGAGCTCGCTTTAAAAATTCTGACAAGCTCTTCGGTGCGCATAAACGTAGGGGTAGGGTAGTAGAGTATCTTCCCCTTTTCTCGTTTTATGTTGGCGCATAGCCTTCGCACCATGGCTGTTTTTCCGCTCCCCGGATAGCCGTATAGGAGAATAATTTTAAGCGGTTTTTCTATTGCGCTTAAGAGCTTTTTGTATGCTTCTTTTACGCCGTCTATCAGTATATATTCATTTTCATTGTCTGCAAAGTTTCTGTTTTCGTCAACAAACAGCTCCTTTGCCGCCCCAAAGTTACTTGTCGATGTCACTTTTGTATCCGAGTTCTTTTAGGGTAAGAGGTTTATCTTTTTTGACTATATGAGGGGTTATTACGATTACCATCTCTTCCATGACTTTGCTATCCACCTCTTGTTTAAACAGATATCCAAGCAGCGGAATATCGCCAAGTAAAGGAACTTTTTTTGTGTCTGTGCCTGTTGTGTCTTTGATTAAGCCGCCAAGAATAATCCTCTCCCCATCGGCTACTTTTACCACCGATGAGAGTTGTTTTTGGGCGATATTCGGCGCTATATTGTATGCAACGCCTGCCACTTGAACCGTTTGAAGCGGGCAATTCGTTGTTATGCAGTTGCTTGACGTAGGATTTATCTTTAGTAGTATATTTGTGTCATCCATAATCTCAGGTGTGATATCTAGAGTTACGCCGACATTTAGAGGTATCGTCTCCACGCTTGGGTTTGTAGCTCCGGTCGTTGCCGTAGCGCTTGTGCCGCCGGAGACCTTTGGATAGAAGATGACATCGCCTGACATAATAAGAGCCGGCTGACTACTAAGTGTCATAACTTTTGGATTTGATACCGTTTTTACGTCGCCTTGCGTTCTTAGGAATTTGACAAAATCGGTTAGGTCTACGCCGCCGTTGATTTTAAAATATTGCGCAAGGCCAACCGGGCCGCTTCCCGCAGTTGTTATGACACCGCTTGCGGAATCTACCGTCATTGTCCCATTATAAACAGCGCTTCCATAAGATGCTTTTAGCGCTATGGCACTATATAGCTTGCTCCAGTCGATCCCCGTTGTATTTGTCTTATTGAGGGTAACGGAGAGTATCTGGACATCTATAAAAACCTGTCTGTGAAGCCTGTCTAGTACCGTGTCAAGATATTTTTGGACTTCCGAGAGTTGCTGTTTTGAGGCGGTTATCGTTATAAGTCCTGCTTGTGCGTTTATGATAATATCGTTTGTTTTTGTCGCAGAAGTTTTTGTAGTTGAGGCTTCGGCTCTTGTCGCATCGGTAGCCACCTCTTTTCTTGTCATGCTTATTTTTGAGGTGTTATGTGGACGAAGGATTGATTCTATGTCTTTTTCAAGTTGCTTCCAAAACTCAAATTTATCATCCGTAGATTCATATGTTGAACCGCCGGAGGAGGTGCTTGGAAGTCCTGTTTGGGTGGATGTGGATGAACCGCTTTGTGAAGCTCCGCCATTAGGTGCAAAGACTGTTTTTGCACTCCTCGAAGTTCCTATATAATCAACCTTGAATGTTTTTGTGGTAAATGAGGAGACCCTGAGGACACCGTTTTGGTATTCATAGTCTAGCCCGTTTTCGGATAGCATAAAGTCAAATACGTCTTTAAGCGTGAAATCTCTTAGGTTTATCGTGTTTAGTTCTTTTTCCAAGAGAGCGTCTGCCGTATCGTCTTTTACCGTTATACTGAACGAACATCTTGAGCTTAGCTGTTCAAGCATTTGGGATATTGTCGTACCTCTCGAAGCGCTAAGATTGCTAAATACTTTATCGTCGCAACCGTTTGCATAGGCCGACGAATATATGGAGGCTGCCGCTATGGTAGCTACAAACGTTTTGGAAAATGATTTTGCTATATATGCCGACAAATATCCGTTTTTTAATAGCAATGATTTTTTAGTCATTTTCCACCCTTAAATATATGTAGTGTTTTTTGTTTTTTACCGCTCACCAAAAAGACTTTATTTTTGTCTATTTTTTCTATTTTATAGCCGTGTACGGTATCGCCGAGTCTCATCCATTTGCCGTTTATCAACGCTCCGCCTTCAAATATGGCCTTCAGTGAAAACTTTATAGGGGCAACCGTTTTGTTGGCGTCAATCGCCACGGGCGGCTTCTCAAAAACATCGCTTAGCCCCGCTATCTGCGCAGGAGCCAAAGTCTCTTTGGGGGCTAATATGTTGGCTATTATGGCGTCAGCCTCGGAACAGTATAGAAGTGAGTATGCCAAAGATAATATCAATATACCCTTCATTGTTATAGCCCACTTACGGTGATGTTGATTTTTGCGCCCAGCTTGTCGCCGTGCGTAACGGTTAGATTTGCTATTTTGGAGAACATTTTTGAGCTTTCTATGGAATTAATAAAGCCTAGTACCCCTCTAAAAGCGCCGCTACATTCCATGTTTACCGCAAGCTCTTGCTTGAATACGCCGTTTTCTTTTTTTGATAAGGATGTTTCCAGCTTGGCTATAGTTACCCCATTTTTAGATGCGTTGGCCGTGAGATACTCTATAAAATCTATAATATTTTTTTCGTTTAGGTTGATAAAATCAATGTTTTGCATACTATTGGCAAGCTGCTGATTTTGCGCAATCTGTTTTTGTAGTTTTATTGTGATAGCCTTGTTGAGTTCTTTGATACTCGCCGTCTCTTGAATGATTTCATTTTTTCTTTTCAGGAAGTCTTTTGTGTCGGCTATCTCTGTCTTTACCGATTCTAGGGCCGTTTTTTTGTCGGCTATTTTTTTTTCGCTTATCGGCGTGATAAATTTATACGATAAAAAACCGAAAATCAAGAGAGGCATTGAGAAAAATATAATTTTTTCGCTACCTTTTCTCCCTTCAAAAATCTCATCAATAGCGTTATGAAATTGTTCAAAACTAAAACCCATTATTTCCCGACCTTAACGGAAATTTCGCCGATATATTTGCTTACGTTCCCTTCTTTGATGATTTTGTCTGCCGATAGATTATTTTGACCGCCAAGCCATAGCTTTTTGGCAAAGCCGCTAATTAGCGTAGGATCTTTGGCGCTGCATTCTATTTTTATGTCCGTGGCGTTTATGTCTACGCTTCTGAGTAGAACATTTGAATTTGAAGCGGTGCTGGATATCTTGGCCATGTCTATAGATATGCTTTTTGTGCTCAATCTTTTGCTTTCTAGGTCTTTTAGCATAATGATTGTGTCACTATGTTTTTTTGCCTCCGCTTCGCTTTTTTTTGTAAGTTCTTCCTGCTCTTTTTGGGCAGCAGTTTTTTTAGACTCTATCTCTTGTCTCTCGGCTTTTAGTAGCGTAAGTTCTTTGTTTGCTTGTTTGGTTGCAAAAGAATAATAAAAACCTGCGGCAGTCATATTGTATAAAGGGTACGCAAAAGATAGCAATACGGAAGCGGTCGCCACAAGCATAAACTTTCCGGCATATCTCTTGAAAAAAGGAGGCGGACGCATAAAAATAGAGAAATTGAGGTTTTCATATCTTTCTATGTCTTGCAGGTACGCAAAAAGCATTAGCTTGGTAGACATATCTACAAAGCCTTCCGTTTTTATGCCGAGATTGAAGTCAAAATGCTTAAAAGGTGTTTCAAAATACTCTTTTGCTATCTCCGTGATATCGGCTATATTGCCGTGTTCGGTTGAGATGTATATGGCTTCATAGCCGCTTATTTGGTTTACCCTTTTTGCATGCACCAAGACGTCGGAAACGGAGGCAAAAAATTCACCTATCAGCATTTTAAAGCCGGCGATATATTCCGGTTTTTTGGCTCTAAAATCACTGTTTGTGATTATTTTTACAAAGTCTTCGTACCCAACCCTCTCTCCTATGTGCTCAGAGAGTTTGTCGTTGAGGATTTTGATGCTGGCTCTTATTGTTTTGGAGTATGTATAGTTACCGTTTTGGTAAACGCAAAGACAAGCGCTATCACCGTACAGATATATAAAAGCAAAAGTTGATGAGTCGCTTAGAAAATTTTTTGTAAATAGTGTTTTTATTGCTGTTTGCGGCAAAAATACAAAATCTACATATCGGTCGGATATATGTGATATTCTTTGTTTTATCGCTTGATAGGTGGCTATGTATGCGTTGTATTTCTTGGTCTCAAATCCCTCTTCGACGCCATCGGCCTCTTCATAGCATATTTTGTATTCTAGGCTTGGCTCTAGACCTAGTTCGTCAAATAGCTTTAACTCCAAGGCTTCATATACGGCGGAACCCTCGAGGAATTTATTTACCTCAACGCTTTCAAGAAGCAGGTCTTCGAGTTGAATAAAAGATATAAAATTAGATTTTGGATTTGGGGTAGCAGTCGGTCGTATCGTCTGCTTGGAATATTCATAAAAAGCCGAAGCAGACGGTGAATACAGGCAAACGGAAGAAGCTTGGGCGCTTTTTGACCCAAGGGGTAACTTGATAGATTTCAAAAAATCAAGAGTCAAAGTCATACCCATATTCAGCTAGCCCTTTTTTGTCCGTTGTCCAGTTTTTGTTCGTTTTTACGAATAGCTCTAAGTGTATCTTTTTTTGTGCGAATTTTTCAAGTGCAACTCTGGCTTTTGTGCCAATTCTTTTTATGGTTTGACCGCCTTTGCCGACTATCATCGCCTTTTGAGAATCTTTGTTTGCTATTATAGTAGCATAAACTTTATCTAATGTATCACTTTCATCTATTTTATTGATTACAACATCTGTTTCATATGGAATTTCATCACTGAGGCCGTTAAATAGCTCTTCTCTGATTATTTCTTTGTATATATCGCGTATATTTTGGTCGGTTAGGAGTTCCGGGTCATAAAGATAAGGTGAATCCGGCAAATATTTTACGACGGCATCCAAAATCTCTTTTTTCCCGCTCTCTTTGGTGGCGCTTATCGGTATTAGCTCCAAAAACCCATTCTCATAACCGTTAAGTTCATCCATCATAGCCAGTAGCTTCTCATGTGTAAGCATGTCTATTTTATTGACGAGTAGAATGTGCGGCTTGCCCTCAGATATTGACAAAAATTCTTCATAGTCTTTTTTTGCAAATCTGGCATCCGCTATAAAAAGAACCAAGTCCGCGTCGCTAACGGCTTTTATCGCTTCTCCTAGCATATACTCGTTAAGTAGTTTTTTACCTGTTTGAAGCCCCGGGGTGTCGATGAGCACTATTTGTGCTTCATTGTGCATCAAAATCCCTTTTAGCCTCTTCCTGGTTGCGTTTGCCTTGTGGCTAACTAGCATTATTTTCTCACCTACGAGCCAGTTTAGAAGTGTGCTTTTACCTGCGTTTGGTTTGCCTATTACTGCGACAAAGCCGCATTTTGTGTTTGTGTTCAAAGAATATACCTTGCGTGATCTATGTTTTCTACTATATTTGATAGTTTTTGATTGACGATGTCTTCGGTAATTGAGATTTTCTCACCGTTCATCGTATCCGCCTCAAAGCTGATGTCCTCCATCACTTTTTCGATAACCGTATGAAGCCTTCTTGCGCCGATGTCTTCCGTTTTTTCATTGGCCCTCTGCGCTAGGCGAGCCATTGCCTTGATGGCATCATCCTCAAAAACAATCTCTACATTTTCCGTTTTTAGCAGAGCGGAGTACTGTTTTAAAATAGAATTTTTCGGTTTGGTTAGTATGTCATACATCGCTGATTCATCGAGGGATTCCATCTCTACTCTAAGTGGAAATCTGCCTTGAAGCTCAGGTATAAGGTCGCTAGGTTTTGTAAGATGGAATGCTCCGGCACCGATGAAGAGTATGTGGTCGGTGTTGATTTGTCCGAGTTTGGTAGTGACCGTTGAGCCTTCTATGATTGGGAGCAAATCTCTTTGTACCCCTTCTTTGCTCGGGTCTTGCCTTGAAGATGTGGATGAGCTAACCGCTATTTTGTCTATTTCATCGACAAATATTATCCCTTCTTCCTCGGTTCGTCTTATCGCCTCTGCTTTAATAGCCTCGTTATCGATAAGTTCTTCCGCCGCTTCATTTTCGAAAGCGGTTATTGCTTCTTGCACGCCGACTTCCTTTTTGACCTCTTTTTTCTCTAATCCGCCTAGAAGTTTTGAGAAAGATTCTTGGATTTTAGCAACCTCGGGTGGCAAATTTGTGTCATATGAATCATTTTGCGATTTTGATATCTCTATTTCTACCTTTAGATTAGAGAGATCTCC
>JBFWKW010000030.1:0-25527 GCA_050252455.1 Campylobacterales bacterium | reverse complement strand
CTTGTTGCAATGCTAAACGGCAATCCTCCGCCATGGATAAAATGAATAGTAGCAAGAGAAGAGGGCTTAAGCGCATGAGTACGGATAGTGTTTTTTTAAAAGAGCTAATAGGACAGGTTCGCGCCCTTGACACGTATGGCGTATGGGAAAAAGAGTCCGATGAGAAACTGCTCGCTGACAAATATATCAAAACAAAAGAGCAGCTAAAAGAGATGCCGATTATCGCAGACATCACGCAAGAGCAGATAAAAGACATCAGGCTCTTGCTTCAGGCTTTGGCTTTGGCGTTTGAGAAAAAGACGATGGAGATGGCAAACGTCATCATAGAGATGAGCCACGAGGGATTCGGTCGTGGGGCTGTGATAGCGGGTAGTATCGTTATCGTGGACAAGTATTTCAAGGATGCTCATAGATTTGGCTATCCAAGTATCGAAAAGCTCGTAGAAGAGGGCGAAAAGATGCTTGAAAAAGCGGTCAAGACATACCAAGAATACAAAAAATAATTTTACAAGGAGATAGATATGGCATACGCAATGGCAAGAACAAAAGGCGGCGGCGAGTGGGTACAAAAATTTGTAGAGACGCTGGATAAAGATAAATGTATAGCGTGCGGCAGATGCTTTAAGGCCTGTCCATCTTCTGTTATGACTTTGACGGAGGAAGAGGACGAGGACGGTGATGAAGTGAAATTCATGGTGCTTGTAAACGCCGAAAACTGCATAGGCTGTATGGTCTGTTCAAAAGTTTGCTCAAAAGGGTGTTTTGAGCATGTAACTATGGACGTCGCATAACGCCCAACAATCAAAGGATATAAGATGAAAATGGTTATGGCCGTAGTCAACGAAGATAGACTCTCAGACATCATCAACGCATTACTCAAAAACGGTATCAGCGGCATCACCGTCTCGGATACCAGAGGCTTTGGAAACATCGCCCTTGATAGAGAGCTAGACCCAAGCGAGCTAAATAAAAAAGTGAAGCTTGAGATAGTGGTATCTAGCGACTCGTACAAGCAACAAGCGATAGATATTATCACCGAAAACGCACACGACCTCAATCATGGAAGCGGCAAAATATTTGTTTACAACGTGGACGAAGTATATCGTATCAGAACGGGCGAGAGAGACGCCGACGCATTAAGATAAGGGGCTAAGAGATGAAAAAGCTGGATGAATTTTATAAACTCACTGACGCAGAGGATTACTTTGAGTTTTTCGACCTTGAGTTTGACGAAAAGGTGCTACGTGTCAAGAGATTTCATATTCTAAAAAAATTCGGCGAACTCATCGAAAAAGCCAAGACTGCCCCAAACCTAACGGAGGAGCAGCTCTTGAATGCGTACCAATTTGCCTTAATCAAAATCTACAAGGATTTTGAGGGCGGATATAACCCGTCTGCCGCCGAGGTGTGGGGACTTTTTGAAAACCCGACCCCTTGCTTTACCTGCTCTACGCAAATGAGCTGCAAAACAGAAGATCACGGAGTAAACCATGGCAACTGCCAGTCACAAGTACAGCTCTCCTTCAGCTAAGGACGAAATCCTTCCAAAGTTTGGCTTTGGGCAGAGGGTGAGACTAACGAAAGACATACGAAACGACGGCACTTTCCCGTTTGCCAAGGTCGGCGACATCTTGATGAAAGCCGGCGAAGAGGGGTATATCCGTGATATGGGCGACTTCTTGCAGGTCATTCGCGTGTATGAGGTCGAGTTTATCGAGCACGGCATAGTATACGGATGTCGCGAGGAAGAGCTTGAAGACGCCGACGAGGACTACCAAGGCGACGTCGAAGAAGAGCTTAGATGGCTACGTGAACATAGAGCGGCGAAGTCGCAATCTTAAAAAGGAGGTAAAAATGGTAAAAGTTAAGTTTTCAGGTTTCGGCGCAGACAAAGAAGTAGAAATCAGAAGCGGCGAGATATTGCTTAGAGCCGCCAAGGACGCGGGCGTCAAGATTCCCTGTGACTGTCAAGACGGCGAATGCGGAAGCTGTGCCGTCGAGATAGTTTACACGGGCGACAAGACTCCTGAGTGCGAGAGGCTTGACTCTCAAGGCAAAGAGCTAACTACTCTTATCGGAAGAGGCGTATATACAAAAGCCGACGCCGAAGCTTTCGAGATGAGCGACAAAGGCCCTGGTGTCAGACTCGCTTGCCAATGCATCGTTAGAGACGAAATGTTAGTAAAACCATACAAAGGATAAATAAATGACAACAAGAGTTGAAATACTCAATGATTTCCTAGCTATCAACGTAAAACCGGGTGCAACAATCCAAGACATCGTAGAAAAATCTGGCTCAGGACTTCCTTTTGGTTGTAGAGACGGCGAATGCGGTACTTGTGTAGTTGAGGTTGTATCTGGAATGGAATACCTATCTCCAAAAACAGAAAAAGAAGAAAAAGTTCTAAAAGTAGTTGAAGCTACAAACCCATGCCCAAATCTTAGACTTTCTTGCCAAATGAAAGTTGTTACACAAAACGGTCACGTAAGACTAAAATACTAATTCTCCATTTTGCCTCCCTCTGCGGGGGCGACAAACTTCCCTATCCGGATATGACTCTGTTTCTACCTTCTTCTTTTGCTCTGTAGAGCGCGTCATCTGCCCTTTTTATAAGCTCCGTGCTATTTTCTTCTCCGTTTAACGCACTCACACCAAAGCTGCATGTAAACTTCGGTATCCCGTTCATTTCCGCATTTTCTATAATTTTTCTTATCTTGTCGGCTACCGTAACGGCAGTATCTATGCTGATTCCAGGGGCTATGATGGCAAACTCCTCCCCGCCGTATCTCGCTACCGTATCGTTCTTTCTAGTGTTGCCGACTACTATTTGGGCTAGATATTTGAGGGTTTCGTCTCCGATTTGGTGTCCGAATTTGTCGTTTATGTCTTTGAATTTGTCTATGTCAAACATTATCAGCGATAGCTCGTCTTTTGCCTGAATGCTTTTGTTGATTTCAAACTCAAGTATCTTGTCGAATGAACCCCTGTTTTTGAGCGCCGTCAAATGATCTATGCTGGATTTTATCTCCAAGGCCTCTTTTTCAAGTTCCATATCCGTTATCTCGGTCAATGAAACTATGTATTTGTTTTCGTCTTGAATCCTATTTGTAGTTATGAGGTATATCTCTTTTCTGCCGTTTACGCTTTTGCAGATTAGCTTATTGCCCTCTTTGCGCATCTTTTTGCCGAATTTGCAAGACATCATGTCGCACGACAAGGGCGCTTCGGAAAATAGCCCGTTTATGCAGTGGAAGTGGGTGTTTGCTTGCGCTATGTTCTCAAAGCAAAAATACTTGGCAAAACTTTCGTTGTACGCCAAAAGCTGCTTGTTGCTAGCTAGGGCTACCATATTTTCTTGCAAGTCTATAATCGATTTGACCAGAGCGTTTTGTTTTTTGATTTCTGTGATATCCGTGATATTGGCGAGTATGAAAGCGCCGTCGTCCATATCTACTTTGGTCAGGTATACCTTGGCGTAAAACACGGTGTCGTCTTGTCTTTTGCACTCCCATTCAAAGTCTTGCTCTTGTCCGGAGAGGACGTTTTCCCATATTTCGCCCAGTCCGTCTATCGGGTTGTTGGGGGTGGAGATGTCTATTATTTTGAGTTTTAGCATCTTTTGTTTGTCTTCGCACGCGTACATTTCGAGGGTCGTATCGTTGACGTCTATTATGTTGCCGTCAAGGTCGTGGATAAGAATGCCGTTTTGCATATTGTTAAAAAGCTTTTGCAAGAAGCTGCTTGTTTTTTCGTATCTTGCGGTTTCGGCTTTTATTAGTTCTTGTAGATTGTCTTGCACGGAGGCCATCTCGTCAAAGGCTCTTTTGACTCCGTTTTCAAGTGTCGTAATCTCTGAAAATATTGATTCCGGTATCTTGACGTCTCTGCTTAGTGTGTATTCGCTTACTTTTTTTATCGGGGTTAAAATCTCGGTTCTGATAAAAAACCAAAAGAGGGCAAACAGTAGAAAAAATAGAGTTTCCGTAATTATTTTGTTGTGCAATATGTCTATGCAGCATACAATCAAGAATGCTACAAAAACATAAATGGCGATGTTGAAAGTTTTGATACTTATCTTCATGGCCCGCCTCTCAAAATCTTGTGGGTAAGGGTCTTGATTATAGCACGTTTTTTTATTTGCAAGCATTACAAATTCGCAATAATATGCCCCAAAAATACCACTTGCCGCTTAACTTCTATAAAAGCAAAACTATATAGAATATCCTCATGGGAATAATAGACGATTTACAGCTAAAAGCAGAGATAGATTATGACATTATAGACGAGTTTGTCGGGCACTACGGATTGATGTGCGACGAGATGGAGGGGCTGGCTCTAGGTCTTGAAAAACCGGAGATTTATGAGCGCAACGTCGGCGAGCTGTTTCGTATATTTCACAATATCAAGTCTGCATCAGGCTTTATGAAGCTAGAGCGGATGAACAAAGCCTCGGAGCTTGTAGAGTCGGTGCTAGAGGAGGCGAGAGCGTCCAAAGGCCCCGCCACAAACGACTTTGTCAACTGGATGCTAGCCATCAGCGACATATTCAATGGCTGGCGCAAGGAGCTGGAGGGCAATGCCGCAGAGCTATCCCCGATACAACCAAAAATCCTTAATATTCCCGCAAAAATTACGATATAATTCCACTCTTCCTTTATGGGGGTGACTTGGCTTCGACAGGATCCAGTCTTTGTCTCGGTCGCATGTCGGCTTGAGTGTGCCGTAAAAATAGCTCACAACAAATAAATGCAAACAATGCATCTTTCCGCCCTGCAGCTGCACTAGCAGCCTAAGTTAAACATATAACGGGCGTGTCGCTTTTCCCTCTCGTCGTCTGAGGGCTAAGGGGCATAACACTTCGACGACTAGCCAAGAAAGCTCAGGGCTGGTGATTTTGGCAAAACTTTAGCCTGTCTGCAAAGGTCTGGTTTGGTGCGTATGTACCTCTGCGTAGACTAACAAAACAATCGTACTAAACATGTAGAAGCTTAGATGGAGAGGGTTTTGGACGGGGGTTCGATTCCCCCCACCTCCACCACACCACACCACACCACAAAAACAATAATTTCAACAATCTTTTAAATTTGACAGTAAGACTCTATGGCAAAAAGAAACGGCTCTACTCTCTCGCATTTAGGAGTATTATCAGGGCACCCGCTATACTGACGAGTGAGCCTATCACATCCCACTTCGTCGGCATACTGCCCTCAACAGCCCACAGCCACACTAATGAAGCAGCAATATATATCCCGCCGTACACCGCATAAGCCTTGCCCGCGAAGGCTACATCTATCTTGGCTAGCAGATACGCAAATGCAATCAGCGAAGCCACGCCTACAAAGAGCCAAAGCGAGCTTTTGTGTAGCTTGAACACCGCCCAAAAAGCGAAGCACCCAAGTATCTCAAAAAACGCCGCCGCAACATAAACTGCAAAATCCAACACCATACAAAAACCTATCAATCTTTTTGGCACATTGTAGCAATAATCGCATCACAAGGCTTGCTCGTGTCATGTACAGGACACAAAAAACAGAAAAATTGTCGTAAAATTGAAAAGGAGCCACAAATGAGTTGGATGAGTTAAGTAAAAACAAGATGCTGATTAGAAGAAAAATATTGCAATATGCAATATTTTTTAATTGAAATACTTCCATGCAATAAAATACTTAAAAATATGAAAGGAGGTAACGAAAACATGCCGATAAAACCAGGACCAAAGCCTACTGCCAAGTCTACGGGCAAACCAGATCAAAGACGTAGGGATAATAAAAATACGCCGGGCAATACAAAAGAGCTAAAACCATCAAAAAGCACCAAAAAATAAAATTTTCAAATGCCTTTATAGGTGGCGTTCCATGTTGTCAAAAAAGCAGAAAAATAAGAAGTTTTGCCAAAAGCAAAGCTTATTGCATCTCGGGCTCAACCCCTAAAACCCGATATGCTAAAATAACAAAAAACGACAAGGATACAAGATGTTGTCGATACGAATAGACAATCCAGAACTTGAGGGATTCATACAAGACGAGTACAAGGGTGACGACAGCTCTTTGGTGCGACAGTTTGTGGAGTTTTTGAAACTGCAAAAGATAAAAAGCGAAGTCAAAGTGTCGATAGATGAACTAGACAAAGACGATATCGTGGAGTTCAAAGAAGCTTTCAGGCGAGCGACCGCCAAATATGTCACAAACTAGCAATATAGTATTTTCAAAGAAGGCGGCGTATCGTCTTGCCAAAATAGCAGACTACATCTACGAACAAAGCCGTTCGGAAGATTTGACGCTAGCGTATATGAGTAGATTGCAGGAGTATATGTCTGATGTGCTTCTCAGATTTCCGGAAGCCGGACGAAAAGCCGATGAGTACGGCAAAAATATCAGAAAACTTGTCTATCAGGGGTATTCGATACTTTACCGTATCAATGAAACAAAACACAGAATAGAGATAGCAAATATCTTCAGAGAAAATCTGCCGTAAGACTTTTTCAAGTCCAAAAAAACAAATGCCGCGGACGCAAAAACAGCGAAACTAACAAGATAAAAAGGATAAACGATGAAATTATTACAAGTAGATTTTCCGATGCAAGCGCCTTTTGGCAAAGAGATGAGCGAGGCATTCAAAGGACTTGCTGAGGATATAGCAACTGAAGAGGGGTTAATATGGAAGATATGGACGGAAAATGCCGAGACGAAGGAAGCAGGCGGGATATATCTGTTTGCCGACGAAGCAAACGCACGTAGATACCTGGCCAAGCACACGGCGAGACTAGAGAGCTTCGGCATACAAAACATAAGAGGCAAGATATTTGACGTCAATGTACCGCTTTCACTGATAGACAAAGCCCCGATAGCCTAAAAATAAACGCAAAGAAGCAATATGGAAACACACAAAATATCGGAGATAATCGAGAAGATAAAGGCGCTTGAGGTCGAGCTTGAAGACGAGGTGCAAAAAAGGCGTGAAGAATTCTTTTGCGATATGGGCAAAAAGATAACCTTCAAAGAACAAATACTGGCGGAACACCGAAAAAATATCCAAAACGTGTTTGTATATCTAGCCAAAACACCTATTCTCAACCTCGTGACGGCGCCTGTCATCTACTCCGTTATCATTCCGGCTTTGCTTCTTGATTTGTTCGTGTATATCTATCAGGCAGTCTGTTTTCCGGTCTACAAAATACAAAAAGTTCGCAGAAGCGACTATGTCATCATAGACAGACACAATCTCAAATATCTAAATGCCATCGAGAAACTAAACTGCCTTTATTGTAGCTATTTTAACGGCCTCATGGGGTATGTGAGCGAGGTGGCTGCCAGAACGGAGCAGTATTGGTGTCCTATCAAGCATGCCCAAAACATGAAGCATATGCACTCAAAATATCAAAACTTCTTCGATTATGGCGATAGCGAAGGGTTTAGGCAAGAGCTTGGGAAGCTAAGAAAAGAGCTAAAAGACTAGTACTTATCGTTTAGCTCGCTCGCCACTCTTGAGAGCGTGCTATCCCAATCCTCGTTTTCTGCTTTACGAAATAGCTTCACGCTTTTATACCACGGCGTTGTCTCGCCGGATATTCCCCATCTCCAGTCTGCGGCAAGAGGTAGCAGTATCCACGTCGGTTTGCCCATCGTTGCCGCTAGGTGTGCGACCGAGGTATCGACTGAAATCACCATATCAAGAGAGGCTATGAGTGCCGCCGTATCCGAGAAGTCGGCAAGTTCCGCGCCAAAATCCATGATGCCAAGCTCGTTTTTGAGTGTCTCCAGCTCGCTCTCGTGATACTCTTTTTGAAGCGATACAAATTGCACGGATGGGTTTTTGAGAGCGGCAAAAAGCTTGTAGTCGATAGAGCGGAGAGCGTCACCTAGATACTGCTTGTTACCGCTCCATACGAGGCCAATTTTTGGCTTTTTGGGGTCAAGTTTTTTGGCGAATTGCTCCACTTTGCCGGCATCGGCTACGATATATTCGATATTTTGCGGGATAGCGTCCGCTATTACCTGTAGTGTCCGTAGTAGGTCGATTAGGCTCGTGTGATAGTCAAAATGCGGATTTTGCGCCGTTATCTCATCTTGGCTCATTACAGTTGCGCCAAGTGTCGAGGCTTTAAAGAGCGTCTGTAGCGGCTCTTGCGGCGAGAATATTATCTTTGCATCACTCAGCCTGTCGTGCTTTAGTAGTCTCGCGAAGTTGATGGTGTCGCCAAATCCTTGTTCGTGATAGACTAGCAGAGTTTTGCCCGTTAGCTCCTCACCGCCGTAGTATGGAGCGTTGCAGATTAGCCCTGTTTTTGGACGGTAGTCATACAGCGCAAAGCCGTTTTCGTAGTCGCCCTCCGCCATTAGCATTAGCCCTAGATTTGTCTTTGCGGCGTTTTTTGGGTCGCCCAGCTCTATTGCTTTGGCAAACACATTTTTTGCCTCTTCTCTTTTGCCCTCCCACTTTAGCAGAACGCCCAGATTTATGTGATTTACGGCGTCATTCGGGTCTAGCTCGAAGGCTTTGATGATTGCACCCTTGGCCTGTGAGATTTGCCCTTTGTCTATTAGAATGCTTGAGACATTGCAGTATGAGGCGGCGTGGTTTGGGTCTAGCTGCAACACTTTGACGAAATACCCAAGGGCTTCGTCGTGGAGTTTTTGCTCCGATTTTAGTAGCCCCAGCTCGATTAGAGCGTCTTTTTGGCTTTTTGGGTAGCCTAGGGCGATAGTGTATGCCTCCTCGGCGGCTTCATACTCTTTTTTTTGTCTGAGCGCATTGCCTAGCGTGATTAGCGGGGAGCCGTCGGTACTATCAAGCTCAAAGCACTTTGCGGCTTCGCTTATCGCTGCATCCAGATTTCCAAGCTTGAGCGATGTTTTTGCTAGATTTTGCCTTGCCGTGAGAAACCCCGGGTCCAAAACTATGGCGTTTTGATACAGGTTTGCCGCTTTTTGCAGTTCCCCCTCTTTTGAAAGCAGGTTTGCAAGATTGTTGATGGTTTGCGGATTTCTAGGGTTTGATTCCAAGGACTTTTGATAGGCGTTTGCCGCCGCTTCGCTCTTGCCCTCCATGGCGAGGATGACGCCGAGTAGATTGAGAGCGCGAAACTCTTTTTTGTCAACCGCTAGACATTTGTTTGCGAAAGACTTTGCCCCCTCATAATCACCTGCGTTAAAGGCGTTTGCTGCCTTGTTGTAGAGCTCATCAGTTTTTTGCAATTTTTGCTCTTTTGTTGAAGTAGTAGTAAAGTCCGACGGCTATTGAGAGAGCTATCATGGCATATCCGAAGAGGTGTGTGTATTGTTTTATCTCTGTGATATTGTTGCCGATGAAGTATCCAAGTGCGGTTAGCACCACCATCCAGACGAATGCGCCGAGCGAGGTAAAGAGCATAAATCGCCAAAGCCTCATCTTCGCAAGTCCTGCGGGGATAGAGATGTAATGCCTTGCGACGGGAATGAGGCGACCTAGGAACGTCGTAACCTCTCCGTATCTACGGAAAAAGTAGTCCATCTGCGCCAGTCTGCGGCGTGAGACAAGGATTTTTTTGCCGTGGTTCCACAAAAAGCTTCTGCCGTAGCGTCTTGATACTACGTAGTTTATCATCGCCCCCGCCAGGCTTCCCGCCGTTCCCGCTATGACACTGAGTGTTGCGCTTAGTTCGCCTTGATGCGCTAGATATCCTGCCGGTATCATCACAAGCTCGCTGGGTATCGGAAATACGGTACTCTCCAACGTCATAAGTACGAAAATCCCGATGTAGCCCCAGTCGTTTACTATCTCAACAAAAAACTGCGCTATTTGCTCCATCACGATAGCAGTCCTGCCGCCGGAAGCGCCGTGCTTCTATCTTCGGCGTACACCCTCTTGCCGCCTCTTAGGTCGTATTTCCATATCGGAGCCTTGGCCTTGAAGTCCTCCACGAAGTCATTTATAAGGGCTAGTGCGACCTTGCGCTTTGGGCTAAGTACGGCGGCTATGTAGCTAGTCGTATGTAGCGGCACGTCGCCTTTGGAGTGCGCCATGAGTATAAGAGCGTTTTGCTCTTTGGCTTTTGTCTGCCAAGCGTCAAACCAAGAGTTTAGGATTGGCTCGTATATATCAAAGCTCAGCCCCTCGATGCCGTCTTCATCCCGTACGATACCGACAAATGTGATGAATGCGCCGAAGTTTTGGCTCTTGTACTCTTCGTGCCAAGTGTTAAATATTTTTTCGACCTCAAGAGAGCCATCATGTAGTGAAAGTGTGCTCATCCGCCGCACACCGGGGGGAGTATCGATACTTTGTCGCCGTCTTTTAAGGCCATATTTTTGTCATTTACGAGAGCGTCGTTGACTGCTATGGCGGAGTTTGCCAGCCACGGTTTTAGCTCCTCTTTTTCTTGCAGTTTTGCGCCCAGTTCCGCCAGCGTCGCCGCCTCTATCTGCATATCCGCAAGCCCGATAGGGCCTAGAAATTCTACTTTTACCACTATGCGCCTTTTTTTGGTTTTATGGTACAAAAGCTTGGATTAAAAAGCCAATCGGAGTTAAAATAGAGACCTCTTAAATATTCAGAGGTCTCATAAGAGCGACTAGTCGCGAGAGCCGCCTGCTGAAGGCCTAATTTTGGGCTTTGCCGAAAATTTGAGGATAATTAAAATCAAAAGAAAGTAGCCCGTGAATATCGCCAATATCTCATACCTAAACCTCCTACCGTTTCGGTTTTTTCTAAAGCAAAGACCAAAAACATTGTCGCAAAATCTCCAAAGCACAAAACGAGGCTCGTATCCGTCAAAAATCAACGAGATGTTTCGTCGTAAGCTTGTGGACGCCGCATTTGTCTCATCCGTAGAGAGCACAAGGGGCAATAGAACGGCTAGCGGGATAGTGGCAAAAGGTGCGGTCAAAAGCGTGATTATCAGGCTTGGGGCGCACAAAAGCGATAACGAATCGGCGACATCAAACAAGCTTGCTCGTGTGCTTGGGCTAGAGGGCGAGGTGTTTATTGGGGATAAGGCGCTTTTGAAATACCTTGAAAACCCGAGCGAATACATAGATTTGGCGCACGAATGGAACAGTAAAACGAGACTCCCTTTTGTATTCGGCAGGTTTTGCTTCAATCGTCACGGCAAGAGATACAAAAAGATCTCAACCGAGTTCAACGGCTCAAAAATCCGTATCCCGCACTATGTGATGGAGTGGGAGGCAAAACAAAAGGGCTTCAAGACGAAGGATGCAAAAGAGTATTTAAAACTCATTAGCTATCGCATCGGCGCAAAAGAAGAGCGAGGGTTTGCCCTCTTTATGAAAAAAGCGAAAAAGCTTTGAAAAAGGCATTTCTCCTCAGTATCTTTTTTACGATTGCCTCGATTGTTATATCTCTCTGGTTCAAAAGCCTAGGCGCATCGCTCTTTGGCAAAGAGGATTTGGCGGTTTTTTATAGCGTTTTGGACCTTGTCGGGCTCTTTATGCTTCTTTTCATCGGCTTTCGTGCCTCGATGAGCGTCTCGTACAACAAAGGGGCAAATGCCGCCGACATGCTAAATCTATTTCGTATCATCATCGCCGCCGTTACGATAATAGGGCTTGCGTCGTCGTTTTTTATACTCCGTGCGGCGGGCTTTGGCATCTCATTTTGGTATCTGGCGCTCATATTTGCGGCATTTGCGGTGTACACATACTTTTCAAATCAGCTTGGGATGTACCGCCTCTACGCCGACACTAACGTCGTGACGATACTTGAGCCTTTGGCTTTGATAGCTTGGTTCGGCTTCGTCTATTATCTGCTCGGTATTATGGGTGTAGATGCCTTGTATCTTGCCGCACCGCTCGGTATGCTTAGCGTCGCCGTGTATGTGGCGGTGCGAAAGATGCGGTCGCATCCGGAGCCGACATTTTTTGTGCCGTCCATTGATGAGAGGCTAAAAGCTTTTTTGAAAAATTCCGCATTCGGCGGGGCGGAGTTTGTCTTCGGAATTCTCATACTCTACCTTGCGGTTTTATTTGTTGGCAAGATGATTTCGCTTGAGGCGCTCGGCGAGTTTCAAGTGGTGGTAAAAAGCTTTTTTATGTATTTTATCTCCATATTTGTATTTCCGATAGTCAAGTTTATATTGCCGGAGCTATCGTATTTGGTCGAAAAAGGGGAGTTTGGGCGGATAAGAAGGCTAAGTAGATTTGCTTTTTTTTACGCCGCTGTTGCTGGCGTGGGTGCCTTTGGTTTTTCTGCCGTTTTCGGTCACGCCCTCATATCTTGGCTATTTGGGGATAGCTATCTACCCTCATATCTGCCGCTTGTCATCCTATCCGCCGCACTTTTTTTTGTGGCGCTCAATACCTATCAAGTCGCCGTCCTCAAGTCGTTAGACCGCTTCTTTCTCTCGATGAGCGTCAGGGCTTGCGGCAGCTTGCTTTTCCCGATATACGCTTTTGCCATCCACCCAATCTTACCGACCCTTGAGGGGGTGAGTCTGGCTCTAGTGTTTAGCTATGCCACCATGGCGCTCATTTCGCACTTTTTTGCAAAAAATGAGATGAAAAAATTAGCACTTAAAGATTAACTCTGCTAAAATTGCTCTACACTTTACATTTATATTATCAACTTTAGGAGTTTACAATGGCAAAACATGCATTCCAAACAGAGATAAAACAACTGCTAAACCTGATGATTCACTCTCTATATTCGGATAGAGACATATTCCTAAGAGAGCTTATCTCAAACGGATCCGACGCTATGGACAAGCTTCAATACCTAGCCCTTACCGATGAGAAATACAAAGGACTAGGGAATGATGCAAAACTAGAAATCACCTACGATAAAGATGCAAAAACTATCACGATAAAAGATGCCGGTATCGGTATGAACGATGAAGATATGGTGGAAAGCCTCGGTACTATCGCAAAGAGTGGCACGAAGTCGTTTATCGAAAATCTTACCGGAGACGCAAAAAAAGATAGCAACCTTATCGGACAATTCGGTGTCGGCTTCTACGCGGCGTTTATGGTCGCTTCCAAAATCTCCGTACTTAGCCGCAAAGCGGGTGAGGACAAAGCATTCATCTGGGAATCAGACGGTAGCGGTGAGTATGAAATCAAAGAGGGCACAAAAGAGTCTCACGGTACGGAAATCACGCTAAGCCTCAAAGATGACGCCGAGGAGTACCTAAGCCAATGGAAGCTTGAAAGTATCGTCAAAAAATACTCCGACCACATCCCATTCCCAATCTTTATGCAAAAAGAGAAATACCTCGAAGAGGGCAAGACCGAGACAAGCATAGAGCAAATCAACAAGGCAAGTGCGCTGTGGAGAAGGGCGAAAAACGAAATCACGGAAGATGAGTATAACGAGTTTTACTCGGCAATCAGCCACGACAACGACAAGCCGCTACTACACATCCACACAAAAGCGGAAGGAACGCACGAATATACGACGCTTTTCTATATTCCACAAAAAGCTCCGATGGATATGTACAGAGTGGACTATCAAGCTGGCGTAAAGCTCTATGTCAAAAGGGTATTCATAACAGACGACGACAAAGAGCTAATGCCGACATATATGAGATTTGCCAAAGGTATCATCGACGCCGAAGACCTGCCGCTCAATGTCAGCCGTGAAATTTTGCAACAAAACAGGCTACTAAGCACAATCAAAACCGCTTCGACAAAGAAAATTTTGGGCGAACTCAAAAAACTAGCAAAAGCTGACAAAGAAAAATACGCAACATTCTTCAAGGAGTTCGGCAGAGCGCTAAAAGAGGGTCTATACTCAGACTACGCAAACAGAGACGACCTACTAGAGCTTATGAGATTTAAATCCACGGCGGCGGAGGGCTTTGTAAGCCTAGAAGAGTACGAGACTAGGATGGTGGCTGAGCAAAAAGCGGTCTACTACATCGTAGGCGACGATGAAAACCTAGCCAAAAACTCGCCGATACTAGAGGGCTTCAAAGCCAAAAACATCGAAGTATTGGTACTGGATGACGAGATAGACAATATCGTAATGCCATCGGTCAACAAATACAAAGATTTTGAAATCAAAAATGTCTCAAATTCGCTAAACGACGAAATCCTAAAAGCCGAAATCGACGAAGCAACGGTAACTAGACTAAAACCGCTAGTAGAGAAGCTAACAGCCGCCCTAGGCGACAAAGTCAAAGAGGTGAAGGTGTCTGGAAGCCTCAAAGACTCTGCGGCGTGCGTGGTGTTCGATGACGCACACATGACGGCGCAACTAAAAGAGATGCTAAAAGCCATGGGTCAGGAAGCCCCTGAGTCCAAACCGACATTTGAAATCAACCCGATCCACCCGATAATCAACAAGCTAGAAGCGGCGGACGACGCCAAGGTAGCTGAAATCGGCGAAGTACTATTTGACCTATCCGTTATGCTCTCAGGCGAGAGTCTCAAAGACCCGTCCGCTTTTGCGAAAAAAGTTAGCTCAATCCTAACCAACTCACTATAACACACACTCCCGCCACGCACGGCGGGAAATCTCTCAAAAAATAATCTTCGTTTTGTATAATCTAAGAAAACCAAAGAAGGTTGCAAATGGTAAACGATTTAAAAGATTCCATTAAAGCCAAACTTTACGACTTCAACTATACGCCGTTCATGAGTTCTTTTGTGATTTCATGGATTGTGATAAACCATAAGTATCTACTAATATTTTTTGCAGACGGTGTTGAGCTTAGGGAAAAAATAGGACTACTAAATAGTATTTCTTTGCTATCCGATAGTTGTCTAAACTTTTTTATATATCCACTTGGATTTGCACTTTTTTATGTTTATATATATCCACTTGCCGCACAAAAGTTTTATGAGTATACTTTAGAGAGAAGTAGAGAGCTGAAAGAGGCGAAGCGTAAAGTTGAAAATGAAACGCCTTTAACATTAGAGGAATCAAGGGGTTATGTTGCTGGAATAGAAAAATTAACCGCTGAAAATAATGAATTGAGAGATAAGCTGGCGATGTTTGAGAAAAATATGAAGAGCGGCTAAAAAGAGAAATTGTATTGCAGACTACGGAATTAAAAAAAGACAAAATAAATTTGGAGTCAGACGTAAGACAAAGAAACGAAGAACTAAAAAAAGCTACAAATGAAATAGATGCACTAAAAACAGATATTTCTTCGATAGGGCAAAAAATGCAAGAGCTGCAAAGAGAAGCATCTGCCGAGATGGAAGATGATGAGACGAAAGTACTAAAATATTTTTTGGGTTAGAAAAATTTGAACCGATAAATAAAATAAATCTAATAGGCAATATAACTGCCAGTACGAAATTGCCCCATTCTGTAGTTGCTGAAATTATTGACAATTTAAAAGGACAAGGATTGCTAACTGCAGATATCTACGATGTTATTAAGATTACAGCGGAAGGCAATAAAAAACTAAATAAATTATTTCATACCCCAAATGGAGTATAAATGTGATACAATTTGCCAAAAAAGGAGCTTGAGATGAAACTACAAACAAGCGTGCGAGTAGATGAGGCTTTTTATAACGACTCCAAAAAGGTGTTTGACGCTTTTGGGCTTAGCTTTGGCGATGCGGTCAATATGTTTTTGGCGAAAGTGGCGATGGAAAAGAAAATACCTTTTGACCTTAGCCTGCCTAGCGATGAACTGGTGAAACGAATAGAAAATATCAAAACAGGCAAAAATACGCAGACTTTTGATAGTAGCGACGAGGCATTCAGAGAGCTTGGAATTTAGCGAATGCTAAAAATCAAGGTAGAAAAAGGCTTTGCAAAAGATATTGAAAGAGACAAAAACAGCGGCAACTACAAAAGCGCCGACTTTGAACTACTAAAAGTCATCATCGGAAAACTAGAAAACCTCGAAGATATAGAGCTAAAATACAAAAGACATGCATTAAAAGGCGATATGGACGGGCTGGAGTGCATACATATCAAAAGCGATTGGCTGTTGATATTTACCGCAGATGATGAGTTTTTGACTCTTGTGATGCTCGGCAAGCACACACAAGTGTACAAAAAATTCAAATAAGAGAGAGCATTTGAGCCAAAGAATTTATTATCTCGATACACTCAAAGTCGTAGCCATCTTTGCTGTGGTGCTTATCCACTCGGCGTCCACTCCGCTTTACACGATGTCTCCCGACGATGCACTTTTTGCGTATGCAAATCTGCTGGACTCCATGGCTCGTTTTTGCGTACCCGTATTCTTTATGGCTAGCGGAGCTGCACTACTCTCTCGTGACTATGATATAGTGGATTTTTACCGTAAGCGACTTACAAAGATTATCCCCGTGCTTGTTTTTTGGTCGGTGCTATATGTGGCGTTTCGCGTGCTCGTGAAGGGTGAACCGTTTGAGCCTGCGAAGACGGTGATGTCGTTTTTTGGCGGGCATATCTACTATCACCTGTGGTTTTTGTATATTATCGTGATTATGTATTTACTTGCTCCTTTTATGCGCCGTCTCATCCTTGCCATAACACCCAAAGAGGCGTTTTTGCTATTTCTTATCTGGCTTGCTCTTGCCGTCGTATTGCCGCATTTAGAGAGCGTAAGCGGGCTCAAATTTGGCTTTGCGTACCGTGAATTCGGGGCGTTCTGCGGGTATTTCATGCTCGGGTATTATCTATCCAAAATGCAGTTTTATAGACCGTTCGCCGCCCTTGCCATATTTGCCGTTGCCTCTGCGACTGTTTTTTATCTGACCGGAGTTTTTTCGCTTCAAAAAGGTGAGCTTTTCGGTGCATTTTATGATTATTCGTCGCCGCTTGTTTTTATACAGGGCGTGTCAATATTTTTGGCATTCAAGGCTTTTGAGGGGGCAAGACCGTTTATCCATGTCGCCAAGCTTGCGCCGTTGGTGTTTGGTGTATACCTATTGCACCCCATCGTTTTGGAATATGCCTATTTTTTAGACGATTTATTACTCAAGACAGCCCTAGTTTTCACATTCTCCCTCCTGTGTGTCAAAGCCTTATGTTTATTGGGTTTAAATAGGATTTTATAACTCCTTATTTACTTTCTGTTTAATTTTTAATCACATGTTTTTCACTATGTGATTTGTTTTCGTGATGTAACAAATGTTTGTCGCAGTCGGAATATTAAATGCAATGTATCTAGCCAAAAACTAGGCGGCAAAAAATGGCAGATATTGCAACAATAGCAAACGAGCTAAAAAGCGGCAAAACCGTGCTTTATATCGGCATGGGGATATTCAGCGGGTACTCTTTTTCGGATGGCTCTAGTGTGCCGCACGATAGCGACTCCATCATTCTCGCTATGAATGACGGCAGACCTATGGCTCCAAGGCTGATGTATGAGTATGCGAGGGCGGCGATGAGCATGGAGCAGAGCCGAGGGCGCAAATATCTAGAGGAAAAGCTAAAAAACATCTACAAAAAAGAGATGCAAAAAAACTCCGTTCACGCACTAATAGAAAAGCTAATGCCACGCTTTGTGATAGACACGAACTACGATGAGACGCTATCCAAGATATATTCGGGTGTGCCGCACTTTGTGATATACGGCAAGGCTCGTATTGGGGCCAGCCTTGATAGGTTTGAGATTTTTGAGTGGAGTGTCGAAATGGGGGCTTACACAAAGGTCGAAAAAGAGCTTTTGAGCCTTGATAAGCCAATAATCTTCAAGCCGATGGGCGGTATAGCGCCTGAGGCATCGCTAATCGTCTCCGACGCCGATTTTGTCGATTGGCTGACTGAGGCTATGGGTGGATTTGCCGTGCCGCCGGTACTAAAAGAGTATAGAGAGGGCAAAAAATATCTAATGCTGGGACTAACATTTTCCAAGGATACTGAAAGAATGGTGGCAAACGAGATTACGATAGGGCTTGAGGGTGGGTACTTCGCAAGCGACCTTGAGCTTGTCAAAAACTGTACGAAATATCTGGCTTCGCATAAGATGGAAGCAATAAATGAAGAGCCAAACAGTCTCGCAAGGAAGCTGCTGGAGCTAGTGTAGGTGCTTTGCTTTTAGGACAAACTCTCTTATTTTGGCTTTGTCCTTGACGCCTTTGCTGCTCTCCACTCCGCTTGAGACATCCACGCCGTAAAATCCGAGTCCTTTTAATTCGCTTAGATTTTCAGCAGTCAATCCGCCTGCGAGTATGATGCGAGATGTGTCTACACCATCGAACCATTCGAGGTTGAGTCTTTTGCCTTCCCCGCCGAATCCCTCTACGAAGCTATCGACGAAGCGGTACTCATCCACAAAATTTGATACCGCCTCTTTTTTGTCGGCCCTTACGACTTTGATATGTCTCGTCTTTAATGCTTCATAAAAACTAGGCTCGGCATCAAAATGTATCTGAGCTAGAGTAATGCCGCAATGTGTGCATATTTCATCGACTTTTGCGGCGCTTTCATTTACGAATAGTCCGACCCTCTCAACAAACGGCGGAAGCTTGGCTATCAGCTCTTTTGCCGCCTCGGCATCCAAATATCTAGGCGACTTGTCGTAAAAGACAAAGCCTAGCGCGTCAGCTCCCGCATCTATGGCTGCGTATGCGTCGCCTAGTTCCCTGATGCCGCAGATTTTTACCCTCATCTGAGAGAGTCTATCGCTTTTTTGAGGTCATTTGAGCCAAAAACATAGCTACCCGCCACAAGCACATCGGCTCCCGCATCTGCGAGAATAGGCGCATTTTTGTCGTTTACGCCGCCGTCCACTTCGACTAGAGTTTTGAGCCCTCGTCTGCTTATCTCGTTTTTGAGGCTCTCAACTTTGCGCACCGCGCTCTCTATAAATTTTTGTCCGCCAAACCCGGGGTTGACGCTCATTACAAGCACCATATCCACATCATCTAGCAGGTATTCTAGTGATTTTTCATTCGTGTGCGGATTTAGCACGACCCCGGGTTTGATGCCGAGCGAGCGAATTTTTTGCGCTAGTCTATGAGCGTGTTTTTCCTCTTCCATGTGAAAGGTGATGTATTCAGGTTTTAACGGTGCAAATATATCCACAAAAAAGCTATTATTTTCGACCATTAGATGCACATCGAGAGGCTTTGTCGCCGCTTTTGCTACCGCTTCTACGACTACGGGTCCTATCGTGAGATTTGGGACGAAGTGTCCGTCCATCACATCCACATGCACGAGGTCACACCCTGCGTCGCATATTGCCTTTACATCACGGGCTAGATTGCCAAAATCGGCTGAGAGAATACTAGGGGCTATCAACATATGAGACCTTATCTTTTTGTGAAATTATATTTTAAGCAGCGTTAAAGTATAATCCCGCCAAAAATTATAAAAATTTTTAAAAGGCTTTAAAATGGCAAGAAGATGTATGATAAGCGGCAAAGGCGTTCAAGCCGGTAACAATGTGAGCCACGCTAACAACAAAACAAAAAGAAGATTCCTTCCAAACCTAAGAGTTGTAAGAATCCAACTTGAAGACGGCACTACTAGAAAAATCAAAGTAGCAGCTTCTACTCTTAGAACAATGAAAAAAGGCGCTTAATTTTTTTAAGCGCTTTCTTTCCCTCTGTCTTCAAATTAAAATCTTTTTTTACTAAACTTCCACATTCAAATATCCAACAAGGGATAAATATATGATGTTCAAAATATTACCGATTAACGGCGGTGTGTGTGCAGCCGAAGGATTTTATGCAAATGGCGTAAGTGCGGGACTAAGAGGCAACGACCAACCCGATGTGGCGTATATCTACTCCGACGCTATATGCGATGTTGACGCCGTATTTACGGCAAATAAATTTCAAGCGGCTCCGATAGCCCACTTCAAAGAACTCGGCGATTTCCAAACAAACTTTGTCCTCGTAAACGCTAAGAACGCAAACGCAATGACGGGCGCAAAGGGCGTAGAGGATATAAAAGAGCTTCTAGGTGATTTGCAAGCGAAATTTACACAAATCAAAAATCCGGTAATGAGCTCAACTGGCGTCATAGGCGTAAGACTTCCAAAAGAGAAGATAGCTACTACATTTGATAAGTTTGACCTCGGTATCAAAGACGGTGACTGTGCCGCAAGAGCCATCATGACAACCGATAGATGGAAAAAAGAGATAGCGCTCAAGGTAGAGCTAGAAGATGGCAGAAGCTTCAAGGTGGGTGCAATGGCGAAGGGTGCCGGGATGATAAATCCAAACCTTGCGACGATGCTGTGCTTCATAGCGACCGATGCGGATATGCCAAAAGCCGACATAAAGGAGCTGCTGACCGAGGTCAGCCATACGACATTTAATGCCATTTCCGTGGATGGCGACACTTCTACGAATGACACCGTGATGGTGCTTGCCAATAAAAAAAGCGGTGTATACAGCAAAGATGCGATGAGAGAAGCGCTAAAAATCGTAATGCACAACCTCGCAACTTCGATGGTAAAAGACGGGGAGGGGGCTACAAAACTATGCGCCTTTAGAGTAAAAGGGGCAAAAAGCGCCGCAGACGCTGAAAAAGCGGCAAAAGCGCTCTCAAACTCTCCGCTTGTCAAAACAGCTCTTTTCGGATGCGACCCGAACTGGGGCAGGATAGCCTCTACGATAGGCGCTAGCGGCGTGGAGTGTGCTTATGAGAGCCTTGTTATATCATTTGAAGATGTGACGGTATTTAATAAAGGCGAAATAAGCTTTGACAAAGAGATGGAAGCTAAAGCGGCAAATGTTCTAAAAAAGGATGAATTTGCCATTATCTGCGACCTTGGGCTTGGCGAAGAGAGTTTCACGGCTTACGGCTGCGACCTTGGATATGAGTATGTCAAAATCAATGCGGACTATAGGACTTAAGCGCCTTTTTTGTAGAATACGCTTAAGCAAAATTTAAAGGGAGAAGATATGTTCCACGAATATAGAGATATAGTATCAAAACTAAAAGTAGATAACGCGCATTTTGCGAAAATCTTTGAAAAACACAATGAACTTGACAATAAGATAGAGCAAGAAGGTGTGCATATGGACGCTATCGAGCTTGAAAAGCTAAAAAAAGAAAAACTTCACCTAAAAGACGAAGCATACAATATGATTATGGCTTACAAAAAAGAGCATAACCTATAAAACAAATAGGCTCTTTTGAGCCTATTTTCCTAGCTTACAAGTAAGCGCCATCTCCACGAGTTTTTTACCGACCTCTTCACTTTCATCTACGAGCAAATCAACACCGGCAGCTTTTATCAATCTGTATTCTCTGTCATTTCTTGTTCTTGCGACCAGGTTTACTTTTGGGAAATTGAACCTTATTATCTCGCAAATAGTCAGGAGTTCTTCCTCTTTGTCTATCGTTACGACAACTGCCGACGCATCTTTGACTTTTAGGGTTTCTAGCATATTTTTTTGCATCGCATTTCCAAAGATGACATGGCATCCTCTAGCCTGTGCGTCATATACTAGGTCTCGTTGGTTTTCTACTGCTATATAGTTAAATCCTTGCGCTTCCAGATTTCTAATGACGGCCTTTCCGGTATTTCCAAATCCGATTACGACTACGTGGTTTTTAACCCCCGTTGATTTTTCGATTATGTCGCTATCTTTGCTCTTTGTAAATTTGTAAGAGATTTCGGCTATGTATTTTGCCAAAAACGGTGTTACTAGCATAGAGAGCGCCGCTACGGCTATGAATGTCTGTGCGGTCTCTTCGCTTACTAGATTTATCGTTTTTGCGTACGCAAAGATAACAAAAGAGAACTCACCGACCTGGGATAGCAAAATGGCGGTTTTGATTGCAGTTCTTGACGAGTATTTGAATAGCTTGGAGAGGTAGAATATAATAACCGTCTTTGCCCCCATAATTCCTACCGTCAAAAGAACTATCATTATGATATTTTTGAGCAGATAGTTCATATCTATAAGTATGCCGATTGATACGAAAAATACGCCTAGTAGCAAGTCACGAAAAGGGATAAGGTCGGCCTCTATCTGATGTTTGAATGCCGATTCGGAGATGATAATACCGGCAATAAAAGCGCCAAGCGAATAAGGTACTTGAAAGAAATGAGCTATGGCTGCCGACATAAGAACTATTAACAAAACGGCGGTCATAAAAAGTTCGTTTGATTTTGCCCCTGATACGTGCCTCAGAAAGTATGATACGCCGTACTTACCGAAAAAGTATATGGCTATTATGCCTCCCACAGAATTTAGCCCTGTTTGCCAAAGCAGTGTCCCCAAATCTTTTGACGTGTCGGCAAATATAGTTACCAATATGAGAATGGGAACAACGGCTATGTCCTGCATTAGTAGTATTCCGATTGAGTTTCTGCCGTGATTTCTTCCAAGTTTCCCGGTTTCTTGCAGTATTTTTAGGATGATGGTGGTCGATGAGAGTGCGAGAGAAAAACCTATCGCTATCGCTATTTTTTTGTCAAAGTCGAGCAGGTGATGTAGTATAAATCCGAATATAAGACCAGATATGAGTATTTGTAGGCCGCCAAGCCCCAAAACTTCTTTACGCATTGAGTGTAGCTTCTCAAGCGAGAATTCAAGTCCCAGCATAAACATCAAAAATACGACGCCAAATTCGGCTATCGTAGTCAGCTCTTCGCTTCCCGTTAGCCCAAAGACCCCTTTTGCTACGACTCCCGTTAGAATATAACCTATGATTGCACTAACGCCAATTCGTTTTAAAAATAGATTCAGGATAATTGCAAAAAATACAATAAAAGATAAGATAAAAAGATTATTATCGTGCATTCTACATCCAGTCCAATAGTTTGACTACTTCGTTTACCTCAAAGCATTTGATATTTGTTTTTAGATTTTTTGGCAGTCTCGGCACTAGGGCTTTTTTGAACCCTTGGGAAGCCGCCTCTTTGAGTCTATTTTCTATTGCTGAGACCTCTCTGATGTCGCCCGTCAAACTGACTTCCCCGATAAATATCGTCTCCGGATTTATCGGACGATTTCTAAAGCTACTAACTATCGCCGCTATGATGGCAAGGTCTATAGACGGTTCCGTTACCTTAATGCCTCCGACGACGTTTATATACACATCATAACGACTTAGCGTAAGTCCTAGTTTTCTCTCGAGTAGAGCCAATATCATTGTTAGCCGTGACCCGTCAAAGCCGTTTGAGGAGCGTTTTGGATTTGGGTACGGGCTTTCGGAAACGAGCGCTTGCACCTCTACGGCGAGCGGTCTGCTCCCTTCCATTAATACCGTGATAGCAAAGCCTGGATTTTTGGAATCTCTGCTAAAAAATTTCGATGAGATATTTTTGGCGGCTACGAGCCCTTCCGATGTCATCTCGAATATTCCTATTTCGCTTGTGGAGCCAAAACGATTTTTGAATGCTCTTAGTATTCTGATGTCGCTACTGCCGTCACCGTCAAAATAAAGCACCGTGTCCACCATGTGCTCAAGCACTCTAGGGCCTGCGATAGAGCCCTCTTTGGTGATGTGCCCGATGATAAAGACAGTTATATTTTGCTCTTTTGCATAGCGCATTAGCTGAAACGTTATCTCTTTGACCTGTGATACGCTGCCCGGAGCAGAGTCGAGGGCACTTGAGTACATGGTTTGGATAGAGTCTATGATGATTAGCTTGTACTCAGAGTTTTTGGCCTCGTCCAAGATGGCTTCTATCTCTATCTCACCCAAGATATATAGATTTTGATCGAGGGCGCCGAGTCTTGAGGCTCTCATTTTTATCTGCTGGTTTGACTCTTCACCCGCGGCATATAGCGTCTTGTCGCCTCTTTTTGCGAGAAGCCCTGCTATTTTGAGTAGTAGCGTTGACTTGCCGACCCCTGGGCTGCCGCCTATTAGTACCAAAGAGCCGCCGACTATCCCGCCGCCGAGCACTATGTCGAATTCATCGTCTCCGCTAGGAGTCCTATCTATCGCACTCTCTTCTACGTCCGTGATGGATACCGCTTTTTTGGCCTTTGGAACAGGAGACTTGCTTACAAGTTCAAGGTCTTTTTCTTTGACCTCAAGAAAACTCTCCCAAGCGCCGCAATTTGGGCATTTGCCTATCCATTTTGCACTTTGATAGCCGCACGCCTGACACTCGAATAGAGTTTTTTGTTTTGCCATTAGCTGTCTTCTTTGAATATTGCGCCGACAAATTCGTCTACAAATGTTTTTGTATCAAACTGCTCTATATCGTCCGGTTTTTCCCCGACACCTACGTATAGTATCGGCAGGCCAAGTTGTTTGACTATTGAAAATATAGCGCCGCCTTTTGCCGTTCCGTCTAGCTTTGTTACTATCACGGCATCCAGCCCGACCATCGAGTCAAAAGCTTTTGCTTGGTTGACTGCAGAACTACCGGCTGTTGCATCTATGACGGCTATTTTTCTGTGTGGAGCGCCCGGCATAGCTTTTTCACACACCCTGACTATTTTTTTTAGCTCTTCGGCGAGATTTGTTTGCGTATGAAGCCTTCCGGCCGTATCGATAACGACGTAATCCGCCTCTTTTGAGATTGCCGAATTTATAGTGTCGTATGCCACGCTTGAAGGGTCTGCCCCTATTTTTGAGGTAACTATGTTTACCCCCAGTCTATTTGCCCAAATGCTTAGCTGCTCTACGGCTGCGGCTCTGAAGGTATCCCCCGCTCCAAGTACTACACTTTTGCCGTCTTTTTTTGCCATATTTGCGAGCTTTGATATTGTCGTAGTTTTTCCCGCTCCATTAACCCCGATAATAAGGTCGACAAAAGGCTTTTTGGAATATATCTTTGCCGCCTCTTTTGCGCTGGAGCTAAAAAATATAGCCGAAAGGGAATTTTGAAGCGCAACTTTATTTATTGAGTTTGGCAAACTATCCAGCATCTCCTCAACTATTTCATAGTCTATGTCGCTAGTTACCAGTATCTCCTCAAGCTCATCTTTTGTTATCGTATCACGCTTAGAGCCTACTATGTCGGTGATTGCGGATACTGTTTTTTGAAGCGATTTTTTAAGAAGTCCAAACATCTATTTATTTTCCTAGGCTCTTTTTGATGTCTTGCTCTATTATCTCTTCCGGTGTGGCGCCTGCGTAATGCGCTGTTTTTATCCCGTTTTTGTCATACATAAACATCGCAGGTATCCCCTTCACTCCGCCTACGGCCTCGGCCGCCTCAAAGTTTGCCGGAGAGTTTGCCACGAAGTAGTTGATGCGGTTTTCCTCTATAAATTTAGCCATTTCCGCGTTTGATTTATTCTCTTCGACCAGTACCGCCACAACGGCAAAATCGTTTTTGTATTTTTCTTGAAGGCTGATGAGGTGCGGAATTTCAGCTTTACAAGGCGGGCACCACGTCGCAAAAAACACGACCAAGACGGTTTTGTTTTCTATCTCTTGAAACTTAAATCCGCTCCCCGTGTTTATCATGTTTAGTTTTTTGCCGTCAACGCCTGTTAGTTCTATGTTTTTTGCTAAGTTTTTTGTGCTAACGAGCGAACTTGCGTCATTTTTTTTGTCACATCCGCAAAAAAATACTGCGGAACATAGTGTTATAGTTAATAAATATGCGATTTTTCTCATTTTTAATCCATTTTTGTAGTTTTTACAGCCGAAAGATTATAAACTCTATGCGCTGAAGGAGGCAAGGCGATATGAACCCTAAAAATAGATTTAGGCGCAGTGCGAAAGAGAAACTGCAAAAGACAATAAAAAGCAACACTTATCCAAAAGATA
>JBFWKW010000029.1:0-25994 GCA_050252455.1 Campylobacterales bacterium | reverse complement strand
ATTTCTCCATACAAGATAAATTCTTGGAAGATGAAGAGAAGCCGGTTCCTACCAAAACAGCAACTGCCGAAAACCAAAAAGCAAAAGTCGCCGTTAAAAAGCCGCAACCAAAAATAAATACGCAAAATATGGCGAGACCGCAAAAAAAGAAAAAATTTAGGCCAAAACCTGAAGATATAAAAGAAGAAATAGTGACTGAAATAGAGATACACGAAGACATTAGGGTTTATGAATTTGCCGAAAAAATCAACAAGCCGCTTGGCGAAGTCATCAAGGCTATATTTAATTTGGGATTGATGAAAACCAAAAACGACTTCATGGATAACGACCTTATAGAGATACTTGCCGAAGAGTTTGGTATCACGGTCAATATCTCAAATGCCCTTGAAGAGTTCGACTACCTAAAAGAATATGAAGAGCAAGACGTACATGAGGGCGGCGAGAGAGCGCCGATAGTTACTATCATGGGTCACGTTGACCACGGTAAAACTACACTTCTTGACAAAATCAGAAACGCAAAAGTAGCAGCCGGAGAAGCAGGCGGTATTACACAGCACATCGGCGCTTATATGGTTGAGAAAAACGGACACAAAATAACATTCCTCGATACTCCTGGGCACGAAGCGTTTACACACATGAGGGCTAGGGGTGCGCAAGTTACCGACATCGCTATCATTGTTGTTGCGGCGGATGACGGCGTCATGCCTCAAACAAAAGAAGCGATTAGCCACATCAGAGATGCAAAAGTTCCTTTCATAGTTGCGGTAAATAAGATAGATAAACCGTCTGCAAACCCTGACTTTGTAAAAACTCAACTCTCCGAGATGGGTATCACTCCGGTAGAGTGGGGCGGCGAATTTGAATTTGTACATATCTCTGCAAAAACGGGTGAGGGTCTAGACACTCTTCTTGATACGATACTTCTGCAAGCGGAAATTATGGAGCTAAAAGGCAATCCGAAGAAAAATGCAAAAGCAATAGTTGTAGAAGCCTCTCTCGAAAAAGGTAGAGGACCTGTTGCAACGGTACTTGTTCAAGACGGTACGCTAAGGGTTGGCGATACGGTAGTCGTAGGTCAAAACTACGGAAAAGTAAGGGCTATCATCGACGATATGGGCAAAAACCTAAAAGAGCTTGCCCCTTCAGAACCGGGTCAGATACTTGGTCTTGACGGCGTTCCTGGTGCGGGTGACGTACTTGTCGCCGTAGAAAACGAAAAAGTGGCTAGAGAATACGCCGAAAACATCAAAGAACACCAAAGACAAAGAGAGCTTTCCAAAACTACGAAAGCTACTTTTGACGACCTACATCACCTTATCAAAGGGGGCAAGCTAAAACGTCTAAATATCGTTCTAAAAGCCGATGTTCAAGGTAGTCTCGAAGCTATCAGGGCGAGCCTTGAGAAAGTAAGAAACGAAGAGGTAAAAGTACACCTCGTTCACTCTGCAGTCGGCGGTATCACGGAGAGCGACGTAGAGCTTGCAAAAGCGGGTGAAAATACGCTCATTATAGGCTTTAACGTTAAACCTAATACGACGATAAAAGACAAAGCCGATAACTACGGCGTAGAGATTAGAAGCTACTCAGTTATTTTTGAACTTATAGACGATATCAAGGCGCTTGTCGGCGAAATGCTCTCTCCGATTAAAGAGCTAGTATCCGTAGGAAAAGCAGAGGTTAGAAACCTATTTACGGTCGGCAAAAACCTTGTTATTGCAGGTTGTATGGTGACGGAAGGCACGGTAACAAGAGGCGCAGAAATCAAAATTCATAGAAACGGCAATGTCGTATATGAAGGTAAAATCGGCTCCCTAAAACGATTCAAAGACGATGTCAGAGAAGTAAAATCAGGGTATGAGTGCGGTATCGTAGTTGACGGCTTTAACGAATTTGCAGAAAATGATATTATAGAGACATTTAAGACGGTTACGAAAGCGGCCGTGTTTGAGCAAAGCGCGGAATAATCGATGTCTGACAAGAGCGTTAGAGTTCTAAGAGCAGAATCTACACTTACCGAGCTTATCGGAGAAGCGATAGGGGCTCTAGGTAATGAGGAGCTAAATGCGCTTAGCGTCGTAAAAGTGGAGAGCGCAAGAGGGCTTTCTGATGCTACGGTGTATATACTTGACGAAGGTTTTTCGGATAACCAGAAGCAAAAAATGCTCTCCGGCCTTAAAAAAAGTTCGTCCTATATAGCTAGATATTGCACTGCTACCGACGCAATTTCCAAAATGCCAAAGCTGACTTATAGATTTGACGACTCTTTGGAAAAAGAAAAAAGGCTTGAAGAGATTTTGAGCGGTAAAAAAAACGGATAAAAAAATGGATAGAGAAGCAGAAATAAGAAAAATCGTAGAGAGCTTTGGGGCTACGCTATATGATACGGAGCTTGTTAAAAGCGGTGAAGATGCTCATATTTTTAGGGTGTCTATCCAAAAAGAGGGCGGTGTTGATCTGGATGTTTGCGCAGACATCAATGCAGTACTCTCCCCGTATCTTGACACCAATCCTCCGGTAAAAGACAAGTACTATCTTGAGGTAGGCTCACCGGGTATAGAGAGAAACCTCAAAAGACCGGAGCATTTTGCAAAATCTGTCGGGGAACTGATAAAAGTAAACCTAAAAGACGGGACAAAACTTAGAGGCAAGCTGCTATCTGCAAGTGGCGATAACTATGAGATAGAGAGCGAAGAGGGTAGCGTAAAAATCTCTTTTGGCGATATATCAAAAGCCAGAACATATTTTGAGTGGAAATAAACTCTAAATTTTTGGAGCTTGCCTGCGAAAAGGCATGGGAATATCAGGGACTTACGTATCCAAACCCGGCAGTAGGGTGTGCTATAGTAAAAAACGGCATACTCGTATCTTGCGAGGCTCACAAAAAAGCAGGCTCTCCTCACGCTGAAGTCGAAGCGCTAAAATCCGCCTTTGCCGCTCTTTCGGACAACGGCAACCAAAAAGAGATGCTTTCGAAACTACAAACATCACATGAAATCCACGATTTTTTAAAAGCAAACGCCGCAAATTTGTTTGCCGAATGCGACATATATGTAACATTGGAGCCTTGTTCCCATGAGGGTCGTACGCCATCTTGCGCCGCACTTTTGTCGTTACTAAAACCTAGAAAAGTTATTGTCGGGGCGATAGAGCAAAATAGTGAAGCCGTCGGCGGTGCAAAAATGTTGACCGATTCGGTCGTGGATGTCGTCGTATTAAAAAATGAGGCTTGCGATGAGCTTATTGAGCCGTTTTTTAGATGGAAAAACGGCGGTAACTTTACGTTTTTCAAATTGGCTTTAACTATGAACGGCAGGATAAGCGGTGGAAAAATAAGCTGCGATGAGTCGTTTCGCTTGGTGCATATGCTAAGGGACAAAATAGATCTTCTGGCAATAGGCGGCAATACGGTTAGGGTTGATAGACCGACACTGGATGCTAGGTTGGTCGGCGGCAAAGCCCCGGATGTGCTTGTGTATTCAAAAAATGACAATTTTGAAAGAGATATTCCGCTTTTTGCGGTAAATAGTAGAAAAGTAAAGGTGTCTAATAGCCTAGAGACAATAAAAGATTACAATTTTGTAATGATAGAGGGTGGGGTCGGTATGCTTATGTCCACACAAAAAATAGCATCACATTATTTATTTTTTATATCATCGCAAATGTCAGCTAACTCGGATTTAAATGCACTTGATTTAAGTTTTAAAATCTTACACTCTCGGAGAATAGATAAAGACCTACTTGTGTGGGCAAAAAGGAGCGATAATGGGTAAAAAGGATAAAGAGCGTCTTTCTGATTTGATGCCGTTAAATGACGACAAAAAAAGAAAAAAAATAGATAGAAAAGTCTATGAAGAGGAGCTTGTGCAGCTTCAAATAGAGCTTGTAAAGTTGCAAAACTGGGCAAAAGAGAAAAATAAGCGTATCCTTATCGTGCTAGAAGGGCGAGACACGGCAGGCAAAGGCGGTCTTATTAAGACGATTACCCAGCACCTGAATCCTAGGGGGGCTAGAGTGGTGGCTCTAGGTAAGCCTAGCGATATAGAGATGAATAGCTGGTATTTTCAGCGCTATGTGCCGCACCTTCCAAATCCAGGCGAGATAGTCCTTTTCGATAGAAGCTGGTACAACAGAGCCGGCGTAGAAAAAGTAATGGGATTTTGTACCAAAGAGCAGTATCAAAGATTTATGAGACAAGCCCCTATGTTTGAGCAGATGCTAGTTGATGACGGGATTATATTTTTCAAATATTACCTATCTATCAAAAAAGAGACGCAGGAAAAAAGACTCGCCTCAAGACAGGAAGATCCGCTCAAAAAATGGAAGATAAGCCCGATAGACGAGCTTGCTCAAAAAAACTTTGACGAGTATACGAAGGCCAAAGAAGAGATGTTTGCCAGAACGCACACCCCTTATACGCCTTGGATGATAGTCGATGCAAACGACAAAAAAATAGCCAGACTGAATATCATTAAAGATATTCTGCTGCACATAGAATACGACGGCAAAGAAGACTGCAAAGTATCATTGATGACAGACCCGAATGTAATGCTGATATATAGTAGGCTTGTCCAAAATCTGAATGACTAAAACCATATTTGTTACCGCTACGGGAACCAATGTCGGCAAGACATATACGACACTAAAACTCATGGAACTGTTTGCCTCAAGCGGAGTGCGGGCGGTTCCGTTTAAGCCCATAGAGACCGGAGTGGGCGACGCTCCGCTCGATGCTTCTGCGCTTTTGGAAAAATACAAAGAACTTTATCGCGATGACACGCTGACGATAGATGATGTGTGTCTGTATAAATTTTCTCTTCCCGCTGCGCCATACGTTGCCGCAAGTGGACTAGATATTTGTATTTCTGCTATATCCCAAAGACTGGACAAACTAAAGAGTGTCGCCGACGTAGTTCTCATAGAAGGGGCGGGCGGATTGTTTGTCCCTATAAAAGCAAATTATTTTATGATTGACATGGCAAAAGAGTTCGCAGATATGGTCGTGCTTGTATCGCATACCGGACTTGGATGTATCAATGATGCAATTTTGTCGGACAATGCCCTTCTCGCGTCCAAAATCCCATACATTGCGGTGTTTAATAGACGTGACGGTGATGACTTTGATTTGGTCAGTAAGCCGTTTTTGAAAAATTATTTTGACACGGTGGCAGAACTAAAAGATTTGAAAACGGCTTTAAAGATATGAAAAAGCTTCTATTTTTGCTTTTGCCCGTCTTTGTGTTTGCTTCCGACATTAAGTTTGGAGCTGCTGCGTCGCTTGGGGATAGCACAAAAGAGTATACCGTCAAAATCGCCGATGCGATAGATGATGAACTTGGGATAAAACTAATAAGAAATCTTGAGAGCAAAATATATGAGGACGAGGCGGCGCTATACGCCGTAAAAAACGGACTTATTAAATTTGCGGTAGTAAGAAGTGAGTTGTTTGCGGAACTTGGGCTTTTAAAAAACGAAGAATACGGATACGAGACGTTTGAGGTGGAAAACGGCCTTGCTATCGTAGTTCAAAGCCGTTTTTGGGACTCGCTTGCAAAAAACAAAAGAGACGCTTTGGTAAAACGGATAAAAAAACTCAAAAAATAGAATTAAAAGAGCTAACGGCTTTGCCTATTACAACAAAATCATCGTGTCTTGCAAGGCTGACCGGATAATCCTTGTTATCGGAGATTATCTCCACGCTTCCGTCTATCCTCTGGTTTAGCCTTTTTATAAATACTCCGCTCTCCGAGACTATGGCAAATATACCCCCTTTTTTTATCTCGGTCTTACTTTTGTCTATAAATACTATTGCCCTATCCGATAGTGTCGGCTCCATAGAATCCCCGGCCACATTGATGGCCTCTATGTTGTGTAGATTTTTTTCTCCCCCCATCGCACTTACAAAATTCTCCGGAATTGTAAGAAGTTCTGCATTTTCGTCGTAATTGTCAGCCCCGCCTCCGGCCGATGCGCTTACATCTCGCAGATACTTTACCTCATAATATTTGTTAGTAGCATCAATGAGGCTCTCCGGCGCTTGGTCGAAGAGCAGCCAGTTGAGCGATATCCGTTGTCTTGCGCAAAACTCGGATAGTTCACGAAACGGTATCTTGTTGCGTTTTTTCATTGTCGCAAAATTGATAGGCTCTACCCCGAGAGCCGTTGCCACATCCTTGTCAAAAACCCTCTTAGCCCCTACCGTGGCAGAGATGATGTCTTTTAGTTTTTCCACTATATCTTCAAATGATGTCATGCTACCCTCCATAATATTGCAATTTGCAATATTTTAAACTAAAAAAAATAAATTTATCTAAAATTTGACAACTTTTTAGAAAAGGACGGTCAAAATGGCAATAGTAAGAAAAAGCAGAAGATTGTTTGACGAGTTTTTTAAGGCGCTGGAAGAGGATTTTGAAAGAATCGCCGGCAGATTGTTTTAAAATTTTGTATGCGTGCGGCCAAAAAAATGCCGCACAAAAAACTTCCATACCTACACATCCCTTATAACTAAAGCTTTATACAAAAAATAAAAAAATTTTTTTTACGAAAAAAACCTACGGAACGCAAAATGTAACTACTCCTTTTGTAATTTTTACAAGGAGAACAATATGAGCGCACTTAGACAGATTGCTTTTTACGGTAAAGGCGGTATCGGTAAATCGACTACAAGCCAAAACACACTAGCCGCTATGGCTTACTACTTCGGCAAAAAAATCCTAATCGTAGGATGTGACCCGAAAGCTGACTCTACTAGACTTATTCTACATGAGAAAGCTCAGGCGACAATTATGGAGATGGCTGCAAAAGCTGGAACAGTTGAAGATTTGGAACTTGACGATGTTTGCAAAGGCGGGGCTGCAATTTTCAACCCTGAAGATGAGCAAAACACAGGCGGTTGGATTAAATGTACAGAATCAGGCGGTCCAGAGCCAGGCGTTGGTTGTGCAGGTAGAGGTGTTATTACTGCTATTAACTTCCTAGAAGAAAACGGCGCATATTCTGATGACCTTGACTTCGTATCTTATGACGTTCTTGGTGACGTTGTTTGCGGTGGTTTTGCTATGCCGATTCGTGAAGGTAAAGCACAAGAAATCTATATCGTTATGTCTGGTGAGATGATGGCGATGTTTGCTGCTAACAACATCTCTAAAGGTATTTTGAAATACGCAAATACTGGTGGTGTTAGACTTGCCGGTCTTATCTGCAACGCTAGGATGACGGACAGAGAATTTGACCTTGCTAACGCTCTTGCTGAGAGACTTGGCACTCAAATGATTCACTTCGTACCAAGAAACAACATAGTTCAACATGCTGAGCTTAGAAGAATGACGGTTGTTGAGTACGCTGAGACTTCTAACCAAGCTAGAGAGTACAAAGAGCTAGCTAGAAAAATCATAGCTAACGACCTAAAAGTTATCCCAACTCCGCTTGCGATGGATGACCTTGAAGCGCTTCTAATGGAATTCGGTATCGAAGAAGCAGCTGACGAAGCGAATATCGGTAAAAAAGCTGACGCTTAATAAGTAAAAAGCTAAACGGGTTTTCCCGTTGGCAACAATATTACGAAAATAAAAACAGGAGAAAAAAGATGTTTGTACTTGGATTTCACTTTCCTGCGTCTGAAGGAAACAAAATATCAGATGAAAAAGTTCTTGCAAAACTAGAAGAAGCAGTTAGCGGCTCAATGAGCAAAGTTGCTGCGGTAAAAATATATGCAGGTAACAACGAATATAAAACACTAACAAATGTAGGAACAGTACTTGGAAAAGCTCTTGTTCAATACTTTGAAGTTGAAAACGATGCTAAAGATGCTAAATATTTGACATTTACAAACAAATATCAAATAGCGGCTCTTACAAAAAGCCAAGACAAAGACGCTGAAGCTATCGAAATAGCTGATTTCTTTGACAAATCAAGAGATCAAATTACACTAGAAGTAAGCTACAAATAACAAATAAAACTGGCGCTAAGCGTTTAGGTGGCCGATGCGAACTTTGTTCGTACGGCGCAATATTGAATTAGGAGGAGGGTCGTCATGGGACCGGAAAATCTTGTACCAGAAATGAAGGGCGTGATCGAGGAAGTTCTAAAGAGCTATCCTGAGAAAACTGCCAAAAACAGAGCTAAACACCTTGGTGTTGGTAGCCCTGATGATGAAACAAAAACATGTGCCGGCGTTCAGTCAAACAAAAAAACTGTACCGGGCGTTATGAGCCAAAGAGGTTGTGCATATGCAGGTTCTAGAGGCGTTGTATGGGGTCCTATCAAAAATATGATTCACATATCACACGGTCCTGTAGGATGCGGTCAATACTCAAGAAGCGGTAGAAGAAACTACTATATAGGTACAACCGGTGTTGATACTTATGTAACTATGAACTTCACGACTGACTTCCAAGAAAAAGATATCGTTTTCGGCGGGGACAAAAAACTTGTTCAAGGTATCGCTGAAATCAATAAACTTTTCCCACTTGTAGAGGGTGTATCTGTTCAGTCAGAGTGTCCAATCGGTCTTATCGGTGACGACATCAATGCAAGTAGCAAAAAAGCTCAGGCTGAAATATCTAAATCTGTTATCCCTGTAAGCTGCGAAGGTTTTAGAGGTGTTTCACAATCTCTAGGTCACCACATCGCAAACGACATGATAAGAGACCACGTTCTTAACGAAGAAGTTATGAACAAATATCAAGCGGGCTTTGAGTCTACTCCTTATGATGTTTCAATCCTTGGTGACTACAACATCGGCGGTGACGCTTGGTCTTCTAGAATACTTCTTGAAGAGATGGGTCTTAGAGTTATCAGCCAGTATACGGGTGATGCGACGCTAAAAGAGGTAGCTCTTGCGCCAAAAGCAAAACTAAACTTGCTTCACTGCTATAGATCTGTGAACTACATCACAAGACATATGGAAAAAGAGTTTGGTATTCCTTGGGAAGAGTATAACTTCTTCGGATGGAGCAAAACTGTTGAATCTCTTAGAAAAATAGCTTCTCATTTTGATGATACTATCAAAGCTAACACTGAGAAAGTTATCGAAAAATACAGACCGATGTGCGAAGGCGTTATCGCTAAGTACAAACCGAGACTAGAGGGCAAAAAAGTAATGCTATACGTAGGCGGTCTTAGACCAAGACACGTTATCGGCGCTTACGAAGACCTTGGTATGGAAGTTATCGGTACCGGTTATGAGTTTGCTCATGATGACGACTATGAAAGAACAAAACACGAAGTTAGCAACGCTACGCTTATCTATGACGACGTAAATGAGTATGAGCTTGAAGCTTTTGTTAAAAAACTAAAACCTGACCTAGTTGCATCTGGTGTTAAAGAGAAATATGTCTTCCAAAAAATGGGTCTTCCATTTAGACAAATGCACTCTTGGGACTACAGCGGTCCTTATCACGGATTCGATGCTTTCGCAATATTTGCAAAAGATATCGATATGGCGGTTAATTCACCGGTTTGGAGCGCTTCAAAAGCGCCATGGGAAGCTTAATCAGCTTTCCGCTCCCTTTTAAATTTCGGCAAAGTACAGAGACTTTAGCCAAAAGGACAAAAAATGCAAGATCTTAATAACATTGTAAACGGTCAAAAACTGTTTCAAAAACCTGAATATCAAGAAGTTCTAAAAGGCAAAGCTGCTAATTTTGAAGGCAGACCGGCCGCTGATAAAGTCGCTGAAGTTGCTGAATGGACAAAATCTTGGGATTATAGAGAGCAAAACCTAGCGAGAGAGTGCATCACTATCAATCCGGCGAAAGCTTGCCAACCCCTTGGCGCTGTTTATGCCGCTCTTGGTTTCGCTAACACTATGCCTTACGTACACGGTTCACACGGTTGTACAGCATACTTTAGAACATATTTTACAAGACATTTCAAAGAGCCGACGCCTGTAGTATCGGACTCCATGACAGAAGATGCTGCGGTTTTCGGCGGTCTAAAAAATATGGTCGAGGGTCTTGAAAACTGCTACAACATGTATAAACCTGAGATGATAGCCGTATCTACCACTTGTATGGCAGAGGTTATCGGTGACGACCTTCAAGCTTTTATCGGTAACGCAAGAGAGGCGGGTTCTATACCTGAGAGCTTCCCTGTACCGTACGCTCATACTCCGAGCTTCGTAGGTTCGCACATAACTGGCTATGAAAATATGATGTTCTCTATGATTACGCAAATGGGCGTAGCCGGAGAAAAAACTGATAAAATCAACCTTCTACCGGGGTTTGAAACATATATCGGAAGCATCAGAGAAGTCAAAAAAATGGCTGAAGCATTCGGCTCTACAATCACTCTTGGTGACGTGAGCGAGCAATGGGATATGCCTGCAGGTAACTATCAAATGTTTGCCGGCGGTACATCTATAGCCGACCTAAAAGACAGCGTAAATTCTAAGGCTACAATCAGCCTTCAAAAATATGCTTCTAAAAAAATAATGAAAACTTTGAAAAACAAGTACAAACAAGAGACACACGTAAGCAATCCAATCGGTCTTAAAGGGACTGACGAATTTGTAATGGCTCTTTCAAAACTGTCTGGAAAAGCCGTACCGGCGGAAATATCTGCTGCAAGAGGTAGACTAGTTGACGCTATGCAAGACAGCTATCCATATATGCACGACAAAAAATTCGCTATCTGGGGCGATCCTGATTTCCTAATAGGAATGGTATCTTTCCTAATAGAGATGGGTGCTGAGCCGACTCACGTTCTTTGCCACAACGCTCCAGAGGGTTGGGAAGCAGAGATGAGAGAACTACTCGACACTTGCCCTGCAAAAGACAGCTGCCATGTATGGGCTGGAAAAGACCTGTGGCACATGAGAAGCTTCCTATTTACTGAGCCGGTTGATTTCATGATAGGAAACAGCTACGGTAAAGAGCTAGAGAGAGATACAAAAATCCCTCTAATCAGAATAGGCTTCCCGATTTTCGACAGACACCACACTCACAGATACTCTATCCACGGGTACGAGGGCGGTATCAACCTACTATCTTGGATAGTAAACAAAGTTCTAGACAAACTAGACGAAGAGACAAACAGCATCGCAAAAACTGACTACTTCTTCGACCTAGTTAGATAATTCACCTTCACTCCTTGTTTCCCGGGGCTTTTGCCTCGGGTTTATTTCACAAGTCCTTCAAAAATTATTTTTTCCATTTTCTTGCAATTTGCCAGCTGAACGCACTCAATGGATGCCTCTATGTATTCCGCAGGCGTTATGGTGGAGTAGTCTATGTATCCGTAGCCGTTAAAGACGGCTATCATGTCAAAAAACATCCTTGTAATTCGACCGTTTAGTTCACAAAAAGGATGCAGTGCGATAAGTTCACATTTATAGTATGCAAGTTTTTTGGCAAATTCAGTTTTTGTTGTCTGTTCATGGTTTTTTAGGTAGTCGTCATTTTTTAATTCATCAAATATCTTTTTTGATGAGCTGTCGACGAAAGCGCCTTGACAAAACCTGCTCTCGCCTTTTGCCATATTAAAATCTCTATATTTGCCAGCCCAATCGTAAAGAGACTCAAAAGTCCTTCTATGTAGCTCCTTGTAGTACTCCTCGTCAAAAATAGTGTTTTCGTCAAGCTCATCATAAAAAATTTGATAAGCATCTTCCAAAAGTTCTTTTTCGAGCTCATGAATTTCGAGGCTATCTGCTATGTCTAGCTTATTTTTTGGAACATCGCCACCGTCAATATAAAAAGAGCTATCTTTTAGCCGATACTTTGACGCCATATTTAGCCCTTATCTCTTTGACTTTTGCAACCACTTCGCTGCTAGCTTCTTTGTAGCCCTCTATGTTTTGGGTTGTTGCTATGACTTTTTTTAGACTATCTTTTGAGATTGGATTTTTGCTCATTTTGAACCTCTTTTGATTGTATATATTATAGTTTTATTTGTCATATTTTTATACCTTGGGTTGCAAATCTCTTAATATAAAATTGCCACTTTTGGCATACTTTGCACATATTTCATCTGCTTTTTGTCGGCTATTTTCATTGCTAAAAAATATTGTGACCAGATTCGCAATATCTTCTTGTGGATAATCAGGAGCAGGCAAATTTTCCAATCTTGCCAAAAAAATATCGGCACATTCTGCAGAATAATTGTCCGATAGTCGTAAAAGTTCATCTATTAAAAAATAATCATTATGTTCATGGCTGGCTTCTCTTGCGCATTTTTTTAATATTTCAATATTGTCACTATTGATTTCATTAATAAACACAAACCATTTTGTTAGATTTGAAAAAATGAGTTTTGTCTCTTCATTTTCTAATGAACAGTATTTTTCATATATTTCTTTCCAAAGCTCAAAAACTTTATTTGTGACGCTGCCCCCCTTGCTTCCCCTGTATGCATCCCACATAAAATCAATAATATTCTCTGTCATTTCACAATTTAGGTTTAAAATTTCAAATATTTTTTTGTTGTCAAAATCATTTATAAAGGCAACGCAGATATGCTGAACTATGCGCTCAACTATATGCTCACTTGCTGTATATGATGAGATAATTTTGTCAATATGCCCGCCGTCATTGAATCGTTTATAAATAACCTCATAAACGCTACTGGCCACATAAAGATAAGATTCAATTGAGGCCTTCCAAGGTCGCTCGTTGTCCAATGGGAAAATTTTGTCAAAATTATCAAAAACCCAATCTTTATCAAGATATAAAAGATTCTGAAGATACATTCCGAGTGTTGAAAAAAACAATACATTTTGCTCTGTTGTATTATTGATTTGTTGAGAGAATAATTTTTTTACATCAGCATCCCATTTTGATTCTGTTGCGGCGTTGAGTTTTGCCACTCGTACGGAGTAGCTTATAAGCGCACCAAAAACTTTGCCTTTTATCGTGTTAATAGTTGTTGCGACGATATCACTAAACTCTTGGATATTTTCATTTTTTGTTTTTGCTTCAAGCGTTAGTAGTATTTGCTTTGCCTTTGGTAGTTCGGCATCTTGAGTCATGGTTTTAACGCCAATGTCAATAATCTCAGCAGTTAGTCCAGCAATCCAATTTGTTTGCGGATGCTCTGAACTAAAAAAGTCATCGCTAAGAAGTTTTTTAATAAAGCCTAAAAGATTCTTCCATTCAAAACTTTTCTCATCTTTCAAAGTGCTATAAAATCCATATAGAACATGGTAGATGTATTTGTGGTCTAAGTCCAAAAATTCGTCTATATTTATCAAAAACTTACTGGGGTTTTTAGATATATGGCCGCTGAGTGCATCTGCCAGCCCGTCTATTGCATCGTTATCGCTCCAAATGCGTTTAGTTCTGTGGCTTGACGGCACAAAGTCGCTCTTGATAAAACTAGCAATATCGGATGCACTCATTGACTCTAGTCGTTCGGTTGCCACTGGGCTCTCATACTCCGCCCAGCCAATATCCATATAATAATCAAAACCTGGATATTCAACTTCTCCATTGTTGATAGCATCGTATTTGCCGTACAGCTCTGTGGCCTCCTTGCTATGAGCCTTCAAGGGAATAAGCCACTCTTTTTTACGATATGCCTCAAAGTAAACTTTCTTATTTTCGTCCTCATCGTAGTTCAAATGTAGATTTTCTATCCAATGCAGAACTATTTGCATTTCTTCATCACTAAACACATTAGCTCTTTGCTTAAATAGCATATACAGCTCGTGTTTGCCGATGTCCGCGGTACCATTGATAGTGGTGAACCAGCCCCAAAAAATATCTTTAAAGATTTCATATTTTGAGTTTAGGGTGTGTATAGCTAAGCGCTTAAATATTGGATGCTCCATTGCCAGTAATTCGCAAATTATTGGCTTGAGTTCCTCGTTTGATAGATTCTCTAAAATATCTCTCATAAAATAAATCATATATCTATTGTGCCTATTGCTATGAGACACAATATCACTGCTTCTTTCGATTGCGTTTATCTCGAAAAGACTAAAACTTTTTTGTTTTTTTCCAAGTTTACTTTGTATTGCATGCAATATCATGTTGTATCCATCGATACCAACGCACTTTGCTACTTGCATGGAATGCTTTTCTAATATATCATTGAGCCAATAGTCTTTTATAAGCGGTATTTCGTCTTTGTCATTTCCCGCTTTGCAACCAAAGAGAATATTGACAACGGACAATAAGTGTTCTTTTTTATTATATTGGAGCAAGTGCGGTATAAAAATCTTGCCAAGCTCTCCGTCAAGTACGCCGTCATATTCACTTATGGACTTTCGGATGAATTCTATATGTGCCAATCCTAGCAGGTCGTGCGGAAGGAGAAACGCTATTTTTAGCATAAACCAATCTATGTAGTAGTCTCCTGCTTCCATGTTGCTTTTGTTTCTGTAGCCTATGTAGTTATTGATAATTTCTAATAGCTGATTTGCAGTGGTTTCCAAGGGCTTTGCTTGATTTTGCTTGGCAACAGCCTCTAAGAAAAAAATTGCCCCATGTAGATGCTTGCTGTCAGGATTGAAATATCCTTCTTCGCTTAACGGCGAAAGCCATAAATTCAGGTTTGCATATGTAGGCGAGACTCTAAAAAAATATTTTCGTTCCTCTTCATTGGTTCTAATTCGACTAATGACGGTGTTTATTTTTTCACTCATATTGGATTTCCTAATGCATCATCTATGAAGTCAAAAGCTCTGACGATTTTTCTTGTTTGACTTTCTATTTCTGCAACCCACTTTTGTACTATATCTTCTAGCTGCGTGTAGCCTTTTTCGTCTTTTGCATATGGAATAAGCGTTATGCCGAGTTTCCCAAAATATATCTGCTCAAATTCACCCAGCCCATAACCAATAAAAAGTATAGTGCACTCATTAAATAAACGCTCTAAAAATCCCTGGAACTCATTGTTATTGGCATATTGTTCAAGATACTCGTTGACGGTAAATACCAAACTTCTTTGATTTTCGATGCAGCCATGGATTTTATATAAATATTTGTTGCTAATTGGCATATCTTTTTCAAAATTTTTACTTACAATTTGTTGAGGCGTGAAAAGTTGATTTATGTGCCTATCGGCATTGGTTGTTACAAAAATAGCATCCAGTCTAAATAGTGGTTTATATATTTTTTCTAAATTCGGATTGGTCTTGCTTACCTTGGTATCATTTAATGCTTTTTCCATCTCCGCAAAAAAACGATCGTCATTGTTAAGAAGATGATTGCAGATGGTTATAATCTTTTTAAAATCGGATTGCCTCGACATGCTTTCTTTTTCAAAATTATTGATTAGTCCTTCTTCTTCGCATCTATTGAGCAAGTTTAAGGCTAACTCATTCCAGCCAAGACAACCAACGGAACGAGAAACGCCTGCGCCAATAAAAACGGCAAATTTTTCACTTCTTACGGCTTCTATAATTTCTGGCGGTAAAACAGGAATTTCGGTTATTTCTTTCATATCACTTCCCATTCCCCGCCCTTAAGGCTCCCAACTCTTTTGAGTTTACCTTCATTTTTTAGCCTTACAATGACTTTTTTAACACCAGACTCACTAAGTCCGCTTATGCCGACTAGTTCAGCTATCGTAATTTTCGGATTTTGGGCTATGAGTGAGAGGATTTTTTGGTTACTTTTTTGGTTACTTTTTTGGTTACTTTTTTCTATGTTTTTGCAAGCTTCGAGTATCGCCCCTAGCATGAACTCCACAAATAGTGTGCTTTCACCGTCTGCGCCGCTATTTTCCAAGGCTTCATAATATTGTCGCTGTCGCTCGCGCACTACGCTCTCTATCGGCACAAAAGCAAAAAGCTTTTTCCATTTTGATAGTATCAGTGTCTGCCATAGTCTGCCGATGCGCCCGTTGCCGTCGGCAAAAGGGTGGATAAATTCAAATTCGTAGTGAAAAATCGAGCTTACGATGAGCGGGTGCTCCGTCGTGCTCTCCAGCCAACTAAACAGCTCACCCATAAGTTGTGGCACTCTATCTGCGGGTGGGGCGATGTGTGTCACGCCGCTTTTGCCGCCTACGCCAACCTGTATTTTGCGGTATTTGCCTGCGTCTTTTAGGATTTCATCCATCAGTATTTTGTGAGCGGATAGCAGGGCAGATTCTTGCTTGTGGTTTAGTTTTCCAAGATTTTCATATACCGCTACTGCCCCTTTGACTTCGGCTATCTCTCGTACGCTCCCGGGCACCCTTTTGCCCTCTATTATCGCCGTGACCTTTTCGGCTCCTAGCGTATTGCCTTCTATCTCAAGCGTACCCGTAATTGTTTTGATGAAGTTTTCTTTGCGAAGCTTTGGCGCGGTGATTTGAGCCTCTATCATGCTGAGCTTACCGACAAGCTCGCTTATCTCACTCACCAAAGCAAGCACGGTAGGCGTGATAGTAAAAGGCGGAGCGTAGGCTTTTTTCATCTGTGCCTCTTTTGTTTTGTTGCCTTATTTTACTATTTTTTGCCCATTTTAGACGGCTATCGTCAGCGCCAAGTACGGCGTTAGATTGAATAATATTACCCCGATTTTATAGTATGCCATTGACCGATAATGAATAGAGTCGAACTCTTCGTTTGAGAGTTTAAACCATCTGCCATGGATGCCTAGCATGAAGTCTCTCGCAAATACAAAAACAAAAAACCACACAAGCAACACGCAATAATTGATGATTGTGCAACATAGCAGCAGCTCTTTTAAAGTTTCAAGGTTCATTTTTGTCCCCCTTATTTTGTTTTGCCGATTTTGGCATTCTACTATTTTTGAAAAATTTTTCTCCATACCACCAAATGCACACCGAAAAAAAATATGATACGCAAAATTTTCAAAAAGGAGTTTTTGTGTCATATTCCAAAAAAAGATATTTGGCGTATATACTTATCACGATTTTTGTTTTTGCGACGCCGTTTATTACGATAGACGGCAATCATCTTTTGCTGCTTTCGTTTGAGAAATTACAGTTTCATATTTTAGGTAGCGTCTTTGACGTTAATGAGTTTTTTTTAATGCCGTTTTTGGTGATGTTCTTTTTTATGGGGATATTTGCCCTTACGGCAATATACGGCAGGATTTGGTGTGGCTGGGCGTGTCCTCAGACGATATTTCGTGTGATTTATAGGGATTTGATAGAGGGAAGCCTGCTTGATTATAGAAGCATCAAAAACAAGCAAAAAAATAACGGCGGCGGACTTCTAAAGCGTATCACGGCACTAACGCTTTTGGGCGTCATATCTATTGTTGCCGCGTCAAACTTTATTTGGTATTTCGTGCCGCCGGAAGAGTTTTTTATCGGTTTGCAAAATCCCGACGAGCATTTGGTTCTAATCGGCTTTATCGTTACCATAGCGCTATTTTTGCTTTTTGATATAGCTTTTTTAAAAGAGAGTTTTTGCGCTTATGTCTGTCCATACTCCAGGATACAGATGATACTGTATGACGACAACACAAAGCACGTTGTGTACGATACGGGCAGAGGGGCGAGGGAGTGCGCCGAGTGCGAAGCGTGTGTCAAAATATGCCCTGCACATATAGACATCAAAAAAGGGCTCCAGCTAGAATGTATCAATTGTCTTGAGTGCTCCGACGCCTGCTCAAAAGTCATGGCTAAGCAAGGCAGTTCTTCGTTGATAAGATGGGGAAGCACTAACTCGGTTTTTAAAGGCAAAGTTCCGCCTTTGTTTTCAAAGAAAAATATAGCTTATTTCACGGTGTTACTTCTCTCGATTATCGGCGCTGCGGTGATGGGCTCAAAAAAAGAGGAGATAATCGTCAACGTCAACAAGACGGCAGAGCTTTACAAAATACACGAAGATTCTTCCGTATCAAACAACTATACGCTGACCGTCCACAATACGCAAAATGTTGGATATACCTATAATGTAGAGGCCGAAAACAAAGAGCTTTTTGAGGTTAAAAAGCTAGAGCCGTTTGGGGTTAAAGCGCAAAGTTTTCAGAAAAAAGTACTTGTGCTGCAAACAAAGAAAAAGCTTGTCGGCTCCGATAGACAGAGCACTCCTATGGTTGCGAAGATTGTAGTATTCGCAAAAGAAAATCCGAATATACGACTCACAAAAGAGTTGGCTTTTATTTATCCTAGAAGCGACTTGGTCAAATAGCGCATTTTATGCGGACGGTAAACTCTGCTCCGTCCGCCGTATTTCTAGCCTCTATTTTCCCGTCAAAACTCTGCTCTATGATTGTTTTGACTATGTATAGCCCAATCCCCGTTCCGGTTTCTTTTGTGGAGAAGTACGGCTCAAATATATCGTTAATATTTTTTTGCTTGATACCGCCGCCGTTGTCTGTTATGACAATAAGTGCATCGGCTCCGTCCTGCATTGTTTGAACTTTTATTAATGGGTTTTGTTTGCCCCTTAGTGCATCTATCGCATTTGAGAGAATTGCCAAAACAACCTGTGATAGTTCGTTTTTTTTGCCGTACACGGTCAATTCGTTGTTTTCGTATTCCGGCGCCACGCTTATCTCTTTGTTTTTGAGCTCCGCGCTTAGTATCATCAGTGCGCTATCTATCGCTTGCGTTACGGCAACCGCCTCTTTTGCTTTTGAAGGCATATAAAAATTACGAAATTCGTCTATCGTTTTGGACATAAAAATAAGTTGCGATTGCGCGGAGTCAAACTTTTTGTCAAAGTATTCTTGCGTCAACTTGCCTGCGGCGTATTGTTTTTTGAGATTTATCAAGATGTATGAGATGTTGTTCAGCGGTTGCCTAAACTGGTGTGTTATGTTGGCTATCATCTCACCGCTTTGTGCCATTTTGGATTGTTGCAAAAGCATATTTTGATAGTCTATTGCCCTGTTTTTGATGACATTGTCTTTGTATGAGACCGCTATTGTAAAAAGCGTCGCCTCTATAGCAAATGCAAATAGGGATAAGTCTGGATATCCTTTTTTAACAAAGTACGGCTTGAGGTCAAACGCAAATAATACGACGCACAGAACAGACCAGCCGACGGCGTATATCGACATCGGATTGAACTCCGGCTTTAGATTAAAAATCACCGACACCGAAAAAATAAGATAAATAATCGTGTACGGCGGATATTCAAATAGCATATAGTGATAAAAACCTACGGCAATGACGGCGATAAGCATCGCGGTTTTGACTAGAAGCTCTTTTTGGCTCTCTATTTTGAGTCCAAATTTTCCGTCTTGAAAAGCTATCGCAAAAGTGATAGCCGCAAAAATTGCAAACATCAAAAAAATGTCTTCAGTTTTTGGCTGTATCCCAAAAAGATTGCTATACGCCGAGAAATAAAGCAATGAAAAAGTTTGCATAACGCAATAGCTAATATAAACAAGCTCTTTTGAGTAAATATACCTAACAAGCGTATACATAATGCTCACAAGCAAGATGCCAAACACAACTCCATACACCAGCAGCGTATTTATGTCAAAGTTCAATTTTATACCCTGTTCCGGAAAGATTTGATATGAGATTGGACGGCAATTTTGCCTTTAGATTTTTGACAAGAGTCTTTAGCGCATCGGCAGTCATAACGCTATCTTGCCAGATGATATGTTCGATTTCGGAGTAGGATACATACCGATTTTTGTGTTTTATGAGGAGGGAGAGGATGGCTATCTCTTTTGTGCGTAAATTGACTATTTTGCCGTTTGTTACGAGCAGCTTATTGAAGGTATCAAAATAAGTATGCGCATCCAACCTGACAATATTTTCGCTATCTTCTTCTATGCTCTCTATACATAGTTGAATAGCCTCGTTAAGGTCGGATTCTTGTATCGGCTTGATGAGGTATTTTACTAGATTTAGCTCGACGGCCTTAAGCAGATAATCGGTGTCGCTAAAAGCCGTAATAATGATAATTTGACATTTTTTGTCACGCTTTCTTATCTCTTTGACAAACTCCAAACCGTTCATATGCGGCATTTGTATGTCGGTGACGATTATTTGCGGCTTATGTTCTTCGTACAAAACAAGGGCGCTTGCCGCATCGGAAGCCTCATATATCGCTCCAACATAATCGCTTAGGTATTCTACGCCGTTTTCACGGGCTATATCGTCGTCTTCAACATACAAAAGCTTTATGTTTTTACTTGACAAGGCTCTATCTTCCTTTGCTTCCTCGACCTTTTGCCGCTTTTGCCTCGATGTAGGCTCTCCCTCTTAACGGCTCTTTTTTGGGCTTGCTACCGAATGCTCCTGGCGTTTTCTTGCGGTGCTCGCCTTTTTTGGCTCCTGCCGTTTTGCCTGTTCCCTGGTTTTTCTTTTTTGGCTCAGGTAGTTTGGTAGGCTCGTATCCTGCAAGTACGGTTTTTTCGATTGGCTTGCCGAGCAGCTCCTCTATTTTTTTGAAGCTATGCGCCTCTTCGCTCGATAGCAGCGTGATAGCCACGCCCTCGTTGCCCGCTCGTCCCGTCCTGCCTATTCGGTGGATGTAGTCTGTGGGGATGTGCGGCACGTCGTAGTTGACCACATGTGGCAAATCATCGATGTCTATGCCTCTTGCGGCTAGGTCTGTCGCTACCAGCACTCTGACTTTCCCCTCTTTGAACCTCTCTAGCGCTCTACCTCTAGCTCCGTGCGTCTTGTCGCTATGGATGGATTCGCTCTTTAGCCCTCTATCTTCAAAGTCTTTGGCAAGCCCCTCCGCTCCGGCCTTGGTGCGGCAAAAGATAAGCACTTGCTTCCAGTTTTTAGAGCCGATGAGATATGAGAGTAGCTCCGCTTTTTGCTCTTTGTCTACGGTGTAGGCGATTTGTTTGATTTCATCAGCTACGCTTGCGTATGCGTCCACTTGTACGAGCTGCGGTTTTTTAAGTATCGTCTCTGATAGTCTTTTGACCCCACCCGATAGCGTCGCGGAAAATAGCATCGTCTGTCTCTTGGCGGGAATCCTCTGAAGCAGAGCCTCTATATCACGGACAAAGCCCATATCTAGCATCGTATCCGCCTCGTCTAGCACTAGATATTCTATTTTTGAGAGCATCAGATTTTTTAGCTTCAGATGGTCGAGGAGTCGCCCCGGTGTCGCTATGACTAAGTCTACACCCGCAAGAAGCTTTTTTGATTGTGGGGCGATGTTCGCACCGCCGTATATTGCCGCCATTTTTACCCCAGTATCTGCGCCGTAGCCTTCTATGTTTGCCGCCACCTGCATGGCTAGCTCACGACTAGGCACGAGCACAAGAGCTCTCGGATTACGCACGCCCTCTTCGCCGTCTGTTTTTTCTGCCAAAAGCTGGAGCAAAGGAAGCGCAAAAGCCGCCGTCTTACCCGTCCCCGTCTGTGCCGCCGCCAAAATATCTTTCCCTTTTAGAGCCAAAGGTATAACGCCAGATTGCACTGGTGTCGGGGTTTCGTAGCCTATTTTTTGTATGTTTTGTTGAAGCTGCTGGGATAAGCCTAGTTTTGAAAATGACATTGTTACGCCTCCTCTCTCGGTGGATTGTATTTTAGTATCTTTTTGGCGGTGTCGATTCCCGCAAAAAACAGCACGTCAAACACTGGATCAAGCCTAGTTGTCGCCTCGTCTATCACTTCAAACGGCTGTACCGTAAACCCTTCGCCGTGCTTCATGTTTTTTGGTTTTACTTTGAACTCTATCGGTTTGAGCGCACGGACTAGGTTTAGCACACGCTTGTATGCTTGGTCGCTCTCTTTTGGCAATAAATTGTTATTTTTACCTTCAAATAGCCTTGCTTTGACTAACAAGTTTAGCTTGTCCTCAAATATTACCTTGCTCCATTTGACCGTGCCAAGATCAAAGTGAAAGGCGCAGTTTTTGGCAAGAAGCGGGCTTGATTTTGCCTCCCTAATTGCTTCCAAAAGCTGTAAAAAGTAGTTTGCTCCGCCAAAGGAGTTTGCGCACTCGGTTAGCCTATTGTGTATCGCCGTTTTTGCTTCGACGCTCATCGTATTAAAATTCATTGTTCTTCCTTGTTTTGTGCTGCTGCGGCTTCTCTCGCCTTATCTTTTTTGCTTTTTCGCTTGCCCTTGATCGGCTCGCCCCCTTTTGGCTTCGGCACCGCCTCTCCGATTAGCTCAAATCCATCTATACTCTCTCGCTCCAGCTTTATCCCGCATCTTTTTTCGATGAGGGCGAAGTGCTCTTTGTCTTCGTGTGACACAAATGACACGGCAACGCCGCTTTTGCCGGCTCGCCCGGTCCGTCCGATGCGGTGAATGTAGTCTGCGGGAGAGCGGGGCAGGTCGAAGTTGACCACACATTCTAGCCCCTCCACATCAAGCCCTCTTGCGGCGATGTCGGTGGCAAAGAGTATCTGGATTTTTCGTTTTTTGAATTCATCCAATGTGTGTCGTCTCTCGTCTTGCTCCAAATCGCCGTGGAACGAATACGCTTTAAAGCCATATTTGCGAAACTTCGCCGAGATGTTCTCCGTCGCTCTTTTGCTCGCCATAAACACAAGCACCGAACCCCATTTTTCGCTTGCCAGTAGATGCCTTAGAAGCGGGCTGCGGTTTTCATGGTTTACCTCTATCGCTCTTTGTGTTATGTGTTCAACCGTAGGCTCTTCGTCCTCTATTTCTACGCTTACGGGCTCCTTTGCGATTTTGGAGGCGATTTCTAACACCTTTGGCGGATAGGTGGCTGAAAAGAGCATATTTTGACGTTTTGCGGGTATGGAGGCGAGAATGAGGTCTAGCTCTGCCGCAAATCCAAGGTCTAGCATCTTGTCCGCTTCATCAAGGATAAAAAACTCAAGATGCGAGAGGTTCATCTGCTTTTTACTCAACACATCAAGTAGTCTGCCCGAAGTTGCAACTACGATGTCGCATCCTTTTTGCACCGCAAATAGTTGTTCGCCTATTTGTTCGCCGCCGACTATTGATACGACTTTTGGGCGTCTCGGCAGTGACCGACCCAGCGTCTCAAAGGCACGGGCGACTTGCGCCGTAAGTTCCCTTGTCGGGGTCAGCACTAGGGCTTTTATCTTCGGTTTTCCCTCGCCCACGCTTTTTGACCACATCTCTAGGATAGGTAGCACAAAGCTTGCGGTCTTGCCGCTCCCTGTCTGCGCCTTGGCTAGTATGTCACGTCGCTCCAATGCAAGCGGAATTACCCTCTCTTGTATGGGGGTGGGCTCTACAAAACCCTCATTTTTACAGGCTTCAAGTAGGTATTTGGATAGTCCTAGTTCTGTCATTTCTTTCCGTTTTTTATGTGTTCGTAATTATACCCTTTAACTCCTCGCCAATTCTACGGAGACAAAAATGCATATAAGAGCTAAAAGCCACGCAAAGAGGTGCCAAGATGCTAAGCCGCACGGATATAAAAGAGCTTTATAACGAATCTTCATGCTCGCACAATAAAGAGAAAAAATCCACTTGCGAAAAGCCAAAACCGGGGGCAACGACGGGCGGATGTGCCTTCGAGGGGGCGCAAATATCGCTTTTTCCGTTTGCCGACTGCGCACATATAGTTCACTCTCCGGCTACCTGTATCAACTCCTCGTGGGAGACTAGACAGACGAAGACTAGCTGGGGTGGGACGGACATGACCCAGATGGGTTTTACGACCGACATTAGCGCACATGACCTCATATTTGGGGCTGAGAAGAAGCTGCAAGCTGCTGTGGATTATGTGGTGGAGCATTACAAACCTTCGGCGGTTTTTATATATTCGACTTGCGTCACGGCGATGAGCGGCGAGGATATAGATGCCGTAGCCAGAGAGAAAGAAAAAGAGCTTGGTTTGCCTGTGATTACGGTGCATGCACCTGGTTTCATCGGTGGCAAAAATTTCGGTAGCCGTGTGGCGGGGCTTGCCGTGGTGGAGCAGGTGATAGGTAGACGTGAGCCTGAGTTTACGACGCCATATGACATCAACCTTATCGGCGAATATAACGTCACGGGCGATATGTGGCAGTATGCGGGAATACTCGAAAAAATAGGCATTAGAGTGCTATCAACATTTAGCGGCGACGGGCGGATAGAGCGGCTAATGACGGCACACAGAGCAAAGCTAAACGTCCTCGTCTGTGCAAAATCACTCGTGACGATGGCAAAAAAAATGGAAGAAAAATGGGGAATTCCTTGGATTAGCGTCTCTTTTTACGGTAAGAGAGATACGACAAACGCCATTATGGAAATCGTCAAAGCCTTTAACGACGAGGCTCTGACAAAGCGTGCGCTAGAGGTAATCGCAGAAGAAGAAAAAGCGTGTGATGAAAAATTAACACCCTATAAAGCACTTTTTAGTGGTAAAAAAGCGGTACTAAATACCGGAGGCAATAAATCTTGGTCTTTTATCTCTGCTCTTCAAGACCTCGGGCTGGAAGTAGTAGCAACTGCGGTCAACAAAGCGACCGAAGACGATATCGAAAAAGCCAGAGAGTATCTAGGGCCTGATGGGGTGCTGATGAAGGTGCCTAGCGTAGACCAACCGAAGGTAATCAAAGAAAGAGGGGCGAACATCTTGCTAGCGGGTGGACGGAGTTTGTATACGGCTCTAAAAAACAAAATAGCTTTTGTAGATGTCAACCAAGAAAAAAAAGTCAGCTATGGCAGCTATGACGGCCTGCTGAATTTCGCAAAAGATGTTGCCGATGCGCTGGAAAATCCGGTGTTTAGGGTGGCATCTCGTAATGCGCCTTGGGAGAAATGAGATGAGTGAGGCAGTCGTAAAACCGTTAGCGATAAATCCTTTCAAGCTCTCGCAACCGATGGGAGCTACGCTCGCTTTTCTTGGCGTTAAAGGGTGTATGCCGCTTATGCATGGGGCACAGGGTTGTGCGAGCTTCACGAAGGTGTTTTTCACCCGTCATTTCAATGAGCCGATAGCTATTCAGACTACGGCGGTCAACGACATCACGGCGGTGTTTGACGGCGGCGAGTACGGCATCAGTACGGCTGTTGAGAATATAACAAAAAAAATCAACCCGAGTCTCATAGGGTTATACAGCACGGGGCTTACCGAAGCAAAAGGGGATGACCTCAGAGGTGCGGCAAGTCGTGTGGAGCTGCCTATCGTTTGGGTGAATACTCCTGATTTTGAGGGCGGCTTTGAGAGTGGCTGGAGCTGTTCGGTGCGTGCGATGATAGAGCAGTTAGTAGAAGAAAAAAGCGAAGTAGAGCCGAAAAAAGCGGTGATACTGCCACACGTTTCGATGAGTGCGCTTGATGTTGAGAGGCTAAAAGAGTTTTTGCATGATATGGGATTTTTGCGTGTTTTTGCACTTCCCGACATATCGACCTCACTTGACGGTTATCTGGGCGAGAAGCAGGGGCAGATGAGCAGTGGCGGCATCGAGATGGACGATTTAAAAGCCCTTGGCGACAGCGAAATAGTCATAAGTGTCGGCATGAGCATGGCTGGTTGCGGCGAGGCGATGGCGGCAAAAAACGGCAAGATGAAGCATTTGCACTTTGACTCTCTGGGTGGGCTGGTAGCTACCGACAATTTTGTAGAAAAACTAATGGAGTGCGGATATGCGCCAAACGCTCGTATAAAAAGATGGAGAGCGAGGCTGCAAGATGCAATGCTGGACACCCATTTTGTACTCGGCAAACATAGTTTTCTTGTCGCCCTAGAGCCCGATAATGCTAGAAGTTTGTCCGATACGCTCAGTGAAGCGGGCGCCAAAATTGTGAGCATAGTCCTCCCGCAAAAAGTACAAAACGGTTTAGAAGCTTACAAAAATGTAACAGTAGGTGACCTAGAAGATGTATCAAAAAACCTTGTGAGCATCGATGTCATCGTAACAAACGAGCATGGAAAGAGTATTGCACACTCTAATCATAAATCGCTGCTTCTAAGAGGCTTTCCGATTTTTGAAGAGCTGGGACACTCTCTCAAAACCGACATTTTGTATGAGGGAAGCGCACAGCTGCTCTTTGAAACGGCAAATCTCATAGAGTCACACCATAACTAAGGATATTACGATGAAAGTAGCATTTGCGACAAAAGATTTGGTCAGCGTAGACGAACACTTCGGATGGGCGAAACAGTTTGCTGTGTATGACATCACAAAAGACGGTTTCAAGCTCGCAGAAGTGGTCAAAAGCGAAGAGTCGCCTGAAAACGAAGACGACAAGATAAACTCCAAAATAGATGCGGTACGCGGGTGTGC
>JBFWKW010000028.1:0-26163 GCA_050252455.1 Campylobacterales bacterium | reverse complement strand
CATGTTTTAAAAATGACGTTGCATATATAATTTTGATGCCAACCCTATCTTTTGACAAAGCCGCCGACGCAAGAGCCGCAGTTTAATCTTTTGAAATTTTTGGACTAATTACCGCAGATACCTTCTCAACCAAAAGCTCTTTTTTTAGTCCGCTTTCAAAATCTTTAGGTTTTATTCCGACATTTTTGAGAGCCATTATGTAGCTCTCTTTGTCAAAACGTCCATTTTTTTGGAACGGCTCCATCGAAGCTATCTTTGATGCCACCTCTTCATCGGTAACCGTTATTTCAAGCTCATTCGCAAAATTTTGCAAAAGCGCTTGATTAATCAGCGTTTGAACGGCTAGGCTCTCAAGCTTTAAAGTTTTTGCCGTTTGCTCATCCAATTTGCCGCCGCTCATTCTGGAGTAGTAGTTATAGATATTGCCGTAAGTAGAAGATAACTCCTCTTTTGTTATCTCTATTTTGCCGACTTTTGCTACTTTGCCGCCCATTGAGCCAAAATCATAGCTTCCCCAGCCGACAAAACCTGCACCGACGAAAGCTATAGTTGAAATCCAAATCGTAATAACGAGGTATTTTCGATGCTTTTGCATCCATGTAATCATAAAGAGGCCTTTTTTGAGGAGTAAAATTAACCTGATTTTATAAAGATGTGCATTAAAATTCGGTAAAAAAGGGGTTTGCTTGGATATTTCGGGCTCTATAGTTTCAAAAGATTTAAAAGCTGTTTGGCATCCGTGCATGCAAATGAAAGATTTTGAAAAAACCCCTCTTATCCCTATCCAAAAAGCCGAAGGGGTATATCTATACGACTTTGACGGCAATAGATACATAGACGGTATATCTTCATGGTGGGTCAACAATCTCGGACATAAAAATGAGCGAATCAACAACGCTGTAATCAGTCAGCTAAACGACTTTTCCCATATCATGACCGCCAATTTTACACATCGCCCGATGGTTGAGCTTTCAGAAAAACTGATAGCAAAGACGAACGGTGCGCTGTCTAAAGTATTTTTTGCCGATAACGGCTCAAGCGCCATAGAGGCGGCTCTTAAAATGAGTTTTCAGTATTTTAAAAACCGTGGCGAGACAAGAGATTTGTTCGTCGCCTTCGAGAGCTCATACCACGGAGAAACGCTAGGGGCTCTAAGCGTCGGTGACGTGGGGCTGTATAAAAAAACTTTTGAAGAGATACTTTTAAAAACAATAATATCCCCATCCCCCCTCGATAAAAGCGAAGAAGAGAGCCAAAAGGCAATTGCTGCCCTCAAAGAGATTTTGCAAAAAACAAACAACAGGGTAAGTGCAATAATAATAGAGCCGCTGGTGCAATGCGCCGGATATATGAGGATGCACTCACCGCTCTTTTTGTCGATGCTTAGAGAGGCATGCGACGAATTCGGCGTTCATTTGATACTTGATGAAATAGCGGTCGGCTTTGGGCGGACGGGAAGTTTTTTTGCACACGAACAATCAGGGATTACACCGGATATAATGTGCCTATCAAAAGGGATTACGGGCGGATATATGCCGCTCTCAGTAGTAATGTGCAAAGAGAAAATCTACGAAGCATTCTATGAGGACGGGGTCGAAAAGGCGTTTTTACACTCGCACTCATACAGCGGCAATGCTCTTGCTTGCGCCGCGGCAAACGAGGTGATAAATATATTTGACAATGATAAAATCATAGATTCGCTAAAGCCGAAAATTGAACTTATTTCATCACTTTTGGAAGAGTTGCGAGCCGATAAGCGTGTCAAAAATACGAGACAAACCGGTATGATAGCCGCCTTTGAGCTAGAAACATCGGCTGCAAGACCTAGTCTTGAACTTTTCAAAGAGGGGCTAAAAAACGGCATATTCATAAGGCCGCTCGGCAACACGGTCTACATAATGCCGCCGCTCGTTATCACCGAGCCGCAAATAAGAGAATTGTTTGACGGCATCAAAAAATCAATCCAAGGGCATAAACATTGAATATTCCACATAAACCGGTACTGCTTAACGAAGTTTTGGAGGTTTTCGAGAGCCTAAACGAAGGGGTATTCGTAGACGCTACGCTTGGATACGGCGGACATTCGGAGGCAATCCTTACGGCTCATCCGAAACTAAAACTTATCGGTATCGACAGGGATGATGAAGCAATAGCTTTTAGCACGAAAAGACTTGAGAAATTCGGCGATAGAGTGCAAATCATAAAATCCGATTTTGGCTCCGCATTGTCAAAAATAGACACATCAAATGTCGTTGGAATACTCGCGGATATAGGCGTCTCATCTTTGCAACTAGACAAAAAAGAACGTGGATTTTCATTTGAATCCGAAACTCTTGATATGAGGATGGATAGCACACAGGAGTTTTCGGCTTATGACGTAGTCAACGGCTACTCCGAGGCGGAGCTGGAAAAAATAATCAGGGTCTACGGCGAAGAGCGATATTCCAAAAAAATTGCCGCATTAATAGTAAAAAGACGTAAAGAAGAGAAAATACAAAGCGCAAAAGAACTAGCCGCCCTCATCTCTCAAAATATCAAGGGATTTAAGATACATCCTGCCACACTAACCTTTCAAGCGATAAGGATAGAGGTCAATTCAGAGTTGGAACAGCTGGAAGATTTGCTTGAAAATGTAAAAAAGCTGCCGCAAAAAGGGCAAATTTTGGGTATTATTTCTTTTCATTCGCTTGAAGATAGGATTGTTAAGACTGCTTTTAAAGATTGGTCGCGCTCCTGCATATGTCCGCCCGAGGCTATGAGGTGTACTTGCGGAAATAACAATGAACTTGGCGATATAGTGACAAAAAAACCGCTCACCGGAACTGACGCTGAAATCAGAGAAAATCCAAGAGCGAGAAGCGCAAAACTAAGGGCTTTTAAATTTGCAAACAACGACTAACCAAGACAAGCACGAGCTACTAGACGAACTAGACGAGGTAAACCTAGGCCAAAACGGTCTCGGAGCAAAAACAATACTAACCGCACTCGTAGCTTTGGCATTGGCGGTCGGACTGACCGTTCCAAAAATATACCTTTCATCAAGCATATATTACACAAGCCTAGAAACGGACTCTTTATACTCAAGCTACAAATCTCTCAAAGAGGAAAATAAATATCTAGAGCAAAAGCTAGAATTTATGAGATACAAAAACTCCGTTCTCCTCTCCCTCGATTAACATTCAAAATTTCAAACTAAATTAAGCTATTTTTCCTACAATGTTCATACATCCAAAATAAGGAGAAGTTATGAGTGAAAAGAAGCTGCTAAGCACAATAAATCTAGCCAGTATGGAAGGCGGCAAAATAATGCTTAGCCGGATGGAACATCCATACGGTCCGAACTCAAAGCCTGTGGTAAGCATAGGGATAAGCCTGGAGGGCGACGAGCCTGATTGGAAAGTGCATATTCCTTATGAAAACATAGATGAGCTGATAGAGGCTCTTAACCTAGCTAAAAAAAGCAATTAAAAGGGGTTGACAATGAAAAAAGCGTTATTTGGGATTTTTACGGTTGCCGTTTTTGGGGTATCTGCGTTTGCGGCGGATTATGAGCTTGACAAGTCACATTCAAGCGTAGGCTTTAGTATCAAACATCTTATGATTAGCAACGTAAAGGGCAAATTCAAAAACTTTGACGGAAACTTCAGCGTTGACGACAAAAGCGGACGCCTTACCAAGCTAGAAGGCGCTGTCGAAGTAGCGTCCATAGATACCGACATACAAAAAAGAGATGACCACCTTAGAAGCGGCGACTTTTTTGACGCGGCGAAACATCCAAAAATGACTTTTGCCATGGGTAAATTTACACCCACAAAGGCAGGTAAAGGAAAAATAATCGGCAGCCTAACGATTAGAGGCGTCACAAAACCGATCGTGTTTGACGCAGAAGTCAGCAAGGCTGTAGAAGATATGTACGGCAACAAAAAAATAGGCGTAGCCATGAGTGCAAAAATAAATAGAAAAGATTTTGGGCTCAACTGGAACAAGGCAATGGAGGCCGGTGGATTTGTCGTAGGTGACGAAGTATCCATAAGCGTCGAACTCGAAGGAACCGCAAAATAAAACAAAGGGGCTTCTCGCCCTTTTGTCATGACACCCAAACATCCCCCAAAAAACAAAAAACGGAATAAAAAATGAAACTCCTAAATAATAATGGAGTTTTAAGATGCAAAACCAAACCGACTTCCAAAAAATTATTATTTTGCTTCAAGAAAATGCCGACAATGAATTTGCCAAAACGGCTTTGGCTTCATATATAGCCGCAAAAGCTTTTGAGCCTGGGCATCTATACTCGGATATGGGCATGAGCTCGAGGGCGGAACTAAATAAGCTCATGACGGATAATTATCACCTCCTCGCCAAAAAAAGACCCCCCGAGATTAGATGGAAAAAATTTTTATTCGATGAAATAAACTCCGTAGCCCCCGCTTGCTATGAGTGCAGAGACCTTCAAAATTGTTTTAAATGCAACATTTTGGAAGGCGGCTGATATTTGCCTATATTTTAGACAATAGTTTTTTAGCTAGTGCTACAATTTTGCGCTAAAATCGCCAAAAAGTTACTCCAGAAGGCGTTAACATGGGACATAAAGAGTTACAAAATTGTACGGAATGCGTTAAGCTAGCCGAACTAGAAACACTACTTGAGCTCTCCCGATTGTTAATGGGTTCGCAAAGTTTGGAGCAAAAAGTAGGTGACTCTCTTAAGACGCTAAAAAACTATCTCAAGCTGGAGAGATGCTCCGTTCATCTGCTTAGCGAAGAGAAAAAAGAGCTAAATATCTTCTCGTCCATAGACTTGACGCCAAAACAAAAAATGCTCTCTAGCTACAAGGTAGGGGAAGGGGCTACGGGGCTAGCGGCAAGCACCAAAGAGCCTATCGTAATCGAAAATATCCACAGTGACATACTTTTTCTCAACAAAACCGGAGCAAGAAGAATAGATGACATATCCTACATCGCAATTCCGATGATTACGGGCGATAGCGTCATAGGGGTACTTGGGGTTAGCCTTACCAAAAAAACGGCTTTGGATTTTGAAGAGTGCATCAACTTTCTAACTATCGTAGCCTCTACGCTAGCGCAAGCGGTAAGACTAGAAAGCACCCACAAAGAAGAAAAAAAGAAACTGGAACTTCAAAATAGCTATTACAAATCAGAGGTTTTACAAGCTTCAAACTTTGAGAGCATCATAGGCGAAAGCGGCAAGATGAAAGAGGTGTTCGGTATCCTCAAAAAAATAGCCGCCTCAAAAGCGACCGTCCTTGTCAGGGGTGAGACCGGAACCGGAAAAGAGCTTATAGCGGCTGCTTTGCATCAGACAAGCGCCAGAAAAGACGGGCCGTTTGTGAAGTTAAACTGTGCCGCCATCGCCGAGAGCTTGCTGGAGAGCGAACTGTTCGGACATGAAAAAGGGGCCTTTACCGACGCAAAAGAGATGCGAAAAGGGAGATTCGAGCTAGCTGACGGCGGCACGTTATTTCTCGATGAGATAGGCGATATATCTGCCTCTTTGCAAGTAAAACTGCTAAGGGTGCTTCAAGAACAAGAGTTTGAAAGGGTCGGCGGCTCAAAAACGATAAAAGTAGACGTTAGAGTCGTAGCGGCAACAAATAGAAACCTTGAAGAGATGGTGGAGAGAGGCGAGTTCAGAGAGGATTTGTTTTATAGACTTAACGTAATTCCTATATTTTTGCCGCCGCTTAGAGAGAGGGGCAAGGATATACTGATGCTTGCCAACCACTTTTTGTACAAATTTTGCAAGCTACACAAAAAAGAGCTTGAGTTTGCCGAAGATGCGTACCCTATGTTGCTAGATTACTCGTGGCATGGAAATATTAGAGAGCTTGAAAATACCATGGAGAGACTGGTGCTACTGAACGACAACGGCAAGCTCGATGCCTCCGTCGTAGCCGCAGCACTACCGGGTATGTATGCAAAAGAGAAATTTGGAGCCATAGGGCACAAAAATGACGGGGTCGTCACAAAAACAGAGCTTGAAACGATAGAGCGAGAAGCCATAGTAAACGCATTAAGAGAGTGCGGCGGCATACAGGCCAAAGCCGCTAGAAAACTCGGCATTACGGTGCGCCAAATAGGGTACAAAATACTAAAATACGAAATCGAAGTCTAACAATAAACCGCCGTCTGTTAAAATAAAAAGAAAAAACGGCGGTTAAGCGATGTTTATACTAAAAACGCTACTTGAAGCATTCGGACATATACTCCACATGGTTCTTAATATATATATCTGGGTTGTAATAATTCAAGCTCTCCTAAGCTGGGTGCGCCCCGATCCGTATAATCCGATAGTTCAGATACTTAACAAACTTACATATCCCGCATATAAATTTGTCAGAGGCAAGATAAATACCGTCTTTAGCGGTGTCGACCTAACTCCGCTGATTATCATACTGGCACTTCAATTTTTAGATATATTTTTGGTAAAGATTATTGGGCATTTTGCGGCTTCTATTTAGTCTTTGCCTCTTTCTTAGTATCGGCTTTGCATACAACATAGACTCTTTATCCAAAGAGCCTGCGGGGTATGCTAGAGACTTGTTTTTGCTTCGCGAGTTGGAGCAAAATATAACAAAAGAGGGTGCATACAGGGGATATTTTCTAACCAAAACCCCAAGAAGCGAACACTCCTCTCTCCTTCTCAAAAAAACAAAATCAAAAAAGCTTGCAACCTTGTTTGACTGCATGGACAGCAATATAACAAGGTTGCTCAAAAAGACCCCCGAGTGCGCCGAACTAGGGGTAAACTACAAAAAAATATCCTCCGCAATCCTATCCGACTCGGACGAACCGCAAAAACTTCTTGAATTAATAAAAGATAGTGCGCCCCAGAAAAAAGAGAAGATAGAGGTATTGCTAAAAACGGCGGCAAAAAAAGAAAAACTAACAAAAGATAGCATAGAGCTTTACTTTGAGAGCTCAAAAGAGTTTCGCGCCTCTTTTTTTGATATGGAGCTAAATGACGACGAACTAAAAAGCGTAGTCAACTCTCCGTTTCAAAAAAGATTTATCAAATGGGCGCTATTTGATAAAAATGCGACAACCCTCCAAAAAAGCATATCCAAAATAGAGCCCGGGGAGCTAAACGATTCAGAGGCACTCTTTTTTCTTGGATTGCTCAAGCTAAGGCACGAGCAAAATGCCACCTTGTCGTTTGAGAGAGCCGCAAAAACCGCAACAAAAGAACCCGACAAGGATAGGGCTAATTTTTGGGCATATCTAAGCTCAAAAGACGATAAGTTCCTACAAAAAGCATCAAGCGGAAAAGATTTTAATTTTTACTCCGTGATAGCCGTAGAGATATCCGGCAAAAAACCGACAGCGGTCGAGTTTGTATCCCTGGATAACGAAAATGCTAAGTTTGAGCGGAATATCTCAAGTCCCTTTGAGTGGCTAAATTTCAAACGAAAAATCAACAACGCTTCAAATAAAGAATTAGAGACTATTTTGATAAAAACAAAGGGGCAAAAATATGCCGACGCATACTACTTGCAAGCAAAAGAAAGGCTGGAGGGATACAAAAAAGAGTTGTATCTTATGCCATATCAAGACGCATTCGCGGACTATAATGACTCTCAAAAAACATTGCTACATGCTATCGGAAGGCAAGAGAGCCTTTTTATTCCCGGGATAGTCAGCAGCGCATACGCGATAGGCGTGATGCAAGTAATCCCAATTTTGGGAGAGGAATTGGCTGCAAAACGAAAGGAAAAGTTTGATTTTTTTGAACTTTTTGAGCCTAAAAAAAACATATCGTATGCGGCGACACATTTCAAGTGGCTTGAGTCAAAAGTATCGCACCCTACCCTGATAGCCGTATCGTTCAATGCGGGATACGGTTTTTTCAAAAGAATAGAGAGGGATGGATTGTTTGTATTCAAAGATGAAAAGACTCTTGCATATGAGCCTTTTTGGTCGATAGAAAATATCCCGTACGACGAAACTAGGCACTATGCCAAAAAAGTATCGCTAAATTACGCCGTTTATTCGAGGCGGATAGGTAAAGAGATAAGCCTTAGTGAACTTTTGGAAAACTTAATGAGGCTGCGCCGTCAGGCCCCTTAAAGCTTAGGCCAAGAGCCGAATTCCCCTCTTGTTTTGGGAAGGATACAACGTAGTATCTGCTCCAAGCGTCGGTGTGCGGCATTTTTTTGTAAAGCTCATTTTGGTCAAGCTTTACTATCGTTTCCACTATTTTAGCCTGCACCGTACTCGGCAGTGCGGCTTGTTCACCAAGTTTTAGTTCTTCTTTTTTTGCCGCAACGGTCATGGACAGCGAGTAGTCTTTGTTATAAAGTCCGGACTCTTCTTTTTTGTCATAATCATCAGGAATATACACCCCGACAAAGAAATATTCCGCATCAGAGTAGCGAGACGGATATAGCGGGTTTAGATAAGTTGCCGTTATTTTCGCTTTCGTCTCCATGGAGTTTATTATTTGCGCATTTCTCGTCTCTTTAAGCGCCTTTTCATAATGCTCGTCTTTTTTGAACATATCAAACGCATTGTATGTCTGACATCCTCCAAATAACAAAGCCGCGCAAAGAGCCGTAGCTATACCTTTCGTCATACCGCAATCCTCCGTAAAAGTGCGCAGATTATAATCAACAATAACTTACAACAATAAGTCCAAAAATGTATAATTAAGCCTAAAAAATACAACTAGAGAGCATCCTTCTGGAAAACTTAATAAAATTTATCTCTCACATCAGGGAGGAATCGGCACTAGTACGAACAGAAGACGGTCTGTTAAAGTTTAGCGACGAACACTCCGAAATGCTTTTTGAATCCGTGGTCAACATATCGGGCGACCACAAAAAAGAGAGACTAAGAAGCGCCATAAAAAAGGCATTCGACCTAGACTCAAAAGACCTTGTTATATTCAGAAATAACGATATCTTCATAAAAAGATGGGGCGGCGTCCCGCTCATACATCCCGGGCTAATACAAAAAATCAAAGAAGCAATCCACGAAACAAGTGACAACGGCGGTGAAATCAAGATAGTAAACGACAGCATTACTATAAATATCCAAGAGATACTCTCGGAGTTTGGGATATCCGCCAGCGAACTTTCCGTGGAAACAAAAGAGAAAATAAGACAGAGGCTAAAAGAGCAGATAAGCATCTCCAGTAAGGACGTAGTTTTATTCCTTAACGACAAGGTCGTAATAAGACGCTTCAAGCTCCAAGCGGACGAAGAAGAGAGGATAAGGAGAGAGCAAAGATACAACGGCCTTCCAAAAGACGAGCTAGACAAGCTCAAAAGCTCTCTTTTTGAAAGTACCGAGGCAGAACAGGAAGCCTTTGCCGAGATAACGGACGGCATAATAAATAGCGAACTTGACTTTAGCGCAATCACGCACAGCTACTTTGTCAAAAACTACATCAAAATCTTCCAAAAAAATATATTTGATTTATTAAAAGACAACCTAAGCGAAGAAGATATGATATTGGAAGGACTCGCAAATCTAATATTGCGGGAGAACTGGGTTTTGGCTCACACAAAAATGGCCCTTTCGCTACTAGCGCTCGTAGGACAAAAAAATCCAAACGCCGAAAACTTCCTAAAAAACTACTCCGGCGAAATAGAAATAGACGCCGAAAGAAATAAGTTTAAATTGCCGGAGATACTCGACAAAAGCGGCTCCAAATGGACGATTCCCGCGATAGTCGCCATAGTCATGCAAAGACAAAAAAATCTCGAAGCCCTAACTTTAAAACAAAATGCAATAGACGACATCAAAGCCACGATAGAGGATATGTACTCAAAAATAGACAGGCTAAACGAAGAGACCGTAATGATAGAAAAGGAGTTTGCGGCGATAGAGAATGAAGGCGTGGACAAGGTCGATACGGAAGCCTCCATCAATGCGGAGATAAAAGAGCTGCGAGAGATGCTAAAAAGGTGCAAAGAGGAAGAGAAGCTAAAAATACAAGCACAGATAAGCGACAAGTCGCTGCTTCTAAAAAAACTCGTAATCAAAGACGATGCCCTATTCACCAGAAAAAAAAGGCTTGAACATCAAAGTAAAGTCGTATCGTCAAAAATAGAAAAATTGACATTCGACATCACAAAACTACAAAAAAAAGTAAAAGAGGAGGATGAAAAAATGATGCAATTTATAACTTCGCAAAAAAGCGTAGACGAAAAATTTGACTCCCTAACAGAAGCCTTGACCATGGCTCTAATGAAACGAAAAACCAAAATATAAGGCGGCAAAAATGAAAAATAAAAAACTATTATTTGTTGAAGACAACGTCGTAGCCGCCGAAGCTTTGAAGAGCTTTTTGTCAAATAGATACGAAACGCTAACTACGGTTTCAAGCGCAGAAGAGGCTTATGACGCATTCTCCAAAAATCCGGTCGACGTAGTCATAAGCGACCTCAATTTGCCGCACATGAGCGGTTTTGAGCTGCTGGAGAAAATAAAGAAGCTAAGCCCGCAAACAGCCGTGCTTATAATATCGGCTCACAACTCCGCAGAGAACGTAAAAAAAGCAGAAGAACTCGGCGCCGATAAATTCCTCTCAAAACCGCTAGATTTGGATTTACTAGAAACCTGTATAAACGAGGCTCTCTCCAAATAAGGCAAGCGGTCTTCGTTTTGCAATAAATATCAAACACGGTTAAGATAAGTTTTATAGTTTTTTACAGATAATCAATTAGTTTTAGTGCTACCGCTTTGTGTTTCGTTACCCTTACCAAGAAGTAAAAAAGGGGAATCGGTATGTCCACAGGCAACACGGAAGTAGAATTTCTAAGAGATATTCTGGAAAAACAAAATAACCCCATAGTAAGAGTGGACGCCGAAAATCGGTTTGTCTACATGAGCAAGGCTTACGCAGATTTTTTTGGCTTCAACCAAAACGAGATGATAGGCAAAGTCTTCATGCCGGCAGTATGCATCGACGATATGCCCTGCTTTGAAAAAACACACAAACAAATCAGAGAAACAAAAAAACCTTCAACGATACTCCAAAGAGAGCTTACAAAAAACGGATGGGTATGGTTTGAATGGCGAATAGTTCCTATTCTTGACGAAAACGGAGAGATAAAAGAGATACAGTCTACAGGGCAGGACGTATCTAGCCTAATAGCCACAAAAGACACCTTGAGCCTGCTGTTTCAAGCCCTCGAACAAACCTCCGCCGCAGTCGTAATAACGGACAAGGACGGCTCCATCATATACGCAAATAAAAAATTCAAAGAGTTGTATTCGTATGAGGATGCGGACTTGATAGGCCAAACGCCGAGAATTTTGAAATCACACCTAACAGACCCGCAGATATACGAAGATATGTGGTCCACCATAACGAGAGGCGAGGCATATAACTGCGAAATAACAAACAAAACCAAAGACGGAAGCTTAAAATGGGTGCTTTTGTCCATATCTCCGATAAAAAACGAGGACGGGCATACGACGCATTTTGTGGCGGTAAGCGAAGATATAGCTTTTCAAAAAAGACTTGAGGGTGAATTGCGCAGAGCCAAACAAGAACTGGAACACAATAACGAAGCCCTTGAAAAAGAGGTCGAGACTAGAACGGCAGAGCTAAAACTCTCAAATATGCTGCTCAAATCACAAATAGAAGAGCGGAAAAAAATAGAGGCGGAAAAAGAACAAAAAGAAAAACTCCTTGCCCAGCAATCCAAACTGGCAAGCCTCGGAGAGATGATAAATATGATTGCCCACCAATGGCGTCAACCGCTGACGGCAATCAGTACCGCAGCTATCAATATAAAAACAAAGCAGGAGCTTGACATCCTCGACGCTCCGACAATGGATTCGATACTCGACGACATACTCTCCCATACGCAAAAAATGTCGGGCACTATAAATGATTTTTTAAACTTTTTCAAGCCGACAAAAGAGAGGGAATATTTTACTTTCAAAACCGCTTTTGAAGACACATTGAAACTAATAGGGGCTCAGCTCTCGGCGAGATGCATAAAACTGGAGTTCTTTGGCGATTGCGACATAGGGATATTCGGATTTAAAAACGAGCTGGAGCAGGTATTTATAAATATACTCTCAAATGCTAGGGATGCTTTCGAGGACAAACAAATTAACGACAAACAAATCAAAGTAATCTGCACCGAAATATCGGAAGATAGGCTATCCATAGAGGTTTGCGATAATGCCGGAGGGGTCGATGAAAATGTACTCGATAGGATATTTGAGCCCTACTTTACGACAAAAGAAACAGGCAAGGGAACGGGGATAGGCCTATATATGTCAAAAACAATAATTCAAAAAAGCTTTGGCGGAGATATAAAAATCGCAAATATCTATGAAGACGACAAAAGAATCGGATTAAAAAATATCATTACCATACACCATCAAAAAGGGTCGGAACATGGAAGTTAAAATACTAAAGGAACTAGGTAGGGAACTAAACGTCCTCTATATGGAAGATGAGGGGATGATAAGGCAACAGATGGAGGATATCCTAAAAAATCTGTTCAAAAGCGTAACAAGCGCATCCAACGGCGAGGCAGGCGTAGAACTTTTTAAAAAAGGAAATTACGACATCGTCATAACAGACATACAGATGCCGATTAAAAACGGTCTTGAGGCTGCCAGAGAGATAAAAGAGATTAGTCCGCACACCCCGATAGTCGTGACAACCGCCTATAGCGACGCAAAATTGTTTTTAACATCCATAGAAATAGGGATAGACAGATACATACTAAAGCCAATCAGCGTTCCAAATCTGTTTGGCTCACTGCAAGCCGTCGCAGAGGGGATACATAACAAAAAAAAGGCCGAAGAGCTAAACAGAAAGATGCTTTTGGAGGAGATTAACGAGGCTGCCTCGGATTTGGCACAAAGGCTTGCGGATGCTTTCCCGACACCTTCCGTAGCCTTTAGCGGCAATAAGCTCAAATTTGCAAATGAAGTTTTCGCGGAGTTGTTCGGCGAAGAAAATCTCAAAAAACTACAAAGCGGGTCTAAAAATTTGAACTCTTTTATAGAAGAGAAGGACGGATTTTTATGCAACGTAAATGAAATAAACAAAGATGATACGCAGGCAAATAGAGCCATCATAAACATAAACGGCAAAAAACATATATTTCTTGTAGCCAAAAGAGAAATCACCATACTTAACGAAAAAGTTGAGATTTTTACGTTAAGCAATATCACAAAAATAGAGTATCAAAAAAGAAAAAATCAAGGGTATGCCGAGCTTTTGGAAGAGATATTGTTCTCAAGGTACAAAATGTCGGCCAAAGCGCAGCCTTGCCAATCCGCAAAATCGGATGCATGCGAAACAAAAACACAACACGAACAGGGAGATTACCTCTACCTAAGCCAAGAGGAAAAAGAGATATTAAGAAAAAGCCATACGACAAAATATACGTCTGAGGAATATCTAAGGGAACTAAATAGCGGCCTGATAGACGAAGTCGAAGAGCTTGGAGAGCTGGAATATGAGTGGAAAGAGCTTGTAAGCGATTTTGAAGATAGTGGTAACTGGATGTCCGTAGAAAAAATATCGTCCATACTTCAAAGATATTCCAAAACAATAGCGTCACTGATTGAATTTGAAGACCTAGCTTTTGCTCTAAGTTCGCTCTCAAAAGTTCTATCCGATGCGCAGCCGACTGAATCTAACAGAAAAGTGCTGCTTTTGTTTTTGGATACTCTGAGGATGGATTTGTCCGACTGGCGCAACAAAATATTTATACAAAAAAGCGCAAGAGACATCCACTATCTAGACAGCTCGCTTTTTAGCTCATGCTTGCAATTACAACTAAAACTTGGCGGCACGGAAGCTGAAGTATCGGACGATGATGACGACGGATTGGAGTTATTCTGATGAAAAAGGTAGATTTGGCGAGACTCTCCAGCATATCCAAAGAGCTAAAAATCCTTTATGTGGAAGATGATAATTTCATAATGGAAAGCATGAAAACTTTGCTTAGGGATATATTTAGCAGCGTCGAAACCGCATCTAACGGTGTAGAGGCCTTAGAGGCGATAGAAAAATCAAAATTCGACATACTCTTGACGGACGCGATAATGCCCAAAATGGACGGAATGGAACTAATAGGAGAGCTTCAAAGTCAAGGATATGAGATAAAGATAGGGGTTATTAGCGCGATGGATGAAGAGATGGTCGAGAAGCTAAAAAAGATGGGGATTACAGAGTTAATTCCAAAGCCGATAGACCCTCCGATGCTTTTTGATTCGCTATTTAGACTGTGCGAGGCGGCGTCACAAAAAAATTAACCGCTAATCGCTTATAATTGCATAAAAATAAGAAGAAGAGCATGAAAGTAGCGGTAGCATTTACTGGCCCATCAAACAGCGGAAAAACAACGGCGATAGTCAAGATAGCAGAGAGGCTAAAGTCCGCCCACAAAGTCGCAATAGTAAAAAACGACCCGAAAGATAAAGCGGTATTTGACACCGAGGGCAAAGATAGCAGCTTATTTTTTGCAACAGGTGCAAACGTCGTAGTAAGAAGCCCGTCTCGAACGACGATGTTCAAAAACGAAACTTCAAGTCTGGATGAAATAATTTCAATGCTCGGGAACTTCGACATACTCTTGGTTGAGGGGCTAAAAACTCTTCCCCTTCCTAGAATAGGGATATTCAGAGGGAAAATAGATATCAGCTATTTCGGATTTGTCAAAGCCATAGCAATAGACGACTCAATCAATATATCAGAATACGATATACCGGGCGATATAGAAATCTTGGATTTAAATAACGTAGAAAAAATAGTCGAATGGATATTTAAAAACGCAAAGGAAATATGATGATAGAAGTAATAGAGGCGATAAAAAGAAGTGCGTTTAGGATACAAGAGGCGATAGCTTACGACGATACAGGCTACGCCGAAAACGAAAATGCAAGCGGCGACGTTCAGCTAAAGCTTGACATCAAAAGCGACTACATAATCCAAGAGGAACTTGCAAAAGTAAAAAGCGTAAAAGCGGTAGCAAGCGAAGAAAAAGAGACCGTCGATATGCTAAACGACGGCGGCAAATACCTAGTCGGCTACGACCCGCTTGACGGCTCAAGCCTGATTGACACCAATCTCTCTGTTGGCTCAATATTTGGTATCTACGAAGAGGATTTTGCGGGTGCGAACATCAAAGCCGCCGTTTATATAGTCTACGGCCCAAGGGTTGAGCTGGTTATAGCAACAGACGAAGTAGAGCTCTATAGACTTGACAAAAATAGCGAGTTCAAATTTATTCAGACAATACATCTGCATGAAAAAGGGAAGCTAAACGCATCCGGCGGCACGCAAGCCAAGTGGCCCTCTTACCACAAAGCGATGATAGACACCCTTTTTGCGGAGGGGTATCGCCTCAGATACTCGGGCGGCATGGTGCCGGACCTTCATCAAATACTCATCAAGGGCGGGGGTCTATTTAGCTACCCCGGCACCCTTGACAAACCTGAGGGGAAACTCAGAATGGTATTTGAGGTATTTCCTTTCGCATACATATACGAAAAAGCCGGTGGCAAAGCCGTAGACGGACACAAAAGACTGCTTGAGCTAAGCCCAAGAGACCATCACGCTACTACGCCGTGCTTCTTTGGCTCAAATTACGAGATAAACAAGGTAATGGATGTCTACTCCAAAATCGTCTGATAACGTTTTTGAAAAAGCTCTTGACGCAAAACTGGAGCTACTAAAAGAATGTCAGACGAAAGAGTCTTCGTCCGTAGAGTTCAACGGAGCAACTTACGGCTCGTGTTTTCCCTGCCCAAAAATAATAGGCTGCGAGACAAGAAAAGCTTACGTTCTTAGCGCATACAACTCTATGAGCAAGGGCGATACGGGCGGATTTGAATTTTAGATTTATAACAAACAGGATAACAGTAGATGAAGCAAAATAGTTTTTACGTCACCACCCCGATATATTACGTTAACGATGCCCCGCACATAGGTCACGCATACACGACCATCATAGCCGACACAATGGCAAGATATGCCAGGCTAACCGGAAAAAACACGTACTTTCTAACAGGTACCGATGAGCACGGTCAAAAAATAGAAGAGAGCGCAAAAGCAAGAAATAAAAGCGCAAAAGAATGGGCAGACGAAAACAGTGCAAAATTTAAAAATCTCTGGGACGGTTTTGGAATAAGCTACGATAAATTCATAAGAACTACCGACGACGACCACAAGCTCGGCGTACAAAAAGCATTTATGAAGATGTGGGAAAAAGGCGACATCTACAAAGGTGAATTTGAGGGCAACTACTGCGTATCCTGTGAGACATTTTTTACCAGCACTCAACTTGTAAACGACGAATTCTGTCCGGACTGCGGCAAACCTACGACGGTACTAAAAGAAGAAAACTACTTTTTCAAGCTCTCCAAATACGAAGCCGACATACTCAAATGGTACAATGAAAACGAGGACTGCATCCTCCCAAAATCCAAAAAAAATGAAGTAATGAAGTTCGTAGAAGGCGGACTAAAAGATTTGTCCATCACAAGAACTAGCTTTGAATGGGGTGTACCGCTACCAAAAGAGATGAATGACGCAAAACACGTAATATACGTATGGCTAGACGCTCTTCTTAACTATGTTACGGCTCTAGGGTACGGCACCGATGATAAAGAGATGGGCTATTGGCCTGCCAAACTCCAGCTAGTAGGCAAAGATATACTCAAATTCCATGCAATTTATTGGCCTGCATTCCTCCTAAGCCTAGATCTCCCGCTCCCAAAAAGCATAGCTGCCCACGGTTGGTGGACAAGAGACGGCGAAAAGATGAGCAAATCAAAAGGCAACGTGGTAAACCCGCAAGAGATAGCAGACGCTTACGGCCTAGAAAACTTCAGATACTTCATGCTCCGTGAAGTGCCGTTCGGGCAAGACGGAGACTTCTCGAGAAGAGCGCTTATAGACAGAATTAACTCCGACCTCGCAAACGACCTAGGCAATCTGCTCAGTAGAACGATAGGTATGAGCGACAAATACTTCTCTCTAAGCATAGAACTTAAAGATTTGCAGACATACCACAAGGACGATTTGGCAAAAATAGATGAACTTACAGCATCGCTAGAGCCGCTGCTGCACAGTATGCAAACGCACAGATATCTGGAAGAGATATGGAAAATGCTTGGCGTTGCAAACAAAGCAATAGATACGGTCGCTCCATGGAACAAAATGAAAGAGGGCAAAGAGGCCGAAGCAATGGCACTCATAGCGCTATGCGTAAACGTGCTAGCAAGAGCCGCCCTTTTACTCTCTCCGGTTATGCCAAACAAAATGGCAGACGTAGCCATGGCTATAGGCTTTGAGATAAACAGCGCAAACTTTGAGAAGCTAATCTACAAAAAAGAGCTTTTGGAAAACTCAAAGCTATCCAAGGTTACGGCTCTATTCCCGAGGATTGAAGAGGTAGTCGAAGAATCTCCGAAAAAAGAGGAGAAACCAAAAATTGAAGAAAAAAACTACGTTACGATAGATAAATTCTTCGAAACCGAACTCAAGGTGGGAACCGTATTGGAAGCCGAAGAGGCACCTAAAAGCAATAAGCTTCTAATTTTGAAAGTTGATTTGGGCGGTGGCGATGTCAGACAAATAGTTGCCGGAATAAGAGAGAGCTACTCTGCCGCATCGATGATTGGAACTCAAGTATGCGTTGTTGCAAACCTAAAACCGGCAAAAATAATGGGAATTGCCAGCGAAGGAATGCTTCTTGCTGCTAAGGACGAAAACGGGCTTGCATTACTAAGACCCGAAACTCCAAAACAAAGCGGCTCAAAAATAGGATGAGAATAGAAAACGTCGTTGCGCTAACGAGGGGAGACCTCAAAACAAATCCGTCAATAACATATTTTGAAGATATCAAATTAAACTATCTTCAAATCAGGCGCGGCGACCTTTTTATAGCCCTCAATCCATCTGAAATCAAAAAGGCCGTTTACAACGGCGCTTACGGCGTAATATATGACGCAGAGGACATAGAGCCTACGGATCCGGAAGTTGCCTTCATAAAAGTGAGGGATGCCTCTATTGCGGCTTTTAGCCTTGCTAGATATGGGATGCTAAAAAAAAGCTTCAGATTTATAAGTGTTGACCCCGTAACACTTGAAATTATCAAAAAAATTTCAAAATCAAAAAGTGTAGAATTTGCCGATAAGCAAGATATAAAATCTCTATTTTCACTTATCAAAAACGATGAAGCGACGACGGTATTCGGCTCAGATGAGGAATTTTTATCAGAACTCACGACCGATACGGTAGAGAACTTTTTGGCTCCAAAAGAGTGTAAACTTCAAATTTCAAGCTCCACTCTTTTTGAGAGCGCCGTGTTTATAGACGGAGTAAGCGTCAGAGTCAGATTGCCTGAGTTTCAACTAAAATACCTAGAAAACGCAATATCAATTCTAAAGGAAACAGGTAGCGAATTTGACGTCTCCTCCATATCCTTTACCCACTTTTTTGATCCCGTATTCATTGATAACTACCTGTACGCCAGAGAATTCGGCAAAACCGCAAAAGTCGTCATATTTGCGAAGTTTTTTGATATGCAGATACTAAAAGAGACGATGAATTATCTAATCAAAAATACAAAGTGGGCAAAAAATTTATATATATTTCCGCTTTCGCTTTCCAATATCGAAGAAAAAGATATCATCATTACGCTCTACGGCTCCGACAGGGAGCTAACCGATATGTTGGAAGAAAATGATTTCAATTTTGCCTTTGTAGTAAATGCGGACAAAACGGCACTTATAAAAGAAAGAAAAGAGAGTAGCTTGTTTTCTTTCGATTTTAACGAGTAGTGTAGGCTATTTTATCCTCTGCTCCGGCCTCCGCAAAGCCTTTTAGTCGAAGCCTGCAGCTATCACACACCCCGCATGCTATCTGTTCATTTTGGTAGCAGCTCCACGTAAGAGACAAATCAATCCCCCGCTTAAGCCCCTCTGAGACTATCTCTTTTTTGTATTTATGAAGAAGTGGAGCGTATATTTTTATCTCCGTATCTTTTTTTGTCCCCTGATTTGCGGTAGCCTCAAAAGAAGAAAGAAAATCCTCCGTACAATCAGGATACCCACTGCTATCCTCCTCTACGGCACCTATAACTACCGCCGTAGCGCCCTCTTTTTCTGCTATAGCCGTGGCAATGGATAAAAATATTCCGTTTCTAAAAGGGACATATGTCACCGGAACTCCATCTTCAAGCCCGCCTACGGGAACGGCTATGCTGGTATCGGTCAATGCGGAACCGCCGACGCTTTTGAAAAATGGGAGGTCAATCTCATATTTTTGTTCGGCACCGACGGCTTCGCTAACAGCTCGAAATGACGCAAGCTCTTTGGACTCTGTTCTCTGTCCGTAGTTAAAATGAACAGATACTATAGAATAACCTTCATCTTTTGCTATCTTTGCCGCTACGGCACTATCCATTCCCCCGGATATGATACAAACAGCTTTTTTCATTTCTTATCTCCATTATCAACAAAAAAGAATTTTACAATGCCGACATATTCCTTTAGCGCCGTATAACTATTTTCCAAAGACCCAAAACTAGGCAAAAAATCCAGATACGAAATATCAAATTTACCGGTTGTAAAATCAACGGCATATGGTGTAACCCTAAAACCGTTTTTTTCAAAAATAACTTTTGCCCGCTTCATATGGGATGCAGAAGTTACAAGCACGACTTTTGGGATAGATACTCCGTTTTGTTTCATAATCTCTATCGTATTTCTAGCATTTTGCAGAGTATTTTCACTCTTATCTTCAACCAAAAGACCAAAGCCGCCATTTAGGGTAGTCGTAGACGGTCTAGCAAAATCATATGCATCGGCAATTACATTTGCACTCTCTATTGCCGCAGCCGCCTCGCTAATGCCGCTACGCCCAATCCATCCACCGCCCGCAAATACTAGTGGTATATCCATTTTTTTGGCTAGAGCCATCCCCTGCGCAAATCGTTTATAGGCAGGAGATATTAGCTTACTATCCGGCACATACGCATTTGCCCCACCGCCAAGAACTATTACCGCGTCAGGTTTAAAATCTATTTTTTGATGCACCCTAAACCCATCTTCCAATGGCCATAAAAGAGATTTTGCCACAAAACCGGTAGAGAGGAGATAAAACAAAGTTGCAGCGCCAACAAAGAGCCATCTGGCTCTGCTGACAAAAAAGGCTGATATAAAAAAGAATACGACAAAAAGCAAGGGGGATAAAAACAGGTGATGAAACACCTGAGCGGCAATAAAAGAGGTACTCAAAACTACGCTAGCCTTACCTCTTTATCGCCCTTAATCAGTTCACCTATAATATAACCGCCTACGTTCGCGGCTACTTTATCGGCATTTTCTTTTGAAACTACCCATACCATACCGATACCCATATTGAATGTTCTATACATCTCAGCCTCTTCTACGTGCTCAGACATAAAATCAAATACCGGCAATGTTTTAATAGACGACTTTTGCACCACTGCACCAAGGCCGCCAGGCAATACTCTCGGTAAGTTTTCCACAAGGCCGCCGCCCGTTATATGAGCCAACGCCTTAATGTCATTTTTATTGGCCTTAAACTCTTTGACATATATTTTCGTAGGGGCGAGGAGAGTGTCTATTAGCATGCCCTCGCCAAATTTATCGGTAAATCTCATGCCCAGTTTTTCAAAGAAAAGCTTTCTGACAAGTGAAAAACCGTTTGAGTGCACGCCGGAGCTAGGGAGAGCTACGAGTACGTCGCCCTCTTTGCAATGCGAGCTTCTTTCTATTTCCGCTTTTTCTGCGATACCGACGGCAAATCCGGCAAGGTCAAAATCATTTTTAAAATACATCCCCGGCATTTCGGCAGTTTCGCCACCGATAAGAGCACATTCTGACAACTTGCACCCCTCGGCAATCGACGCTATAACAGTCGCCGCACTTTCTACTTCTAGTCTTCCGGTTGCATAATAATCAAGGAAAAACATTGGTGTTGCAAAATTACATATAAGGTCGTTAGCACACATTGCAACAAGGTCAATTCCCACACCGTCAAGCTTTCCGCTCTCAATCGCAAGTCTCAATTTTGTTCCCACGCCATCTGTTGCGGCAAGGATTACGGGCTCTTTATAGCCGCTTGGAATTTCAAAAGCTCCCGAAAAGGAACCTATCCCGCCAAGTACGCCGGGAATAGAGGTCGCTTTGGCAAACGGTTTTATTTTTTCGACTAGTTCGTTCCCCGCATCTATATCTACTCCGGAATCCTTGTAACTTAGCTTTGGCATTTTACTTCCTATCATGGACTATTTTAGACCGATTTTAACAAAAAAGAGCTAAAATCGCCTGATTTTTAGGCAAGAGGAAATACTTATATGCGTTTTGATAACACCACGATAAGCAATAAAGAGATAGAAAAAGAGATGCTATTTTTTGTGCCGCTATGCACACATGAAGAAGTTGCCGAGTGCTTAACGGTTGGATTTGACGATATGCCGCAAGAGGCAAAAAAGCTATCAAAAACAACAACGGAAATAATTGATTTTGACCCAAAAAACCAGTTTCAAAGTGAAAGTTTCGATATTATCATTGTCAACAACGACAGCTCAAACAAGCAAGAACTTTTCAGAATTCTAAAAAAAGACGGAATTTTATGTATGAGACTTGCGGAAGATATAAAAAAACAGCTTACCGAACTAGGGAATTTCTATAGAATAGTTATGCCGTACCATGATATGAAACTAGTATTTGCATCAAACAAATATCATCCAACGGCAGACATAATACTAGATAAATCCGATTTTCTTGAGGAAGCCGGTTATTACAACGCCGATATTCATTTGGCCTCTTTTGCCGTCTACGAAAAGGCCAAAAAAGAACTAAAAGGGATAATAAAAGCTTAACGAACTGAGGTTTGCGGGGCTGGATTATCCAAAATAGAGCTGGTACTACCTACCTCGCCTTTCCCGTCATATCTCATCAATACCAAGTCAACTCTTTGGTTTAGAAAATGCTTAGTCGCTTCCGGCTCTTTGCTTGTCGGTTTTGTATCTGCATAACCGACGGCGGTAAATTTGCCAGGATTAAAGCCAAGGGATATAAACTCCCTAACTACAGATGATGCCCTGGCTGAAGAGAGCTCCCAATTTGACGGATATATACTCCCTTTTGGAGGCAACGTCGACGAAGTATGTCCTTCGACCTTAATATTTCCAGGATATGTTTTAACGGACGCGGCAAGTATGTCTACTATTTTTTTGGAGGCTGGCGTTAGATTGGCGCTACCCTCATCAAAAACAATAGCATTAAGCATTCTAACCCTAATCCCCTCATCGGTCATCACAACCTCCGTATCGCTGCCGTTACCGCTCTCTGGCGCCACATCCTTAATTGCTTGAAGGTCTTTCATAAGCTGCTTTGCAACTTCTATCTGCTGCTGAACGGCCTGAGCCGTTTGTCTTGAGTCTTTACTCTCCGAAGACTGCGTACTCGTAGATGGGTCCTTGCCTGCATCCTGAGGATTTATACTCATTTGAGTAGGGGTAAAATCAAATATATCGGCAAAAGATTTGGATAGCGCTTTCATTTTGTCTTTATTTTGTGATGCAATAGCATACAACGCAATAAACAAAGCTAGAAGTAGACTAAAAAAGTCGGCGAACGGAACTGCCCATTTCTCGCCGCCTTCACACTCCGGACATTTTTTTTTCTTAGCCATTAGTGCTTAGCGCCGCCCTCTTCAGGCTCACCGCCGATATAGTTATACAACTTGCCTCTCATCATTTTTGGATTATCACCCGATACGAGAGATACTAGACCCTCAAGAACAATAATTTGCTCTTTTACTATGTCGTGCGACTTCGCAATCATTTTTCTACCCAAAGGACCAAAGAGAATATATGCACTCGCAATACCCGTAACGGTAGCCGTAAACGCACCGGCAATACCTGTTGCCATCTCGGAAGGATTGTCCAGCTTGGCAAGCGCCAAAATAAGACCCAAAACCGCACCGATTAGACCCATAACCGGGAAAGTTTCACCCGCAAGTATCCAATAATGTCCGCATCCATGGTAATAGTGTTCGGTCTCTTCTATTTCTATCTCAAGGGTTTGTCTTATTACATCCACATTAACCCCAGATACAACGAGATCCAACCCTTTTTTCATAAACTCGTTTTCGACATTCGGTATTTCCGCTTCGAGCTTCAAAAGACCGTCACGCCTAGCGATAATGGCAAAGTCGTAGAGTTGCTCTATCGTTTTTTCATAGTTTACGGTAGATTTTTTAAATACCATACCCAGGTTCTTATACGCACCTTTAACAAAATGCCCGTGTGTTGCCGTCATCGAAGCAAAGAGAGCCGGAGGAACAACTATCATAATAGATGTAATATGAAGAATATGTAGAGGATTTCCGCCCTCTAGCGTATCGCCCACAGCAATGAAGGCGATTGCCCCAATCATACCGCCTATAACCGTTAAATCCATTAAACTACCACCTATCCAAACTTAAGCTTATATTACAATACTAAGATTTAAACCTTTTGGAAAATAGATATATTGCTATCGCTCAAGCCAAATACCTCTTTTGATTTTTCCACCAAAGGATGCTTCAAAAGACTTAATTCTGCCGCCTCATCTTCCAAGCTTTTTACATCATTTCCACTATCTTTATCTTCGTCGTCATCAAATAATCCAGGCCCACTTTGCACATATTCCTGCTCCGTATCCTCATCGCAATCCTCGGAATCAGCGGCAGTTTGAGCAACAGAGAAACTTTCTTGCCTCACTTCTACCTGCTCGTTTTCTACTGGCTTGTCTTCTGGGGGCTTAATATTCTCAATCTCATCTTTTTTTACAGCTATTACCGTACCTAACCCGTAAATCTCTTGCACAATATGTTTTATTTGAGCGTAATACTTTATTAGTAAATCTTTTTGTTCACCCTCTGCCCTGCTAATCCAAGTTAACGTTGAGTTCTCATAAGATACGAACAAAATTGATTTTTCAAAAATAGCCCCTATATCGTAGTTTCTATCATACAGGGCTTCGATTAGTTTTTCCCATTTGCTTTTTGTCGGCAAAGGTGCGAAAGATACGGTAGTCTCAGGCTTTGCAGCGTCAATGGGTTGCGTACTTGCCTGTTTTAATTGTTGCGGCTCTTTAGAAAAATCGACATCGCTCTCATATTTTGATATTAGCGACTCTATGTCTTCGACCTCCATTGCTTCTATCATCTTAAGCAAGGTAAGCGTCAATACAAAATTACCGTCAGCGCCTATAAACAAAAGCTCTTTTGAACTAATTGCTATTCTAAAAAATCGCTCTAAAACATAAAGGGGAATCGCTCTATTTTTTTGAGAAATAGAATTTTTCAAAAATTCAATTATTTCATTGATAACATTTTCTGTTTCATATTCCTCAAACTCTTTTATAAAAGCAATTACGCCATCTCTATTTTTTGCCGTAATCAGCCCGAAAAGCTCGCTTATCCTGTCCGGATTTACAGCCCCAAGAAGCTCAACTATACTATCCTTTGAGACAAAACCCTTGGAAAATACAATAGTCTGGTCAAGCAAAGTTAACGTATCTCGCAGTGAACCGCTACCGTTTCTCGCTATAAAATCAAGCGCTTCCTCTTCATAGGATATGTTTTCTTTATCAAGAATATGTTTTAGATGCTCAACAACATCCTGATGTCCTATTTTTTTGAATCTAAAATGAATAGTTCTTGATAGTATCGTAGGAGGCAGTTTTATAGGGTCTGTCGTTGCAAGTATAAACTTTACATATGCAGGCGGCTCTTCTAGCGTCTTTAGCAGGGCATTAAAGGCCGGCGTAGAGAGCATATGGACTTCATCTATTATGTATATTTTGTGTTTTGCTTGCGCCGGTTTGTACTTTGTGCTTTCTATTAGCTGTCTAATGTCGTCGATACCTCTGTTGCTAGCCGCATCCATCTCTATAACATCAAGATGTCTACCCTCTTCTGCAGACAAACATCCTGCGCACTCGCCGCATGGCTCAGAGACCGGTGATTTCTCACATACAAGAGCTTTTGCGAATATTCTGGCCGTAGATGTCTTTCCGCTCCCCCTAAGTCCGGAAAATAGATAAGCATGAGATAGCTTATCGCTTTTAAGGCCAAGAGATATTGTCTGAGATACCGACTCTTGCCCTATCAGGTCGCTAAATTTCTTTGGTCTATATTTTAATGCTAGAACTCTGCTCATTTATATTTGCTCCCTTTTAGCCACTCGTCTGCACGCAATTTAAGCCTCTCAGGACTCGATGATGCAAATAGCTTCAATACGCTTTCATGCCCACTGTTTTTTAACCCAAATTTATCATGAAGATAGATCACAATAGCCTCTCCTGAATGCACAAGGACAGAGCCTTCAAAATAACCGCTTATAGCCTCTGCTATGAGTGGGAAGTGGGTACAACCGAGTATGATGTAGTCCGGTTTATCAACATCTTTAAAATAGTGCTCAAGCATAGCATTCATAACTGGGCCATCAAGGATTCCATCCTCAACAAGCGGCACAAATAGACCAGTCTCAATCTGCGCTATATTGCAAAAGCCCTTTGCCTCAAGCATTTTCTTATAAATACCGCTAGATACCGTAGCTTTAGTGCCTATAACTAGTATTTTTGAATCAAGTTTTGGATTTTGTTTGGTGATAGACAGGACACCAGGCTCTATGACCCCTACAACCTCAAAAGGGGCTACCTTGCGCATTTCATCAAGCGCATAAGAACTAGCGGTATTACAAGCAACTACAAGAATATCGATATTGAAGTTTTTGAAAAACTCTACAGCCTCAAGTGAATACCTAATAATGGTATTTTCGTCCTTTGTGCCATAGGGAACACGGGCGGTATCGCCGTAGTAAATCACCTCGTCAAAGAGTTTTTCATCTATTATGGATTTTGCGACGGTGAGTCCACCAACCCCGCTATCAAATACGCCTACAACCAATTTTTACACGCTTTCGTTTTTGTTTTTATTTTAGCGAAAAGCCCTTTAGTATGCGGAAAGCATATGGTTTTAGAAAATAGATTTTGACAATAAAAAAATAATAATCTGATTATTTATAAAAAGAAAGTAAAAAAAGAAGAAACCCCCGGCAACGAGCTACTTTTCCGTCTCCAGTAAGGAGTAGTATCATCGCCGATGTGGTGCTTGACTGCCGGGTTCGAAATG
>JBFWKW010000027.1:0-26386 GCA_050252455.1 Campylobacterales bacterium | reverse complement strand
ACGCTAAAACTCAGACATTTAAAGCGGTAAATCCACCTGCAAACGCTCTACCTATAAGCACAAAAGTATCAATAACTACAAAAGCAGGTCAGACACAGCAGATAGCTGTTGAGATAGCGAAGTAACATATCCACAACTCCACCGCACGTTCTTGTGCGGTTTTTCGTACACGCATAAGCAGACCTGCCCGATTTTCAAATATAGTTGGGTAGGCTACGCTATTCATATCAATCAAAAGCGAGACGTAATGTATCAAAATGTAGAGATTATCAACTCTGTAGAGCATAAAAATAAGGCCGTCAAAGAGATAAAATCTCTTGCAAGCACAAAGGAGATGATAAGTGCTCCAATAAGTTTTACCGAATTTTATGAGGCTTGCAGGGATTTTCCTATATTTTTTGCAAAAGATGCGCAGGGTGAATGGTTTGCGACTGCATTACTCGGATATAACAACAAAAATATGTTTGTGGACGATAGCGGCAAATGGAAAACGGGAGCTTACATTCCGGCGTTTATCAGAAGATATCCGTTTATTTTGGTAAAGACCGACGGCGAAGATGAAAAAAATCCAAACTATACGCTAGCCGTAGATAAGGAATGCCTAGAGGATGCCACGGAATCAAACAAAGAGCGCGCTCTTTACGATAATGATGAGCCGTCAAAACTCTCTAAGGGTGCTATGGATTTTTTGATTGAGCTAAACAGTACCGCCGAGGCCACAAAGGGCTTTATCAAAGATTTGGAAGATTGGGGTGTGCTTGTTGCGCAAACTGCGAGCATGGTAGACAAAGAGGGCAATACCCACAATCTGAACGGATTTTTTACCGTAAATGAAGAGAAGATGGCGCATTTAGGTGAAAAGAAAAAAATTGATATGTGCAACAAGGGGGCATTACCGCTTATTACCGCCCATCTAATCTCTTTAGGGAATATCAGAAGAATAGGGCTTTAGCGATAAAGTTTAACGCAACCTTTGATATTCTTTTTTTACGATTATACAAAGGGCGTTAGATGTCATTTTTCAAAGAAACGAACTCTTCGATATTACTGATAGGCGTGGGCAATCTCGGTGAAGCCCTGCTGGACGGTATGCTAAAAAAAGGTCTAAATGTAACAGCTTTGGTTCATAGCGAGGAAAAAGCTATCAAGCTAAACGAGTTCTATCCGTCTCTCAAGGTTGAAATAGCTAAAAAGTCTATAGATATTGACGGCAGAACTGTTATTTTGGCGGTCAAACCGAATAGTTTTTACGATATTCGTTTTGAGGGCAGGGCTAAGCTATTTGTCTCCGTGATGGCAAAAGTCTACATAGACGACCTAAAATCAAGCGTTGACTCCGATACATACATAAGAGCAATGCCAAATCTTGCGGCAAGATGCGAAAAGTCCGTGACCGCGGTTACCGGTAGCCATGCGGCGAAGGCAGAGGCTCTGGCGCTTTTTGAATCTATTGGAAAAAGCGTATGGGTAGACAGCGAAGATGAGCTCAATATAGCTACGGCATTGGCCGGTAGTGCTCCCGCATTTTTGGCTCTTGTGGCCGAGGCTTTGACTGACGGTGCAGTGAGGGCAGGGCTCAAAAGAGGCGTTGCCGAGGAGATGACAAAAGGGCTTTTTGACGGCTTTGGCGCTTTGCTTGAAGGCTCTCATCCCGCAAAAATCAAAGAAGAGGTCATGAGCCCCAAGGGTACGACTGCGGCAGGTATCTTTGAGCTGGAAAAAGACGGCGTTAGAGCTTCGTTTATGAAAGCGATTGAGGCGGCGTATCTTAAGGCTTCGAAATAAAACTTTGGTAGAATTCGCAAAAAAATTTTCAATTTAGGGTAAAAATATATGCATTATCTTGACATCTACGGCGGCAACAAACTAAGCGGAGAGGTGACCGTATCGGGGGCAAAAAACTCCTCGCTACCGCTTATCGCTTCGACGATACTATCCAAAACTCCAGTGACTATCACCAATATGCCAAGAGTTGCAGATATCAAGACGATGCTAAAGCTGATGACAAATCTCGGCGCCGAGGCTACATTTGAGGGCAATACCCTACAAATAGACGCCGAAAAGCTAAACGGCACGGTAGCGACATACGACATTGTTAAGACCATGAGGGCTTCTATTCTTGTTCTTGGACCTTTGCTTGCTAGATTTGGCAAATGTGATGTGAGCTTGCCTGGCGGTTGCGCTATCGGTCAAAGACCTGTTGATTTGCACCTAAAAGCCCTTGAAGCTATGGGCGCAGAGATAGAAATCAAAAACGGATATGTAGAGGCAAGGGCTCCGAGAGGGCTAACGGGCACGACTATCGTATTTGATAAGATAACTGTCACGGGTACTGAAAACATCGTAATGGCGGCAGCTCTAGCCAAGGGCACGACCAAAATAATCAACGCCGCCAAAGAGCCTGAAGTCGTACAGCTATGTGAGGTGCTTAGACTTGCAGGGGCAAATATAGCCGGTATCGGTACGGATGAGCTAATCATCGACGGAAGCGGCGGCGAACTATATAGCTTCAAAGACATAGATGTAATCCCTGACAGAATAGAGGCGGGAACATACCTATGCGCCGCAGCTATCACAAACTCTACCGTAACCCTCAAAAAAGTAAATCTAAGCCACATGGAGGCTTTCATATCAAAGCTTCAAGAGATGGGCTTTTCGTTTGACTATGGGATTAATGAGTTAACTATCAAGCCTGCCAAAAAAATCAAGCCTGTTGATATAGTAACGACCGAGTTTCCAGGGTTTCCAACCGATATGCAGGCGCAGTTTATGGCGCTAGCTACTCAGGCACAGGGAACAAGTATTATCGAAGAGAGACTTTTTGAAAACCGCTTTATGCACGTGAGCGAGCTAACAAGACTCGGCGCTACGATACATCTGACACACAATACCGCTACTATCGAGGGTGGGGCAGAGCTTACCGGGGCGGATGTGATGGCTACCGACCTTAGAGCTTCATCGGCGCTTGTAATAGCTGCGCTTGTAGCAAACGGCAAGACTAGAATACACAGGATTTATCACTTAGATAGAGGCTATGAAGAGCTAGAGAAAAAGCTGATTGCCCTCGGCGCACAGATAGAAAGAGGGGACGAGTAGTCCCCGCCCTTTTTTAGGTTATTGAAAGAAGTAATACAAAAATAAGCAACAAGGCTGACAGGGCGTATCTAACGCCTTGTTTTAATGTGTTATTTTCATGTGAATAACTTATGTTATTTTTCTCAAGTATTGCCTTGTCAAAATCTACAACTACAAAAACCATACCGCTTTCCGTCTCTATCAATAGATTTTTGTCGCCCTCAAGTATGACGGCTTTTTTGATATTTCTAGGCTCAAATTGGGCATTGCTGATATAGGTCATTTTTTTGGTGGAATCGACCAAATCATTGAAGAAATAAACAACGATAAATAGTATTCCACCGTACAAAAATACCCGCAAAGCGTTATGTTTTGCGTTTTCGCTCACTTTTTACCTTTTATTTTTTCCAGCCACTCTCTTAGCGTCTTTTCAAATCCAATCTCTTTTAGCTTGACCACATCGACAGGCTTTGCCGTGTATTTTTGAGCCACCCAGCCGCCAAAATCATGGGGATATTTGTAGCCGATACCTCGCCCAAGCTTCGCCGCTCCTGCAAAATGCGCGTCTTTAAGATGTGGCGGCACTTCATATATTTCGCCGCTTGATATGAGAGCGAGCGCATCGTCTATCGCCGTGTATGCGCTGTTTGATTTTGGGGAGCACGCCAGATATATTGCAAGCTGACTTAGGATGATACGAGATTCCGGCATACCTATTTTTTCCACTAGCCCGAAAGCCGCATTTGCTATTTGCAGGGCGTTTGGATTTGCGTTGCCTATATCCTCTGCCGCTAGTATCGCAAGACGGCGGGCAATAAACCTGGGCTCTTCGCCGCCCGCAATGAGTCTAGCTAGATAATAGACCGCAGCTTGTTCATCCGAGCCACGTATGCTCTTTATTAGCGCACTTGCGAGGTTGTAGTGTGTTTCAGATTCTCCTGCGCCATCTGTTAGGCTGTTCGGGCGCAGCTGTTTTAGGGTGTCTAGCGTGATATTGTCTTCTAGTTTTGCTGCGTAGTCCAGCAGAGTTAGCATCGCCCTAGCATCTCCCGATGAGCTGCGCACTAGATACTCCGCTGCGTCTTCATCGGCACTTTTGCCTAGCTTTTCCAGCCCCTTTGTGAGAGCGTCTTTCAAGTCATCATTCGTAAGCGAGAAAAACTCAAACAGCATGGAGCGAGAGCGGATGCCGCCGGTTAGCGAAAAGAACGGATTTTCCGTAGAAGCTCCGATCACAACGGCAAAGCGGTTTTCCATGATAGGCAGCAGTACTTCTTGTTGAGTCTTGGATAGTCTATGTACCTCGTCTATGAATATGAGCGGTTTTTGTAAAGCGTGTTTTGCGCTATCGACCGCCTTTCGTATATCCTCTATCTTGATGCTTGTGGCATTAAACTCAAAAAAAGGAGCGTCTAGTTTTGCGGCGATTATACGGGCTAGAGATGTTTTGCCTGTTCCCGGGGGGCCAAAGAAAAAGGAGTGCGGTATGGAGCCGGACTCTATTAGCCTACGAAAAGGAGCATTTGCTCCGATGAGATGTTTTTGTCCGATAAACTCCTCCAAGGAGGAGGGGCGGAGGATTTGGGCGAGGCTCAAGGCTTAGCCCTTGTCCAGTTCGCCTCTGTAGCTTACGATTCCGTGTGTTAGGTTTGATACTTTGCTAAAGCCTAGGTCTTTAAGCACACTTTGGCAGTATGCGCTTCTTGAGCCGACATGGCAGTATACGATGACCGTTTCGTTTTTGTACTCTTGTAGCTGATTTACCGAGTCGTAAAAGCTTGTAGTAGGTACTAGGAAATCAACGCCCCTGATTCTAAAGCTTTTGTACTCCATCCACTCTCTAACGTCTACTAGCTTGAAGTTTACCATCCCCAGAGTTCTTGCTTCCAGTAGGGCTTCTAGTTCTTCTGAGTCGAGTTGAAGTTTTGCCAGCAGCACTTCGCATTCATCTTTTGTTAGACCTCTTGAGTGTGCGTGTATCGCCTCTTCCAGCTTCTCTTCGGCGGCTTTGGACGCTGCAAATTCAGGGGTGCAAAATATCCCGCAGTGGCAAGAGCCGTCCTCCGGTATTTCATGGTTTAAGGCAGGCTTGCAAGGGCAGATTCTATCCTCTTCTTTATTTCCCGTCACAAAAAAACAGGGACAATATCTTTTGTCGTAAATAAGTTTATTTCTTGTTAGTCCAAACTGGATACTTTGCGTAATTTCCATATCCGGATTGTATGAGAAGCCAAATTGTTTTATTACTTTGTCGGTAAAATCAATCGTTTTTTTGAGTTCGTCTTGAAACTCCTGTGAGTTAGGGTCTATCTTTCTTATTTCACTCATCAAAAATCCTAATATAATGTCATTTTATGTATGCAAAAAGTATAACAAATGTTTGAAAAAATCGAGATAAAACGGGATGCCAAGAGCCGAAAACTTCGTGTAGAAGTGTGTGAGGGCGGCTCCTTGTTGGTAACGGCTCCGCGCTTTTTGAGTGAGGCCAGATGCCTAGAGTTTGTCGGGCAAAATACGGCAAAGTTGCAAAAAATGATAAAAAAGCAGTTGGAGTTTGAAGAAAAAAGAGATTCCATGCGCGGACATTTTCTGTATTTAGGTTCCAAAATGCCGATTGGATTTGACTGCGATATCCGAAAAAAATATCTATTTGACGACGGTATTCTGACACTGTCAAAAAAAGAGCATTTTAGAGAGTTTTTAAGAGATGAAGCAAAGCGCATCATAACCCCAAAGGCCGAAGATATAGCTTCATTCTATAGTGTCAAGTATGAGAAGATAAGTTTTCGCGATGTAAAAAGCAGATGGGGAAGTTGCTCCGCTAGAAAAAATCTTAGTTTTAGCTCCAGACTTGTCGGCGCCCCAAAAAGCGTTATCGAATATGTAGTCACCCACGAAATATGCCATCTAAAAGAGCTCAACCATTCGCCAAGATTTTGGTCTCATGTATCGGCCCTGCTGCCAAGCTACAAAGAGAGTGAGAAATGGCTAAAAGAAAACGGACGACTTTTGTATCTCTACTAAAATCATTTACCTTTCGTTTACAAGCAAATTCTGCTCCAAATTAAATAGTTTTTTGTTAAGATAAACCAAAATAGGCTTTTGAGGGTTTTGGAATTGAGGATAGATAAGTTTATCAACACCGTAAACATCGTAAAACGCAGAAGTATAGCCGCCGATATGATAGACCATGGGGTCGTGTATCTCAACGGCATACAGAGCAAGGCGTCAAAGGATGTTAAGGTCGGCGACAAAATAGAGATAAGATATCTTGAGAGTGTCAAAAAGTATGAAGTGCTAAAAGTGCCTACGACAAAAACAATTCCCAAAGCGGCGATAGATGAGTATGTTAAGGAGCTTTCATGAGTTATGAAGAGGCAAAAAATAATTTTATCACCCTCTTTGAAGGCAAAATGGGTGAGGACGAGGCGAGAGCCTTCCTTGTTTCTATGTACGAGAGGGGCGAGAGCGAAGATGAGATAAAAGCGGCGGTCGAAGTGATGCGCTCTTTTATGGTGGCTTTTGAGACGCCAAGTGAAATAGGCGGGCTGCTCATAGACAACTGCGGTACGGGCGGCGACAAGAGTGGAAGTTTCAATATTTCTACGACCGTTAGTTTTGTCCTTGCATCTTTGGGGCTATTTGTGGCAAAACACGGCAATCGTAGCATCACGAGTAAGTCCGGTAGTGCGGATATGCTGGAGGCTTTGGGCGTCAAAATAGAGCTAGACAGCAGGGATGCAAAGCTAAAAGTTTTGCTTGAGAGCGGTTTTGCTTTTTTGTTTGCTCCGACGTACCATCCCGCACTCAAGCATATCATGCCTGTTCGCCGAAGTCTGCCGCATAGGACGATATTTAATATGCTAGGCCCCCTGTGCAATCCCGCCGGGGTGAAACACCATTTGGTCGGTGTATATGACTATAATCTAGCCGTTAAATGCTCCCGTGTGCTTGCAGATACAGGCTCAAACAGGGGCATAATAGTAAACAGCAACGACGGAATGGATGAAGCTAGTATAAGCGGCATAAGCAGATATGCTTTGTTTGACGGTAAAAACGTGGGTGAGTATGAGCTAAACCCGGAGGCTTACGGTCTAAAACTATATCCGAAAGAGGCCATAGAGGGCGGCGACGCCGTGCAAAATGCAGCCATCACCCTAGCCGTACTCAAAAATGAAGCGGATGATGCAAAAATGGGCGTAGTGGCTCTCAATGCCGCTTTGGCTTTGCTGGCTAGCGGCAAGGCAAGAGACGTAAAAGAGGGGCTTGAAATGGCGGAGTACGCGATAAAAAGCGGCAAAGCATATGATACGCTCCAAAAAGTCATATCGGTTTCAAATAAGGTTTGATGGTGTCAAAAATCTTTGAGGTAAAAACAGAGGGCGAGCTGTCAAATGTAGCTGAATTTATAAAAAACGAGTTTGACGGCGGCATATTCCTTCTTGATGGAGATTTGGGATACGGCAAGACCGCTTTTGTTAGAGCTTTTGCGGCCTTACTTGGCTTTGACAGTGAGGTTTCAAGTCCGACTTTTGCCGTGATGAACGAATACGGCGGGAAGATATTCCACTATGATTTTTATAACTTCGGCACAGACGCTTACTTTGAAAAAGGGATGTTTGAGTATTTGGAGCAAGGGGGTTGGCACTTTATGGAGTGGGCGGATGAAAAAATAGAAAAATTTCTTCAAAACATAGGAATGAAATTTGTTAGGATAGTTATAACCAAAGAGGGCGAAACAAGATTTTATAGGATAGAAAATGCATAAGCTGGAAGCCAAAAATATCAAAAAACATTTCAAAAAACATACCGCACTTGGCGGCGTAAGTGTGCATTTTGACTCCGGCGAAATAGTAAGCCTGCTTGGGCCAAACGGTGCAGGTAAAACAACTCTTTTTTACTCCATTTGTGGGCTTGTCGAGATAGATGAGGGCGCGGTAATACTTGATGGCAAAGACATAACGGCGCTGCCGCTACACCAAAAAGCAAGAATAGGGCTTGGATATCTGCCGCAAGAGTCGAGCGTTTTTAAAGACCTAAGCGTGGAAGAAAACATAGAGCTTGCATGCGAAGTTATCTATAAAGACGAAGACGAAATTATGCAAAATACGGACAGGCTCCTTGAAATGCTATCAATCGAGCCGATACGAACAAGGCCTGCCTATGCACTCTCCGGCGGTGAGAGAAGAAGGGTTGAGATAGCGAGAGCCCTCGCGGCGAATCCGCTGTTTTTGCTACTTGATGAGCCTTTTGCCGGCGTAGACCCTTTGGCTGTTAGCGAAATACAAAAAATCATCATTGAACTAAAAAATAACGGCATAGGGATAATAATCACCGACCACAACTTCAGAGAGGCTCTTGAAATATCGGATAGAGCCTATGTGCTTGGGCGTGGAACACTGCTGGCGGAAGGCACTCCGTCTGAGATTTATGAGAGCGAAATAGTAAAAAAACACTATCTCGGAGATAAGAGCCAAGTATGAAACAAAGGCTGAGCGCTGCCCAAAAGGGCAAGCTATCATCAACGCTAAAAAACTGGCTGCCGTTACTGCAGGCAGGACTTAGTGACCTTAGCGAGCGACTCAGCGAAAACCTATCCAATAACCCTTTTTGCGAAATCAGAACAAAACAGCATGACGAGATAAAAGAGGACGAAGAGAGAGAATATCACGAAGACGAGCACTACCAAAGCTTTGAAAAACCGTCTAAAAAAGAGTTTAGAGAGGAGCTAGCGCTTGGCGAAGCGTCACTCTTTGAAGATGTGATGGAGCAGATAGCGCCACCGCTTTTCCCAACCGCAAGAAGTCAAAATATAGCCTCAAAAATAGCCGAACATCTTGACGAGGGCGGGTTTTTTGACGGGGAATATGATGAGATAATAGCGCAGACAGGGGCCGACAAAGAGGAGATAGAGCGGATACGCGGACGCTTTGTATATCTGACCCCTCCGGGCATCGGAGCGATGGACTTTGTGGAGAGCTATCTGTTTCAGCTTGACGATGCGGGGCTTGATAACGATGTGTATGAGCTTGCCGTACTGATAGTCAAAAATCTGGATTCGTATGCCGATTTTGCGAAAAATCCACGCTTCAAAGACGCTATGAATGCGGTAAAAAAGCTCAAAAATCCTCCTGCGATAGAGTATCTTGAAAATTCAACCGAAGTAATCCCCGATATATTTGTCTACGATGACGGCGAGAAACTTGAGGTCAAAATCAACGACGCTTACTATCCGGAGATAATCATTGAGACGATGGAGGGGCTCGAAAAAGATGAGTTCGTCCGCCCAAAAATCAAAGAGGCGAAAGACCTTGTAGACGCCCTTGCTATGCGAAAGGCGACACTTATGAAGCTAGGGCTTATGGTTGTTGAGTTTCAGTATGATTATTTCAAGGGTGGGGCTATTCGTCCGATGAAACTCCAAAATATCGCCGATGAATTGGGGCTAAACGTATCTACCATCTCAAGGGCGATAGCCAATAAATATCTAGCGTCAAACCGTGGAATATGGCCTATAAAAAGTTTCTTTTCGACCGCCATTAGCGAGGATACCTCTGCGGCGGCAATCAAGGAATACCTAAAAGAGCTTTTCGCTAGCGAAAGTCGCAAAAAACCTCTATCCGATGAGGCTGCTCTCAAATTTGTAGAGCAAAAATTTTCCGTCAAGCTAGAGAGACGAACGATTACTAAATATCGTATGGCACTCGGTGTTGCAAGCTCTTCCGAGCGTAAAAAGCTATATCAGATGAGCCTATGAGAATAGCCCAATACAAAGACGGCTTTCGCTACACGTCGGATACGATGTTTTTGTGGGACTTTGCACTTTCTTTTGTCAAAAAAGGTTTGCTTCTTGAAGTCGGCGGCGGTAGCGGAGTACTTGGACTGTTGCTAGCAAGAGACAGGGGTGTAGAACTAACGATAGTCGAAAAGCAGGAGAAAATGGCAAAGCTGTGCGCAGATAACGCACGCGCTAACGGCATTACGGCGACGGTTGAAAATGTGGATTTTTTGGATTTTGACGGTGGACATTTTGACTATATAGTTTCAAATCCGCCTTTTTATCCGAGTCGCGTGCAAAAAAGCGAGAACGACTCAATGCTTGCATCTCGCTATGCCGAGGAGTTGCCGCTTGACGTGTTTTTGCAAAAGTCAAAAAAACTCCTAAAGCCGCACGGGGAGATCATCTTTTGTTACGATGCAAGAGAGCTGCAAGCGGTGATAAACGAGAGCGCAAAGCTTAAGGGTGCGGCGCTAACTCACATCAGGTTTGTACATGCCAAGGGCGATAAAAGTGCGAAATTGGCTCTATTTCGTATCAAAAATTCAAGTCGTGCGCATCTTGAGATATCGCCTCCTCTTATCGTGATGGACGGCAGCGGATATACGGATGAGGCAAAATCGGTTTTTGCCGCTGCGGCCTGCGATAGTGTAGATATAGAATAAAATTGAGATTTTTGAATGAGTGAAGATAAAATAATTACCGAAGTTGGCTATAATTTCGGCTTTAGATACGGTTTTTGTGATGAGTGCGGCGGAAGATGTTGCACCGGAGAGAGCGGATATATATGGATATCCGAAGAAGAGGCGGCGGCCGTGTCCGTCTTGCTCGGCATGAGCATTGATGAGTTTGCCGATAAATATTTGTTTCGCGCAAGCGGCAAATTAAGCATAAAAGAAAAAGAGTTTGCCGGTGGGCATGCATGTATATTTTTTGATGAAAACGCAAAAAATTGCTCAATCTATGAGGCGCGACCAGCTCAATGCAGAACCTTCCCGTTTTGGGAATATTTTAAAACACACCATGAAGAGGCACTAAAAGAATGTCCCGCATTAATAACGCTTTAATCGCATTCATATCGTTGATTGTATTGTCCGGTTGTTCCGTGAAAGAGCAGCCTGTCGTACAAGTCGCTGCGCCAAACGGACATGATGCCTCACACATAAAAACAGTTAAAAATAGCGTTGATATGTCGGGTGTTGACGAGAGTGCGCTATTTATGGCGTCTATCGAAGCTTTGAGCAACCTTGAATTAGATAGAGCCGCGACCTATATGGAGACTCTCTATAAGACCACAGCCAAAAAGCAATACCTTGCCGAGCTTGTAAAAATCTATTCCGCAAAAGGTGATTTGGACAAAGTCGGCGCTATTTTGGAAGAGATTATAAAGAGCGACGATAATAATCTTGATGCAAAAAGAATGTTGGCAGCCAACTATATGGGGCAAAAAGAGTACGCAAAAGCTTTTGAGCTTATTGTGGCGGTTGCCGATAAAAGCAAGGTAAAAGCCGATTATGACATGGCAGGTAGCGTTGCTTTTGTTGTCGGAGATTACAAGGCTGCGCAAAAATATTTTAGACTCTCTTATGGGGTCAAAGCCGATCATGTAACCGCAGAGAGAATAGCAACTATTATGTTTTTGGAAAATCGCGGCGCCGAGGCTACCGCATTTTTGGACACCCACACCAGAATGTTCGGTTGCAGTAAATATATATGCGAGAGACTGGCAAAGGCATATATAGAAAGAGGCGACAAAAAAGGGGCGCTTGATACGTATAAGAAACTTTATTTCAAGCTAAAAGATGAAAAATACATCAAGAGTATCATTGAACTAAGCGTGGCAGGTTCGGATATAGACGGGCTAATAACTTTTCTGAAAAAAACACAAAAAGACGACAACCTCCTTTTTGAGGCATATAAATACAAAAAAGACAACAAAAACGCCGCCGCTACGGCCATGAAGCTGTATGCAAAAACAAAAGACTTGAACTATCTGGCTCAGGCTGTAATATATAAATTTGAGAGCCATCCGGAGAAAAAACCTCTATGGCTCATAAAAGAGAGTGTCAAAAATCTGGAAATCGTAACCGGCGGTATGCAAAACGATATATACGACAACTATCTTGGGTATTTATTAATAGATTATAATCTTGACGTTGCTCGTGGCATAGAACTTGTCAAAAGAGCTCTTGCCAAAGACCCTACGTCGCTTTTTTACAAGGACTCTCTCGCCTGGGGATACTACAAACAAAAAAAATGTGCCGAAGCAAATGAGCTAATGAAAAGTGTAGTGGCAGAGCTAAAAGACGATAAGACGGTAATAGAACATGCCGAAGCGATAAAAAAATGCCTCCAAGGACAAAAATGATACTAGATAAGATAATCAAGCAAACCAAAGAAGATTTAGAAAAAAGAAAAAAAGAGTTCACGGAAGAGTGGCTGGGGCGAAGTCTTGCATATAATCCGTATGCGCCAAGAGACGTAAAAAAAGCCCTCGCAAGCACGGAAAATAATAAATATAGAATAATTGCCGAAGTTAAGAAAGCCAGCCCATCCAAGGGTGTAATCAGGGAAGATTTTGATCCGCTAGCGATAGCAAAAGAATACGAAGCCGGATTTGCGGACGCTTTATCCATACTAACCGAGCCGCATTTTTTCCAAGGCAATTTGGAGTATTTGCCGCAAGTTCGTCGGTATGTACCCATGCCGCTCTTGCGCAAAGATTTTATTGTAGATGAGTATCAGATACTAGAAGCCCTCGTGTACGGCGCCGACTTTGTACTTTTGATTGCCAAGGCGCTATCGTCTAGTGAGTTAAAAAAGCTGTATGGGTATGCGCTCAATGTCGGCCTTGATGTTCTGGTTGAGGTACACGATAAAGAGGATCTCAAAAAAGCAATGTTTGCCGGTGCCGATATCATAGGGATAAACCATAGAAATCTTGAGACATTCGAGATGGATATGTCTTTGTCTGAAAAACTAATTCCGATGATACCGAATGGCAAAATAATAGTCGCGGAAAGCGGTATAGACAACTTTGATACCGTCAAACATCTAGGTTCGATTGGGGTGGATGCCTTCCTTGTCGGCGAACATTTTATGAGACAAAAAGATATTGCCGCCGAGGTTAGACGGCTGAAGGGGCTAGAGTAGGGTAACTCTATTTTTCCCCTCTTTTTTTGATACATACATCGCCTCATCGACCCTGCTTAGCAAGCTATCTTTGTCATCCGTGCTTTCAAGCGCCGTTACGCCAAAGCTGCATGTTACTCGTCCGGCTTCGCCGAAAATCTTGTTTTCTATGATTTCTCTCAGATTTTCAGCTATCGATGCCGCCCCTTTGATATCGGTCTGCGGAGCCAAAATCAAAAACTCCTCGCCGCCCCATCTGCACACGGTATCCATTTTTCGTACGCTTCCTTTCAGCGTAAAGGCTATTTCTTTTAGCACATAATCGCCTATTTGATGTCCGTATGTGTCGTTGATTGATTTGAAATTATCTATATCCAGCATAATCAGGGAGAAATCGGTTCTATATCTTGCATTTCTATCAAATTCCACAGCTAAAGCATCTTCAAATTTTTGTCTATTGTATATCTCCGTCAACTTGTCGTAGGCAGCTTGGTGTCTGAGTAGCTCTCGCTCTCTTGAAAGCTCCTCTTCCAATAGTTTCCTCTCGGTTATATCGCTAAAAACGCCGACAAAAAACTTTTCGTCTTTGGAATGTTCAGGTATGACTGAAATGATGCTCAGCCATTCTGCGTATAATTTGCCGTCTTTTCTTCTGTTCCATATCTCCCCTTGCCAGTAGCCGTTCATATCGATTCTTATCCACATGTCACGATAAAATCTTTCGTCGTGCATATTTGATTTTAGGATGCTAGGCTTTTTGCCTATCACGTCTGCCGCCAAATATCCAGTGATGTGTTCAAAATATGGGTTTATGAACACTATATTTGTGCTTTTGTCGGCTACCAATACCCCTTCTTTTATGTTTTTGACTATTACGTCGGAGAGCAATAGCTTTTTTAGATTGTGTCTTTTTTCCGTTATATCCGAGAATACAATCATTGAGCCTTCGTTTTTTCCGCTCAGCAGCAGTGGAGTTGCGACAAAAGAGACGTCTATTTTTACCCCATCTTTTCTGATGTATACGTCATCATCCGAGCTGCATGAGCCGTCTTTTTCTAGTCTTTGCAGGACATGACACTCCTCTTTTGGGACATATCTTCCGTCTTTTGTTTCATAGTGTATTAGCTCGTGAGCGTTTTTCCCTAGCATTTCTTCTTTGGTGTAACCAAGTAGTCTGGCGGCGGTACTGTTGGCAAATACTATACTGCCATCCGTATCTAATGCCAGCACCCCTTCGCCTATACTTTCGTTCATACTTTCAAAGCGGTGTTTTAGCTTTATATAGTCGTGAACTTCGGATTTCAAAAAGAGTTTGGCAAAAAATGAGATACAAACGATGAATATCGCCGCTCCCAAAAGCATCAGGAAGCCAAAAATAATAGCAGCTTCTCTAGCGTGGTGAATACTGGGTTCATAGATGAGGTGGAGAGATAAATTATAAAAAAATAAAATAATACATACTGTCGCGATTAGCGTAAATGTAGATAAAACCGTAATAAACAAGTGGTCTACTTTGTGCCTCACGCTAACCCCTTTTATTTTATCAACTATAAATCTTTTTTATTTAAGAAAGCTTAAGTATGGCTATTTTTTTCAAAAAATATCAAACAAACTGTCAAAAATACCGCTTAAATACCTTTTGGATAAAATTGCACCATTAACTTGGAGACTTTGAATGAGCGTATTACTGGAAAAAATTTCAAATATATTTAGTATCTTTAAAAAAAATAACTCATCTTGCAATGGATGCGCATATCACAAAGAGGCGACAAACGAATGCAACCTTTTTTTGATAACGGAAGAATATAAAACCGTAAAAGCCAAAGACGGTTGCGACAGCTATCTGGCAAAAGAACAGCTTCTTAGACGATAATATGCCTTTTATTTTATTTGATACCGAGACGACCGGGGCTGCTGAAGCAGATAGGGTCTGCCAAATAGCGCTTGGGATACTAAAAAAAGACGGGTGCGACTACCATATAGACTATTGCAAGCCACCTTTGCCGATAAGCTACGGCGCAATGGCGGTGCATGGAATAACAGAAGAGGATGTGCAAGACAAGCCTCTATTCGCAGAGACCGCTAGCGGTAGACTCTTGGCCGAACTCAACACAAAAAACTCGGTATTGATAGCCCATAACGCAAAATTTGACATTGACATGGCAAAAAAAGAGGGGATAGAGTGGGGCGGACTTGTAATCGATACATATAGATGCGCCAAACATCTTATTGATTCGGATAGTCACGCTTTGCAATATCTTAGGTATTCTCTAGGGCTTTACAAAAGCGAAAATGACGATGAAGCGGCAAGGCTAAAGGCTGAATTTGGGGATATGATGAATCCTCATAACGCTCTTTTTGATATCTATATTCTAAAAAAACTATTTTTCCATCTGATTGAGATTACCGGGGATTATAAGAAATTGATAGAGTTAACCGATAAGCCTGTTTTGCTTTCTATCATGAGGTTTGGTAAATACAAGGGCGACAAATTTGAGGATATAGCAAAAAAAGACCCATCTTACCTCAAGTGGCTAAGGGCGAACAAGCAAGATGCGGATATGGATTTGGAGTATACGATAGATTATTATCTCTAATCCAAATCCAACATCGTATACATTTTCCCTTTTTCTGCAACATCTTTGACCTCAACCAAAAGCTTCTGTCCGCCAAAGTCAAGCTCAATATTTTTTTCTTTATAGTCAACCGTGAAGCTGCCGTCACTAAGTAGTTTATCGAGTTCTGACGGGGTGACCCTCTCCCAGCCGGCTCCGTTTTTGTCGGAGGAATTTACGTATGCCATTATGGCGTCGTTGAACTCTTTTTGATTAAACGGTTTATGGATGAAATTTAGCACCTCTAGCGCCATATAGGATTGCTTTAGATTGGCGTCAAATTCGCTAGATACCGCAATTACGAATATATGCTCAGTCTTTGGATTGTTTCTTAGTTTTGAGACCATCCCAAGCCCGTTCATTCCGGACATATTATGATCCGTCAATATAATATCTACCGCCTGCGAGCAGGATACCTGATACCCTTCGTCACCGCTTTTGGCTTGCAGTATTTTTGTCACCCCAAGCTTCTGCAGATTCGCCGCAATTATTTTCCTGATTGTAATACTGTCGTCGACTATTAGTACATTCAAATCTTCTATTTTTTTCACGTAATACCTGATATTTTTGTTTGCAGTATTGTGCCAAATTTTATTGACAACCGGGTTTAAAAAATAGGCAATTTAAATTTGATTTACGTCAAAGACATTTTTTTTGTTTTTTGTTTTACTGCGTTTCTAGAAAAAGGAATAAAGCGATGAGAAAGACAATTATAAAAAGAGACGGTAGCGTAAGTGCTTTTGAGCCTTATAAAATAGAGGATGCAATAGAAAAAGCGTTCAAAAGCGTCTCTGTTCCGTATGATAAATCAGTATTTGAATACGTGTGCTCCAAGATAGAAACCGATGATTTGGCGAGCGTAGAAGAGGTACAAGACTCGATAGAAAAAGCTCTTTTTGCCTTTGGATATTTCTCGGTGATGCGTTCTTTTATGGTGTATCGCCATACGCACAAGCTTCAAAGAGAGCATATTTTGGGGCTAAACGAAGATACCACCTATATAGATTCGACCCAGAGCGTGGACGAGTACATAGGCGGCGCCGATTGGCGTATTAATGCAAATGCGAACACCGGTTATTCAAATGCCGGGCTTATCAACAATCTAGCGGGAAAGGTGATAGCAAACTATTGGCTAGACAAAGTGTATAGCAAAGAAGAGGGTTATGCCCACAGAAACGGTGATTATCATATACACGATCTTGATTGTCTCACGGGATATTGTGCCGGATGGAGTTTGAGGGCACTGCTGAACGAGGGTTTTAACGGCGTGCGGGGCAGGGTAGAGAGCAAACCGCCTAGACACTTTAGAGAGGCTCTCGGTCAAATGGCTAATTTTCTCGGTATTTTGCAAAGTGAGTGGGCAGGGGCGCAAGCTTTTAGCTCTTTTGATACATATTTGGCTCCTTACGTATTTGCCGATGACTTGTCGTACAGCGACGTCAAAAAGGCTCTTAGAAGCTTCATATACAACCTAAACGTACCGGCTAGATGGGGGCAATCTCCTTTTACGAATGTGACGCTGGATTGGACGGTACCTGACGACCTTGCCGAACAAGTGCCGATGAGCGGCAACAAGCCTTTTTTTGATGATTTCTCATGTTTTGACGATGCGGCTGCTGAGCGGGGGGCGGCAAGTGCGTTGGAGCTTAGGTATAAGCATTTTTTGCCGGAAATGCAGATGATAGATAGAGCGTATTATGAAATAATGACCGAGGGCGACAAGAACGGGCAGCCGTTTACATTTCCGATACCGACCGTAAATATTACGGAGGATTTTGATTGGCATGGGGTAAACACCGACGTGCTTTTTGAGAATACCGCAAAAATAGGCTCTAGCTACTTTCAAAACTTTGTCGGAAGCCAATACATCAAAGACAAAGAAACCGGAGAGAGAAGACCGAATAATGAGGCATACAAACCGGGGCATGTAAGAAGTATGTGTTGCAGGTTGCAGCTTGACTTGAGAGAGCTTTTAAAGCGTGGTAACGGACTTTTCGGTAGCGCAGAGATGACGGGCTCTATCGGGGTTGTGACAATCAATATGGCAAGACTCGGCTATCGGTACAAAGGTGATAGGCGTGGACTTGAGATGGAGCTGGACAGGCTGCTGGAACTTGCATATTCTACGCTCGAGAAAAAACGGGTTTTTATACAAAAGATGTTTGACCGCGGGCTATATCCTTATACAAAAAGGTATCTTTCGCATTTTAGAAACCATTTTTCCACCATCGGCGTCAACGGCATCAATGAGATGATACGCAATTTTACGGGCGACGAGTATGATATCTCTAGCGATAAAGGGCAGAGGCTTTCGCTGTGGATGCTCGATTTTATAAGAGACAAACTCGCTCAGTTTCAAGAAAGAAGCGGAAACCTCTATAATCTGGAAGCTACTCCGGCGGAGGGTACTACATATAGATTTGCTAAGGAAGATAAAAAAAGGTTTGAAGACATCATCCAAGCCGGAGATGAGGAGCAGATATATTACACCAATAGCACACAGTTGCCGGCATCATATACGGATGACCCTTATGAGGCCTTGATGCTTCAAGATGAACTGCAGTGCAAATACACGGGTGGTACGGTTTTGCATTTGTATATGCGTGAGAGACTAGTGAGTGCCGATAGTTGCCGTGCGTTTGTAAAAAAGGTGATTGAAAACTTCAGGTTACCGTACGTAACGGTCACTCCTGTGTTTTCAATCTGCCAAAAACACGGCTACATCAGCGGAGAATATGAGTATTGTCCGCATTGTGACGAAGAAATAATTTATGAATATGAAAAGGAGTACTTATGACAAAAGAAGAAATTTTAGGGCAAAATAGTGGCAAACGCACAAAGTGCATGGTCTACACTAGGGTGATGGGATACCATAGGCCTGTCGAGAGCTTCAATCTTGGCAAAAAAGGCGAGCACAAAGAGCGTAAAAAATTTATGGAGAGAGTTGGTGCAGCCTAGCCCAATATATGATATTACGCCGCATACGCTTATAGATTACGACGGCAAAAATGCCGCTATAGTTTGGTTTGCGGGATGTCCGCTAAGATGCGTCTATTGCCACAATCCGCATATCTTAAAGGCAGATGGAACGATAAGCGAAAAAGAGGCGCTTGATTTTTTGTGCGAGCGTAAAGACTGGACGGAAGGGGTTGTACTATCCGGCGGTGAGTGCTGTATGTATGACGGTTTGCCGCAGTTTTGCGCACGACTAAAAGAGAATGGTTTTGCGGTAAAAATCGATACTAGTGGGATTAGACCAAAAAGCGCCCTTGAGATAGCAAAAGAGCGGCTGGCCGATACGATAGCGCTTGATTTTAAAGCCCCAAAAGAGATGTTTGAGACAATCACCGGAGCCGCAGCATTCAATCTATTTGAGAGAACGCTAAAAGGGCTTTTGGAGCTTGATTTTAATTTTTCGGTTAGAACTACCGTATACTCCGACTACATCAACGAATCAATGGTATCAAAAATGTCCGATACGCTGTTTGATATGGGATATGCCGGAGTTTATACTGTTCAAAAAGCTATTACGTCGGTCCCTACCGTCGGCAATTTGCCTCATAGTGGAAAATCTTTTACCCCGTCGCTTGTAGACTCGAAACTAGAGGTTAAATTTCTTGGCTTTTAGCCTATTTTTTTATTGATTTCCGCAAGTGAGTTTCTAAATTTCTGCAACATCTCTTTTGTTCCGGCTATATCTTCGAGCGACGTAATCGTCAAATCCTCGCTTTTATCTATGTATAGCTCCATCTCTTTTTTTGTTTTTTCATCGATTTCATCGCTTGCAAGTCTATTTTCCATTAGTTTTGCACTAGATTCAAGCTCCGCTATCGCATTTTTGGACTCATTGAGCGCCGCTTCGGCTTTTGATACCACTTTTTCTACTTTTGCCATGAAGTTTTTTAGCTCGTATTTTGCCTGTTCCAGCTCACCCTCGTTGCTTGCGGTTTCATCTTCGTTTTCTGCATCGTCGCATCTCATTGAGCCTATCTCTTTTGTCTCAACCAAGAACTTGTCAAATTTTCTCTCTATTTTTTTTGTCAAATATACGCTCATAAAGGTTGCCAGCAATATAAGTAGGCCGCCTATGTATTGCAGGGCTTCCAGTCTCTCTCTTTTGGCTTCAAATTCAACCGTGTACTCTCTGACTGTTTCGTCTATCATTGCCAAAAGAGCGTTATTTGAGGCGTAGATTTTTTCTTTTAGCAGCTCGTCTTGGCTATCCATAACAAACATATTGCTAAGAGACAAGAATTCATCGCTTTTTTGTTTGATTAGGAGTAGTTTTTCTTTGATTTTTTCTGTCGGAGGCGGCGTGATGCCGTTTTGGCTGCTACCTTCTATCAGGTTGGTTAGATTTGAGAGAAATTCTGTTTTTGCCGCTTCAAATTCGTTTTTATTGTTCATCCCCAAAAATAGCTCTTTTGCCATCTTTTGGGTGAGCATCCGCTCTTTCCCGGCTATATTTACCACGTTGCTGTCATGTTTGCTTTTTTGATTTAAAAATATAGTCAAAAGAACCAGCGCTATTGCTATGATAGAGAGACTTAGACCTATTAGCTTGATTTGTGTAGTTATTTTATTCATAGAATTCTCTGAGTCCTTTCATGTCCGTCACTTTAAGTTCGGATTTTATCTCAATCACCCCTTTTCTTGCCAACTTTCCGATAACCCTCGAGAGAGTCTCCGGCTGTATGTTTAGCATTGCGGCTATCTCTTGCTTTTTCATGGAGTTGAATCTAGGCAGGTCGTTGGCTATCATAAACGCCACCTTGCCGGTTCCATCCAGTATCATTCCGCTAAAAAACGCTCTTTGGTATCTCTCTATGCTCGATAACGCCCCCTGTAAGCATATTTGCGGAAACTTTGGCATTTGTGCAAACAAAAGCGGCAATGAATCTACTTTGATGCCTATCAGCGAACCGTACGTTATGCTCTCTATCGTTGCAAACATTACCGCTTCGTATCCGCCTGCCGTTGCCCTTATGTCATTGGCTGCCATTCCTGTTTCAAGGCTACATAGCGATACGTTGTGCTCGCTCTTATCGGTTTTGTACGCCTTTAGTCTGCCCTCTGCGACAAAATACCAATACGGCGTATATTCTTCTTCAAAAAATAGTATTTCGTTTTCCGAAAAGTTTTTTACGATACTTTGCGCCGTTATAAGCTCTAGTTCCCTAGGTTCAAGTCTTTTGAACTGTTCGAGGTTTGAAATTAGCTTTTCAAGATCGGCCATTCGATTCGTATGTCCTCAGTATTTCTTCTAGTTTTTTTTCAAATGTCGATACTTGATATAAAGACTCGTCAAGCAGCCTTGAAAGAGCTAGCCTGTCAACCCAGATATTAAGCTTCATTTTTCCCTCTTCAATCTCTTTGAGCGTGATATACGACTCTTCTAGTTCATTGCGCTTTGCCTTTGGCACCGCTTGTCTGAGCGACTTATACCCCACGTGCGTGTCGTCGGCGTCAAACAAAGAGGATACCTGTGCATACACCCAATAATAACCGCCGTTTTTTGTTTTGTTTTTAACGTATCCGCTCCACATTCTACCGTTTTTTATGGTGTCCCACAGATTTTCAAAAAGAGAGGAGGGCATATCGGGGTGCCTTAATATGTTGTGCGGTTTGCCTATTAGTTCCGCTCCGGCGTAGCCGCTTATCGTCTGGAAAGTATCGTTCGCATATGTGATAATTCCCCGCAAATCGGTGTGCGAGACTATCAGACCTTCACTTGGAACCTCTATTTCTATCGGCTTTGGCCCAAGCATCACTTATCCTTCAAATGTCCGCGGTAAACTATATCTTCCGCCGGCATATCCGAATTTAGGTTTTCAATCAGAGAGCTTGATACTTTGTCAAACTGCCCCTGTGTTGCGGCAAACTCGCTCTCAGAATAAGCATACACCATCTCCGCGCTGAGTACATGCGCTAGAGCTTGTATTTTAGATAGTTTTTCACTCTCTTTTTCGGTGCTCTCGCCCTCTATGATTACTATTATTCTGCCGTCTTCGTCATATTGATAGACTTCGCAGACACCGCTTTTTTCCAGAGAATCCAGTACGTCTTTTAAAAATTTAGGCGCACACTTTACCACTACGCTTGATATATTCATTTTATCCCCCAGATTAAGATTTTATTTTCGTCGGCACAGGCCGCAAACTCGTTTTCATTCAAAAAAACTATTCTATTTAATGTCGACGAAAGCCCTTTGGCGACCGCTATTTTTGATTTTGACGAGATATCGAATATCTCTATGTCATTTTGCTCTTTTGTGGCAACGGCGGCTTTTGTAGCCGATGGATTTAGGGCTGCGGCATATATCAAAAACTCACCGTCAAATTTTGCCTTGATAATCCCGCTATCGGTCATAACGGTTGCTTTTCTGTCCTGCCCCGCCGTGATTATGATTCCGGATTGGTAATCTATTTTGTAGATATTGTCGAGGTTGACGTTTTTGTACGCTTTTTTGATTTTGCCGCTTGGAATGTCTAGCAGATATACCGTTCCGGCTTCGCCTCCTATTGCAGCCGTCTTTTTGTCTTTGGATAGGGCTAGGTCGCTAAACGGGGAAGTTCCGGCTTGCACTGAGTACAAGGTTTTGTTTTTGGCGGCATCAAACAATATAATCTGACTACTAACTAGACCTATTAATACCAGATTGTCCGATACGAAAGATATTTTTTTGATTACCGATGTTGTAGAAAATCCGCTTTTTACAAGAGCATTGCCTTGCGAGAGATACAAAAAGCCGTCTTCCGCTCCGGCCGCCACTGCGCCGTTTGAGGCTATATCTAGCGTCATAGCTTTTTGTGCGCCCTTCGTGCCGCCAGGTGTTATCGCTTGCGGCAGAGTGTACAATTTCTTAGTTTTTTGGCTTATCTCGTAGATGTCGCCTTTTTCGCTAGATGCATATAGTTTGGAGTTTTTTACCACAAGGTCTAGCGCAGGCGAGTCTAGTTTGACGATTTTTTTTGGCTTCAAATCTGCGCCGAACGACAGGATGGCGATAGAGAGGAGAGCAAACAATAATTTCATGGCAAGCTCCTTTTGAGCGTTATCGCGTTTGCAGGGCATACGCCGATGCAAAAACCGCATGCGGTACATTTTTCAGGGATTATGGAGGGGTAAAAAAGCCCGGAAAAATCTATCGCATTATCGAGGCACGGGTCAAAACAACTCTTGCATATGGTGTTGTGCCATGCGAGACAGCCGCTAGGGTCTATCTCTATCAAGGCACTAATACCGCTACTGTTTGTCGGCGCAAATACGCCATCGGAACATGACGAAGCGCAATCTGCGCAAAATGTACATCCTCGTTTTGAAAAATCAAGTTTAGGCGGCTCTTTATCGCCTTTTTTGATTATTTCCTCGGGGCAAGACGCTACGCAGGTCGGATTTTCACAGACTACGCATATATCGGCTTTTGAAGCATCAAAGAAAGGAGCGGAAGGAAAAAAACGCTCCTCCTCTTTTTTCTGCTTGGCTAGACCGGTTAGGCGTCCGAAAAAATCACGTCTGCTTGTCATTTTAGTCTGCCACGACGTCTTTGTTTATATCAAATGAACCAGACTTGTCCTCAACAACACCCTCTTTGATTGTGCTAATGAGGTTTGTCTTGTATTCGCCGCCGGTTTTTTTCCTGAATGCACCTTTAAATCTATTCATAACCGCAGGGTCAAGAACGGCTTGCGGGGCATGGCACTGTGTGCAGTTGTATCTGCCTTGGTATAACTCGCCTTTGAGATCCGTATTTGTTCTTAGGTTTGTTAGATGCGTAGGCGGAACCGCTATTGCGCCGACGGCCTTTGCAACTTCCGGCATATGGCATCCGACACATGCGTTGCTATCTTTGGTTATTTCGCCGAATGCACTGATATCGTGCGGTATCATCGGCGGAGCATTGTCGTATGCTCTCGGTATTCTCTTGTTGTTTTCACCTGGGCCTTTGCCTTGATATGAAAACGCCTCCGTCTTGAGGGCGGTATCGGCCTCTACGCTTACTTTAGCAAGACCCAGTTTGTCGTCGCTGACCGTTGCGTCAGCTTTTGCGCCCATCAGCAATGCTGCAGCGCCTACGGCAATTAGAATCGAAAAAATAGCCGTACTTCTTTTCATGACTTACTCCTTGTTATCTTGTTTGAAGGCTCTAAAATTAAAATTTAAGGCATCGTCATTGCAAACTTCGACACATCTGCCGCAGTTTGTACACTCGGAGCCTGAAACAAAAGCGCTTTTTTTGCCTATCATGGAAAGCACTTGTCTCTCCGGGCAGATATTTACGCATTTCATACAAAGCGTGCATTTTTGCTGGTCGTGTTTCACTCTAAAGATACTGAATCTGCCGATTAGCGAATAAAAACCGCCGAGTGGACAGATATGACCGCAAAAGCCGTTTTTGAGAGCAAATAGGTCAAACAAGAAGACACCCGTTATGACGGCCGCCCCAAAACCTATCCCAAAAACAAGCCCTCTGCTTAGTATTCCTATCGGACTAATAAGCTCGAAAGCCGCGACGCCAAGGCCAAATGAAAGCGGTATGCTAAGCCCCAAAATCCAATAACGGATATTTCTGCTCATCCACACCTTCCGCTCCGCTTCGTCAAATCTAAGTATTCGTCTTAGATAGTTTGCGGCGTCCGTTACGATATTTACGGGACAAACGTATGAGCAAAAAGCCCTTCCGCCAAAAACCGCATAAAACAGAGCTATTATCCCTGCGCCTATTAGCGCATTGACTCCGACTATTGCTCCTGCCGCACTCATCTGTAGCACAGCATAAGGGTCCGATAGTGGAACGGTGCCAAGAAGCTTGGAGCTTCCCAGATTTCCTTCCAATATCTTGATGCCCCACCAATTTGCCGCACCGTATAACAAAATCATCGATAGCTGCACGGTTCGCCTTGCGATTAGAAACCTATGTTTGAAAAAATAATTCATCACAGGCCTCCACTATTTAGGTAGTCAACCGCTTTTTGCGAACTTTGCGGGGTTTTTATAGGTTGCTCTTTTTTGGTTTCTTTCTCGCCGAGTCTAGCCTCGTCGCCTTCTTCCCAGCCTTTTATATAGCTTTTACCGGCTTTTCCTTTTGCGATTTCAATCGGCAATACTCTTATTGAGGCCTTCTCTGTTACGCATGCCTTTTCGCACAGTCCACACCCCGTGCAAATATCACCCGCAACCCTAGGCACCAAATAAGCGTGCTTACCGGTTCTATCGTTTCTGGTATGGTCGATTACTATAGCGCTTCCAAGGAGAGGACATGCCCTGTAACAGGCGTCACACTGTATCCCCCAAAAAGCTATACACTGGTCGGAATCTATGACGGCCACACCCATTTTGGACATATTGATATCCAGTTTTTTGTTGTTTTCGACTACCCGGCTAACAAGAGAGCTATCAAGCGCTCCGGTCGGACAAGGCGGTACGCATGGAATATCTTTGCACATATAGCAAGGTATGTTTCTTGGAACAAAATAAGGCGTCCCAATTGCGACATTGTCTTCGGCACGTGCCAGCTTAAGGGTATCAAACGGACAAGCTTCTACACATAGCCCGCATCTGATACATTTAGCCAGAAAGTCCTTTTCCGTTATCGCTCCCGGAGGCCTGAGCGCAAGCGGCGATGCTTTCGCATGCGTAGCGTATGCACTCCAAGTTACCGCGCCAAGTGCCGCAAGCCCAACCCCTTGAAGGGTCTGGATAATAAACTTGCGTCTTTCGCTTAACGGTTCCTTGTTTTCATTTTCGCTGTTCATAGTACTCTTCTTTTATGCTTTATATACCTTGACGGCACATTTTTTGAAGTCTGTTTGTTTTGATATCGGGCAAGTCGCGTCTAGGCAGACTTTGTTGATATATACTTTTTCGTCGAACCAAGGCACATACACTAGATTTCTAGGAGGTCTATTTCTACCCCTCGTATCAACCCTTGCTTTTACCTTGCCTCTTCTGGACTCTACCCATACCAGTTCGCCGTCTTTTACACCTTTTTCTTTTGCAGTTTCAGGGTGCATATAACATAGCGCTTCAGGTACGGCGCGGTAAAGCTCAGGAACCCTCATCGTCATTGTGCCTGAATGCCAGTGCTCAAGTACCCTTCCTGTACATAGCCATAGCGGATACTCTTTTGACGGCACTTCCGGCGGATCCATATATGGGTGTACGAATATTTTTGCTTTGTTGTGTAGGTCGACTTTTGTTCCTGCGGTAGGACCTGCAAGGGTACCGTTTGGAATTACCTTGCTAAATTCACCGTAGAATGCAAACTCTCTGCCGGTTTTTTTCGCATACGGGTCGTATTTGGAGTTAAATCTCCATTGTGTCTCTTTGCCGTTTACGACAGGCCATTTGAGACCTCTAACTCTGTGATAAGTGTCGAAGTCGGCAAGGTCGTGTCCGTGTCCAAGGCCGAATTTTCTATACTCTTCCCAAATATACTTTTGTACGAAGAAGCCATAGCCTTTGAACGGCTTGCCGTCAGAGCCTAGAACATTTCTCTTATCGCCTTCTGCTTCAGTGTTGTAAAAGCCTTTGCCGATTGGGTCTGGCCATTTGAAGCCTCTAGCCTCTTTGTTTGCAAACAGTACGTCAAACAGCGTATCCGTCGGTTTGTATCCCATACTTTGTGCAGCGCCTAGTACGTTTGGTAGTACCGTTCCGTTTGGCAGCTTCCACTCTTTCCAGACTTCCGCAAGCGTAAATCTTTTTGCAAACTCTAGTGTCTGCCAAAGATCGCCCATAGCGAGACCGACCGGAGTTACATGCTGTCTCCATAGCTGAGTTCTTC
>JBFWKW010000026.1:0-30304 GCA_050252455.1 Campylobacterales bacterium | reverse complement strand
ACATATTTGTTATCCAGCAAAAGAGATATATCAAAACCAGATAGTTTTTTGAACAGACCGAAAAAGTGGTCTATCTCTCTGCCAAGCTCCATATAGCCCAAAAGCTTCCCATCGTAAAAAATAGGAGTCACGGCTCTAAGGGAAAAGAAGTTTCTCCCCATCTCAAGAGAGACAAATTCAGCCTTGGTTTCAACCGCTTTTGCCAAAGTTACCCTCTCTATAGTATCTCCGTACTCTTGTGGCTTATGAACTCTTAAAAAACATTTTTTGTCCGGCGTAATGAAATAAAAATGTGTAATATTGTGCTTGGTTTTGAGCTCTTTAAAAAATTTTTCCGTAACTCCGAGAAGCTTTTGCCTATCACCGTTTTTAAAAGCTTTTAGATATTCGGTGTTATTTTTGACCGCAACGAGCGTTTGCAGCAGAGATGTTTTTTCAAAATTCATGTTGCTTTCAAATATATTCTCTGCAATAGCAATACCGTAACGTTTTTTTTGTATGTCGTAGTTTTTTGTATCTATATAAACGGCAGATATAACCACCAATGAAAATAGAATCATAAGTATTGCGATAAAAAAATTTATCTTTCTACTGAGGGTATTGTTCAAAAACTCTCTCATTGGTCGGCCCCATACGGATGCAACTCTATAGTAAATAAAGCTCCATCCTCTATATTTTTGGCGCTAAGTCTGCCGCCCATTTTTTTTTCTATAATAGTCTTACTAAGCGACATTCCGACGCCTGTTCCACTTTCGCCTTTTGTAGTATTGAACGGTTCAAACAACCTGCCCTCTTCCAGAAGTTTTTCATCTATACCGCCGGCATTATCGGATATTTCCACAAAAGCCAAATTTTCTTTGGCATATACTTTTACATTGATATACTTGTTGTGGCTATGTATGCCACGCAACGCCTCTTTGGCGTTATTGACGATATTCAGTATTACCTGTTTAAATTCGCTCTCAAAACCATGCACATATACCGTATCGTCAAACTCTGAGATTAACTCTACGTCCTCTTTTCCAAGTTGTCCTCTGAGCAAAGATAGCACTGAGCGGGTAGCTTCGGCAAGTCCGAACTTGGATTTTGTTGTGGAGGGTTTATAAAAATTTCTAAAATCCTCTATGGTTTGGCTCATAAACTTAACTTGCTCACCCATTTCAGTTTTAAATTTACTTATAAGCTCGGGCGTGACTTCGCCGTAGTCATAGCTCATTTTCAAATCCTGCGTCATTAGCCATATAGCATTTAGCGGCTGTTTCCATTGGTGGGCTATAGCACCTATCATCGCACCCATCTCTGCCATTTTACTCTGCTGAATGAGAAGCGCTTGGGCAATCTCTTTTTCTTTTTGAAGCTCTTTTATCTGGGTTATATCTCTCCATATCACCAAAAGCTCTTTTTTGTCACCTCTAATAATCGGGGATAGCATTACTTCAAGCAGTTTTTGGCTTCCGTCCTTTGCCGTATGTGTCCATTCGTAGTGTTGCGTAGCACCCTCAATTGCATTTTTAGAAAACAGCTTAACGGCATTGGCGCTAAAAAGTCCGGTTTCAGGCTGAATATCGGGAGATATGTCGGCAGATTTTTTACCTATTATCTCCTCTTGCGTATAGCCGAGCATTTTTGCTGCGGCAGCATTGCACTCTTTGTATACGTTGTCTTCTTCTTTGATCAAAATTCCCTCGGGACTTTTTTCAAAAATAGTTTTAAATATCGCTTCGCTTTCAAGACGCTTTGCAACCTCAGTCTCTACTTGATTTTCCAACTTTTCATTAAGTGATGTAAGCTTTTCCTCCAGCTTAATTCTCTCCGTAATATCCCTAAAAACAGTTACAGAGCCTACAACATCATCATCATCTTTCAATGGGGAGCTTATAACGTCTGCCGTAAAAATATCACCGTTTTTTCTTCGGAAATGATCTATGCCTTCATACTTTTGAGATGTGTGAATTGTTTTAAAAATTGGACACTCCTCCAAAGAAATAGCCTCGTTCTTTTCGTGCGAATGGAACAGATAATGTGCTATCTGTCCACTGCATTCGCCAAGCGTCAAGCCCAGCATAGACAAAGCCGCTTCGTTGATATACTCTATCCTGCCTTCCTTATCTATAACATACATTCCTTCGCCCATTGTTTCCGATATAGCAGAAAGTCTATTTCTCTCGGCAAATAGAACCTTTCTGCTATACAGTAGCCAAAATAGCGCCATGGATGCCACAAAAAGCATTAATGAAAAGTAAACGAGTTGCATCCTAAAATCATCTCTTATCGTCTCAAGCTCAAAAGCATGCGAAAAGCTCAAAACGGCGGCGGTATGCTTACCAGTCAAATCAATAACAGGAGTAACGGTAACGACGTATTTATGCTCTCCCATAGTGACTTCGCTTGCAAATGGAACCGGCGTCTCCAGATTGTTCAAAAATTTATTATCTGATTTTATTACATTGGAGATATTCTGTATATTTTGCGACAACCCATTTGCTTGTCCGTCTTTTTCAAATAGCCATTTTTTACTAATCGCAGTTTCGGCATACGATTTTTTATTTTCTTCAAAAAGCTTCGGCATTATGGCTTCGGCTCTAATAATCATCAAATACTCTTTGCCGCCATCTAGCTCTTGAAGCGCATTTTTCAAAGCGTCAAACGGCTGGCTAAGCTCCACGCTACCTATATGCTTTGAATCCCATACGATAGGGAATACATTTCTAAACCCGCTAACCACCTTGCCGGTTTCAAAACCAAAAACAGGCTTTAGGTTTTTGTTTGCCATAACTATCGACGGTCTGGTGGCATTCAGGGAGTCTCCAAAGTTGTGTATCTGATGAAATCTCAAAAAGGAGTTATTATCTTTGTCTTGAAAATGCAGTTGGCGTACATTTCTATCTTGTAGCTTGGCATACACCGGTGAAAGTAAATTATATAAATCATTTCTAGCTTTTGCTTTTTGAGCCTCACTGCCACCGTTTGCGACAGCAAGCAAGCTAGCCACTTCAGGTTTGTCTATATACGATTCAAAATATGCCGTCATCCCTATTTTATGGGTTTTAAGAACCGAGTCCCATGCTATTTTTTGACTGATGGTCTGTTTTTCGAGGTATATCTTTTTATGATTGTCTCTCTCTGAAGATAAATAAAAAAATCCTACCATCCAAAAAAGAATCGCAAAAAATACATTCAGGAAAGCCCAAATAAAAACATTTTTCCGTATAGCTGTTTTCAATTAAAACACTTTTTTCGCATATAAATTAAATAGATTTTAAAGTTAAGAAGATTAAATACCACTTATTTCTGTATTAGTAGGCATTAATCTTCTCCTATTTTTACGTTTATGTCCGAAGAAGTGTCTCTTTTATATTTTCAAATGGCGCTTTGACGGTTTTTATTTTGTATGCCACTCCTGCTTTTGCAAGAGGGGAGTCCTTCATTATCAATGCCATATCCAATTCGCAGTCCGCTATCACAAAATGGTCACCCCAAACTCTAAATACTATACACATACCTAATTGTTTCGTCAAAAATTCCGCAAATCCGACAAGTAGGCTGTTCCCGCCCTCCCACGTATACTCCTTATTGTATCTCGTAAAATTAGAGATGGATACTATGGTAAGACTCTTTGGACTTGGATACCCTGAACGTCCATTAATGGCAAGAGTCAAATAGTCCTCATTGTATAACTTTGTCAATCTGTCTTTAAAAAAATAGCTGAGCCGCTCTTTATCAATCTCGTTGCCTCCGATTGCCTGATCCTCAACTTGTTCTATATCTACATCTTCCAAAACCTTGACCGCCGCCGTTACGACATCCGGATGATACAAGCTGCCACTTAGAATTTTTAACTCTTCTAATGACTTAGATACACTCATTTTTGGCTTATATATTCTATTTGTTGTCATTGCATCAAAGGAGTCGGCAACTGCCAAAATATGCCCAAGCAGAGGTATCTCGTCGCCTCTTTTTCCGTTTGGATAGCCGCTTCCGTCAAATCTTTCATGGTGATGGACTATGATATCGGCTAGCTCATCGTATGAACCTACATTGGACAGCACTTGATATCCCGCATTGACATGCTCTTTTATCAGCTCATATTCCAATCTAGTAAGCGCCCCCGGCTTTAAAAGCACGGAATCTGGCGTAACCACCTTGCCTATATCATGTAGTTTTGCCGCTTCGGCGAGCGTTTTTATCTCACCCTCCGTAAGCCCCATCTCTTTTGCTATCATTACCGCATACTGCGCCACCCGCTTTGTATGTCCGGCCGTATAGGTGTCTCGCTGCTCTATCATGTCGACTAGCGCATCTATAAAACCTCTATAATTATTTAGCTTGTCTATATGTAGTCTCTCTATGGTCTCTTTTTGGACGAATGAATTTATCGCAAATCCTATGTCCCCCGCAAGCTCGTCAAGCATACTGCGCTCTTTGTCGGTAAATCCCTCTTTCATTCTCGTGCAAACGGTCAAAACACCCAAAGCCGCTTGCGCAAAATTGCTGCTCTTTAGCGGCACTGAATAAATCGCTTTTAGTCCGTACGCCTTTGCCCTTAGCCTACAATGTTCAGGAACACTATCGTTATCAAAGTTTGTAAACATCAGGCTTGTATTTGAATCAAAAACCATCTGGTCTATATCGGTAACACTCCAATCCTCCAATACGCCGTATGAAGCTTTGACGGCAAGCTCGCCTTTGATTTCCAAAAGTATTTTTACGCCCATAAAAGACTCATTGGTTGCTAGCGTCTGAGCCGATTTGTCTATTAGCTCATCTACATGTTGAGACGTAATAAGAAGTTGATTTACGTCCGCCACGGTTCGCAGGATGGATGCAAGATGCTTTTCATACAGATAAGCTTTTTGCAATTCAAGCGTTTTTTCTTTAACTTGACTTGCAAGCTCGTCTTTTATCTGCTCTTCTCTGGCCGTCACTTTTCTAATTGCGGCATAGACGATTCCGAGCAAAACAATCGAAACGAGATATGAAAAAAACGTAGTACTCCAAAACATAGCCATCATAGGGTCGGATATACCGCTTATCGGGATTTTGATACTCGTAAGACCTCTTACGTCGCCGACACGATAGTCATAAGCAGAGTCATATCTAGTCTGTATATATCCGATGGTCTTATCTTTTTCACCGTGGCAAAATAGACAATACGGCTGTATTCTTAGCGGCGCAGAAAAGAAAAAGTATTCATTTCCGTTTTGGATGATACGTTTCATAGATTCGTTTTGATCCGGATTGGCTATAAAATAGCGAATCATCTCTACTTCAAGGCTATCCGCTTTGTTTTTTGGATTTCTTGGTCTATCGGAGACGTTTCTAACCGTTATCCCCTGTTTTGAGAGCTTGGAAAATTCTTCACTGATGAGAGTAGAGGCATGGGCAGGCAAAAAACCGACAGTCGTATCGTTGACGTCAAGTCCGCTGTTGAGAAATTGCTGCTGATAAACGTAGCGCATAGATATAAAGTAATCATGCAGGGCTTTTGCGCGGGTAGTCGCCCTGGATTCGATGAGGTCTTTTGTCTGTTTGTATCTAACGAGCGTCTCTATTGTCGCAATAGACAAAACAAGTGTCGCAACAATCCAAAAAAGACGAACACTCAAATTGACTTTTAAAAACATTGGAAGCTTCACTTGATGCCACCTCCCCGGTGTTATCCACAGCGGTTTATCAGTAATTAGTTATGACCGATGATAGCACAAAAAAATGTTAATGCCGAAAAAATGTTTTAAGTTCTAAATTGTGTCATTTGGTTGTTAAGCTCTTCAGTCAGACCGTGCAAATGCTCTACGACTGCGGATATCTCCTCAACGCTTCTAGCATTTGACATAGAGAGTTCGCTGATTTTTCCCATCTTCTCTATCATTTCGCTCAAATCAATCACCATCTTAGTTACGTTTTCCGCCGTTGCCGTAGCTATGCTTGCCGCTTTTTCCATTGATTCCGATACTTCTGCTATAGCGTCTTGCGTATCGTTTGACCTATCAGCGAGAGATTCTATTTTTTCGCTATTTTTACTCATAGACTCAGACAAGTCGCCTATCGACTGAGTGATTATATTGATGGTCGCATTGCTTTCAACCAGACTTTTTTGCGTTCTCTCTGCTAGTTTTCTAACTTCATCCGCAACAACGGCAAATCCCCTGCCGTGCTCTCCCGCTCTTGCAGCCTCTATCGCTGCATTCAGTGCCAATAGGTTTGTCTGTTCGGCTATATCGCTAATAACCGACAAAACCGTCTTAACCTGCTCCGCCTCATGGGAAACAGAGGAGAGTCTAGCGGCAAGCTCATTTTCCGCAGCAACGGCTTCTTGTATGTCTTGCGCCATTCTCTTAACGGCTGCCGTAGATGATGCAAGTCTGCTGTTGGCTTCTTTTACTTGGTTTCCGGATAGATGTATTTGCTCTTTTGAATTTTGGGCGTCCGCTTTGAGGGACTCTCCGCTTTTTGCCATACTCTCCGCTTCCGTGGATTGCTCTTGCGCTCTTTTGCCGATAAGCTGGCTTGTCGAGTGAAGTTCGTGCGCCACCGACGCATTTTCGTCAACACTTCTTTTGGCTTCACGTATCGCTTTTGCTATTTTGTCCAAGAAGCTATCTATTAGGGCGCCGAGCTTTGCTATCTCATCACAGCCGCTTATTTGGAGTCTCTTGGTCAAATCACCCTCACCTTCTTCTAGATCTCTAACGGCAAACGAGATTTTTCCAAGTTTTCTCATGATATCGCCGGCGATAAGTATCGCAAAAAGAGTAGTAACGGCCAGGGAGCCTGCGACTACGACGCCCATTACCCAGCTTGCATTTGATAAAAACTCATTTGCCTTGTTTTCATCGGCAACGGCTTTTGCATTAGCCAAAGTTACAAGTTCGTCTATGGCTTTTCTATGCTCATCATATGCGTTTTTTAAAATGCCCGAAGAAAGAGAGGCGGCCTTTGCCGTATCGCCGCTATTGTATGCCGGCAAAAACTCTTTTTCTATAGTTTCAAAAAAGGTATCGGAAGGTTTTCTGGCGCCTTCAAGCATAAGCGAACGCTGTTTTTTGTCCACCAGATTTTCCGTCCAATACTTTTGTCTGTCGTAATAATCTTTTTTCAAAGAGGCGAGTTTTTCGATAAGCTGTTTTTTCTCTTCTTCTTTTGGATTGTCAAGGAGTTGATATATCACCAATCTGGCTTCTATTATATATTCCGGCGGCGGCAAAATATCGGCTATCAAATCTTTTGAGAGAATAATTTCGTTATACAAATCCCCTTTTATCCGCACTTTTTCTATAGTAATATTCGAGAAAACAGCAATAAAAGCGATTGATATTACTGCGGTAAGCGCCAATATAGATAGCTTTAGTTTTATATTCAAATTCCCCAAAAACCCCATAAACTGCCTTTTTGCACTATTTTTTTCATTTTAACCGCTTTTGAAAAACTGAGTTGCAACTTTTTTATACAATTTTGTCGTTAATATTTGTTAATGTTGGGTTGATTTTGTGGTTAAACGTCAAAGCTATCATTCTGTCGTACCAAAAAACAAAAAGGAGTTTTCGATGTTTAAAAAAATTATTTTGGCGACGGCTTTAACGGCGGCGATGTCTATATCGGCTTTTGCATCTTGCGAAGGCGGCATGGGCAAAGGTATGGGTGCCGGATATAACGACGGATGCAAAATGGAAAAAGGCAAAAAAGGCGGCAAAGGCGGAGCTTGCGGCGAAATGGGCAAACACATGATGAGCTTATCGACCGTCAAACTATCTGCTGAGCAAAAAACAAAAATAGATGCTATAAACGAAGAGTTTAGAAGCGAGATGGCAAAATTGCATATCAAAGATAAGCCAATGATGAAAGACCCTTTTGCTGTCGCCGGCGGCTTCAATAAAGAGGCGTTCAAAAAAGAGAGAATCGAAAAAATGCAAAAATTTATCGAAATGCGTGCGGAACATCTAGCAAAAATCTGGGCCGTACTAACGCCTGAACAACAAAAAAGCATAGCTGCACTGGCAAAATAATGATACAAATCGCAATGGTCGAGGACGACAAAGAGCTTGGTGAGCTTTTGGTATCTTTTTTATCCAATTACTCTATGGGAGTAACGACTTACGCTACTCCAAAAGCTTTTTTGGAAGGTGTCAAAAACCACGCCTTCGACCTTGCGATAATAGACCTCACCCTTCCTCAAATGGATGGGCTTGAGGTCTGCAAACTACTAAGAGACAGCTCCGATATACCTTTTATCATATCCTCTGCCCGCTCGGACCTAAGCGACAAACTAATAGGCCTGGAGCGTGGAGCGGATGACTATCTGCCAAAGCCTTACGACCCAAGAGAGCTAATAGCCCGCATACAAACGATACTCAAACGACACAAGCATCCTCTGTTCGCACACTCCGACTCAAAGCTACACATAGATGAAAACAAAATGTCGGCCTCACTCGACGGCAAAGAGCTTGAGCTAACGGTTGCGGAATTTGAGATACTAAAACTGCTTTTTGAAAAAAAAGGGAGCGTTCTCACAAGGGACTACATAGCCGAAAACGTCAGCGTCATGCGATGGGAGAGCGGAGAGAGAAGTATAGACGTCGTAATCAGCAGGATTCGTAAAAAGCTTGGGGATAACCCAAAGACGCCAAACTTTATAAAATCCGTGAAGGGCGCCGGGTATAAATTTGTAGGATGAAAACAAACTCAATATTTTTTAAAATCCGTGTAGCTTTTGCTATCTCGTCGTTTCTTATACTTGCCGTTTTTACGATGTTTTATTTTATCCAAGAGCATTACAAGATGATGGAGCTAAGAGAGCGGCTAATACACGCCTCAAGAGCGGTAAAACATCTATCCGATGAGCCAGAAGAGGTAAATGAACGCCTCCGTGGATTGGAGCTAGAATTGCTCCCGAAAGAGCTTGGGGAAACATTGTTTTCGGATAGAGACATAAAAGAGCTTCGGATGCCGGGACCTGCAAAAATATTTTTACTTGAAAAGGACGATAAGAGATATATAATCATCGCCCATCCAAGAGGAACGGCGGCTTTTCTCGACAAGAAATCGGCGGCTCCCGTCTCCTTACTGCTATTTGTCGCTTTATTTGCGGTACTAGGTGTGCTCGCCCTCTTCTATCGCTCCATACTACAGGGGCTTGCGCCTCTTGACGAGCTTAAAAGCAAAGTTGAAGAGTTTGCCAAAAGCGGTGATTTTGAAAAAGGGGACAAACCATTATGCACCGAACTTGAGGCCTTAACAAAAGCTTTTGACGAAACGGCAAAGCACATATCCAACATATCAAAGGCTCGTTCGCTGTTTTTGCGCAATATCGCCCATGAACTCAAAACCCCTCTTTCAAAAGGTAGATTTTTGGCCGAGATGGTGCATGACGAAAAGCTGCAAGAGAGATTTCATTCCTTATTCGTCCACTTTGATACCCTCATCAACGAACTTTTGCAAGTCGAAAGACTTACCGCATCGGGAATGCCGCTAGACAAAAAAGAATATCTGCTTCAAGACTGTATCGATGAAGCTTTGGAGCTCGCATTTGTAGATGACGGGCAGATGGAAATCGGTGAATCTCAAAAACGAATATATGCCGACTTCAAACTATTCACCTTGGCGCTCAAAAACCTAATCTCAAATGCGCTCAAATACTCGCCCGACAACAAAGCAGCGATACACACAACCGATAACTCGATAATAATCAGCAATAAAGGCGAGCCGCTAAGCAGACCGCTAGAACAGCTAACCCAGCCTTTTGTCAAAGGAGATGAAAGCTCCGAGGGGCTTGGACTTGGACTTTATATCGTCAAACAAATCTTGGATGCTCACGATATGAGATTTGAATACACATTTCAAAACGGCTCACACCGTTTTGAAATAATGCTATAGTCTTTGTATGCCGCTTGTTTGAACCGCTTTTTTGGAACCTATCGGCAATAAAATAGTTTTGTCTTTTCTGATGATTTTTGCAATCTCTATATTTTTATCTCCAATTTTACCAATGGAGTTGTTTAATATTTTAAGACTATTTATTTGTTTGCCGTCTATCTCTTTGATTATATCTCCACTCTCAAAACCAACGAGTGCGGCAGAGGAGTAACTTGCAAGCACTTCTACGGCCTGTTTGTCAGGATGCTCTTTTGCTATTATTCCAAACTCATCCGCCTTATCTTTGCTTCCGGCATTATTTAGCACAGGTTTTGGCTCTTGTGCCTTTGAGAGTGTAATTTTTGCCTTATGTTTCACTTTGTTTCTAACAAAAACAATATCGATACTATCCTGCGGTTTCATGCTTTCAAGTACCCTATGAAGCTCACCGCCGTCTTTTATCTCTATTTTGTTGACCTCAATAATTAAATCGCCGCCATGAATGCCGGATAACTCGGCAGGATATCCCGAATACACCCTTGAGACCAAAACACCGTTTTGATACCCCATCTTTTTCGCTACCCTCTCAGATATTGCGACATCGGCTCCGAGCATTCCTCTCTCTATTTTTCCTTTTGCGATAAGCTCTTTTCCGATTCTAATGGCATCCTCCACCGGGATTGCAAAACCTATGTTTGAATATCCTCCGGACCTAGAAAAAGACATAGAGGCAACCCCGACCAGTTTGCCGCCTATGTCAAAAAGTGGGCCACCGGAATTACCGGGATTAATTGCGGCGTCAGTTTGTATAAATAATAAATGCGGAGTGCTTGGCAAAAACCTTTTAATCTTGCTAACTATTCCGGCCGACACACTATGCCCAAGAGAAAAGGGAGAGCCTACGGCAAATACAAAGTCCCCCTCCGAAAGCCTAAATGAATCCCCAAGTAAAACAGGGCTTGCAATGTTTTTATCTACTTTAATAATAGCTATATCCGTTCTCTGATCAGACCCCACAACACTCGCTTGAATCTCGGTGTTATTTACATCGCAAACAATGATTTTTTTTGCATCTTTTACCACGTGAGCATTTGTAAGAATGTGACCGTTAACGTCAAATACAAAGCCGGAGCCGCTAGCATCCGTAAAAACAAAGTCACCATTATCCTTCACATCATCACTTCTTTTTACCTTTATTTTAACAACCGAAGGAGATACCTGCTTTACCGTCTCAGAGAGCGAGCTCAATGATTCTGCGGAATAAAGAATAGATACGGATGACATTAGCCCTAAAATACCAAAAAAAATAGTTTTTATTCTCATGTGCACCCTTTTATAGTGTTTTTAGGAAAGCTTCTAATGCGTCAAGCTCTTCTTTTGTTAGATTCAATTTTTTGACAAGTTCAGATGTTTTTGGGAATTTCGGATCTTTTGCTTGAGCCTCATTCATCGGCTTTGGATGAAACATTCCGCCGTTATACATATTCAAAACATTTCGCAAACTTTTGAATAGCCCGTTATGCATATATGGTGAAGTATTTGATATCTGTCTCAACGTGGGCGTTTTGAATTTGCCGGTATCGTTATTATCTTTTGTGACTTCATACCTGCCCGCATCATGATATTTCCTGCCAAAATAAGTAAGGCCTAAATTATGAAAAGAATCATCCGTAAGCCTTTCGCCATAATGACAATTCATACACTGAGCTTTGGTGCGATACAGATGCAATCCAAGCACCTCTTTTGAATTTAAAGCACTTTTATTGCCATCCAAAAACTCATCGTACCTTGTTCTTGGCGCAACAATCGTAGCCTCATACGCCGCTATTGCAACAGCAACTCTTTCAACAGTGAATGCACTGTCGCCAAAAACCTCTTTTATATCTTTCTCGTAACCGCTCATCTTTTCTAGTTTTTTTGCCAACTTATCAAGCGGCATCGCCATCTCGACAGGATTGGCGATAGGGCCGAGAGCTTGCTCTTGAAGTGTTTTTGCTCTACCATCCCAAAATAAACTTGAAGCGCCGCCGACACCCAATATGGTAGGTGCATTTCTTCCACCCTTTAAGCCCTTAAAGCCGGACGAAACGCTAGACTCTTCCGTGTATGCCCTGTTTGGCCTATGACAACTAGCACAAGATATATCATTTGACATAGATAGCCTTGGCTCATGAAACAATCTAAGCCCTAGTTTTACAATTGGGCTATCAAGAGTTGCGGAATCCAAGGTTTTTACGGATTCCATTTCCTTATATTTTACCGCTTTATCTACGGTTGGCTTCGGCCATTCCGATATCGGCTTGGAGTATGCCTCAATGATAGATCTTAAGTCCCATTTCCCGTCCAAAGCCAAAAAAGGGTCAGCCGCAAAGGCAATCCCCCCAGAACTCATTAGTGCTAAAATTATTTTTTTGATATCCAACATTCCCATCTCCTAAAATTTATATCCGAGCTCTACAAAAAACTGTCTACCTTTCTCGTACACGGCCTCAGAGCCGTCATTTTCCATCATGTTCTTTTTATCAAGAACATTTTCTATACTTAGCTTTGCGTATGCCTCATGCTCTTTTTTTATGGGCAATGTATATGTAATAGTGCAATCCCACGTAACCGCCGGCTTTATGGTTTTTTTCTCGTAGTTGTCTATAGTGCTTCCGTTGTAGACTACACTTCCGGCTGCGACCATAGCAGAGTAGCCGCCCCTATAGTTCAACATATTTCCCAGCATAAGTCTCGCTGAGGGAAACATTGTAATAGCTGCAATTTTTGCATTCCAAGGTCTTGCAAAATTATCGGCCGGTCTATCAACCCATCTAATATATGCTCCGTCATATTTGACTATTCGTTCGGAATCCTTCGATGCGCTGACATCGCTTAGTCCATCATCATACGTGGCATGCGAAGTCTTTGTTTCAGTTTTATCGATTGCAGCCAAAAAAGTAGTTTTAGTGTCTACAAGTTCAAACGGGCGAGTATTTTCCACGCTAAGACTGTAAGTCTGCGATGTACTGCTTCCTATATTTTTATACTCTCTGGTACTCTGCGTTCCAACTTTATATGAATGTGAAACCACTTCGTCATGCCCGTTTCTATCAACAAACTTTAACTTCCAAAGGGTACTTGCGACTTTCTGGCTAAGGCCGATCATCCCCTCGTCGCTATAAGGCATTTTTAAATCGTTAAAGACATACTTCCAAGTGGTGCTATTTGCGTTGTTGTCCGGCCATTGCTGCAAAACCCCGGCAACTAATGTTCTATTTTGAGCGGTAGTTATAAGCTTATTTCTCTCTGCTTGATTGTAGTACACCATGAAATTACGGCTGTGATACCTGCCAATACCGCCCTCCAGAGTAGTATCGCCATTATTAAAAACATCTACCGTCAATACCGCACGCGGTGAAATAGTGTGTTCAGCCGATAAATCACTGCTGTCATATCTAGCTCCAAGCCTCAGCTTGGCTCTTTCTAGTTTAATTTCGTCTTGCAAAAATAGAGATTTTGTATTTTCTTTTACGGTAAATTTGCCTGCCTTGTGGATAATTCTCTGTTTGAGATATTGACCGTTTGGCATGCCGTTAGCCGGCGTTGTTGAACAAAACTCGGTATCTATATTTCCAAAATTATCGACGCAAGTGGCGCCGGCTGTCAATGCCGTAGCTACCGTATATTGCTCATACTGTGTTTTTCTATTGTAGTACTGCTCTTGCTTTTCGAGCTCTACGCCAAGCTGAAGGGAATGCTCTGTTCCCGCAAATTTAATCGGGTCAAAATCAACTTTTGCTTTATAATTTATAACGCTTTGTTTTTGTTCTACGTCGCCATATCCACCCTCTCCACTCGTAGCGGTAGCGCCTGTATTTCTCCCCCAATTCTTATCACTCGACCATCTCCACAACTTCCAAACATTGCCATCTGCACTTCTACTACTCTGGGTGTCGTTATATGACAGTCTTTGATCAACAACAAAGCCGTTGCCTTTATATTTTAGTCCGCCGTTAATGCCTTTACCGCCGCTTAGTATTTTGAAATTACTATTTTTTGCGTTCGCGATAAAATACTCCCCGACACCGGGCGCACCCAATAATGCCAAGTCTGCCTCTACCTCTGGTGAGAAATCATAATAAGCTTTAATGAAAAAGTTATCGTTTTGCCTGGTTTGGATTTTTTCACTCTCATCGCTCAAGCTAGAAGCCCCACCCGTATAGCTTTTCAATGGTATTTGGGATGTTTTTCTGCTGAAACTTCCTATTACTCCTAGTTTATCCGTTGGTCTTGCCTCAAGCCATAGTCTGTATGTGTATTTACTAAACTCAGGCTGACTTGTATAGCTAGTTGAATTTTCATAGGACGTTTCCTGTGAGTCAGATAGATAATAGTGCATCCATTGTGACCTGGTGTGCTCTACGGCCATTCCGCCCCCAAAATCCCTTGTTGGTTTTTTTGCTTCCATAGAAATGACGCCACCGCTAAAACCTCCAAACTCCACCGGAACGTTAGAGTCATAGACCGTAACTTTATCTATCAGGCTAGTATCTATTGCAAATGATTGGCTTGACGATGAAGGGGTGGCATTGTTCATAGGATTATCTGCGGCAGGATCTATATTGTTATTAACGTTCATTCCATCAAATACAAACTTATTGTCATAAAACTTCATGCCATTAATACTGACTTCAGAGGGTGATATCTCACCTTGTTTTGCATTTCCGTATTTACTATAATCAAACTGCACATTAGGCAAAACTTTTAACATAGTTGCAACATCACCGTTGCCGTTCGTTAATGAGTTCATCATAGGCCTGTCTATAGTGCTTACGCCGACCGATTCCTGTTTTGCCCTAACATTGATTTGCCTAAGAGTGGGTATATTTGCAGTGTCTTTGATGGTCAAGTTGTCATCTTTAGACTGAACACCATTTTTTGTGATATTTTCATCCGCTAAAAGCGAATATGCGAGTATGCTTCCGCAAAATAAACTGCCAAGCAATTTACTATTTTTTAAAACAATAGCCACCAAAATCTCCATAAGTTATTATTGATGGCTGGCTACACGCTAAAGCTTTTGCTGGCTATTTTTTCATTTTAGTAATTAAAATCAAATTATAGCCTTTATGATATTAAATTTCAATTAATACATCTTAAGCCCTCTTTTTTTATGAAGAGATACCGTCTTATATAAGGCTATAAAAATACTTCCCACCAAAAACAACAAAGAGATAGTGAGCATGTAATTAAAAGCTCTTCCTTCGTGCGATTCAACGACCTTGTCAAAACCGCCCGAAGGAGGCGGCCCTTCTTTTACCACGTCTTGTTCGCCTACAAATACAAATACCTGATATGACTCTTTTGGAATTTGGAATATACATCCGTTTTTTCTATCCAACATACCTTCTGCGAGCACTTTTTTATCTATCATCGACACTAAACGCACCTTATTACCGTGCATTTTTTTGCCCTGTCCCCTAGTTTCGGCCTCTACCTTAATGGTATTGCCGTCTATCTTTTGAAGATTTATCGACACCCCTTCGACTTTATGGGCAAACAGTTGTGTAGAGGCTAAACACAAAAAAATAGCGGCTAAAAGCTTTTTTACCATGCTTCTAAGCTCCTTTGTTCATATTGTTTTATATATTTAAATCTCCCAATAAATACATAGGCAAGCATCGCAAGCAAAGACGATAAAAGCATTCCCGCATCAACAAAGAAAACAGTATCGGACATATTTGCTATATTCACACCGGATAAAAAGTACCCGTTTTTAGCGGCATGCATTAAAACGGCGGAAGACATGAGTACCGCAAACCACAACAGATACTTTCTGATTGCATTAAGAATGGAGGCTTCCAAAAACGCATAAAACAACACAAATGCCCAAGTTGCGTAAAAAGCCCCTTTTATCCAAATGTCTCTGTCATACATATCAAAACGGAGTATCCAGTTTGAAGCAAACAAGACCGCCGTAGCCGGTAAAACGCCGATAAAAAATGCGATTGCAATCTTGTTTAGTATGTGATGAAAAATACCGTCTGAACGTAACTTTCTATCAGACCACACCAAATATCCGGCAATAAGGCAAATAGCCATCACTATCCCAAAAACAAAAAATGCAATTCTCCACTCGGCACCCTGATCGGGCAGGAAGTGCAAAAAATAAAAAGCCGACAGCGCCCTTTTTATAATATGGCTATCTTCAATATGTACCTTTTTTACGACATCCCCATTTATACCGTTTAAAGTTATCGACATTCTATTGTTCCTACCGCTTATCGACTGATTGTCGCCTAAATAACCGGAAAACATTGCTTCATAATTATCTTTATTGTAGGCATACAGATTTACGGTCGTAATGTGTAAATTTGGGTACTGAATACTTGCTTTTTGTTTTAAATCAGCAATCGACAAAGCATCGTGCGTACTGTTGGATTCTTTTGGCTCCATTTTTTTCTTGAATATAATCGGTGCTACAAGTTTTCGCATATTGCTCTCTTCAAAATTTGTAGCGCCAAGTGCGAAAGGAGATGATGAGGAGAGCATAAGGCCCAAAAAAGCCCCGGTAAACGTAAAAACTACAATATACGGCAAAAGCCAAAGCCCTAGATATTTATGCCACCACAATCTATCTTTTTTTTCAGCCGCCTTTCTTCTCGCAGAAAGAAACAGCATAACACCGCCGATAGATAAGAAAATCATAGCAGTAGAGGCCAAACCCATGAGCGGCATGCCCACCATAGGTATATTTGCCCCAGTATGTAGCTCATTCAAAAAAGAACTTACGGTGTAGCTTTCATCTGATGTGTGTAAGATGCTCCCGTTATTTGGATTGACGTATATGACAGCTTGATTTTCTACCGATACTTTTAGAGCGTTGTCCCTATAGCTTGGAAATGTAATTTCTATATTTTTAGTCGGAAGATTATTTGCCGCAATAACATTTTTCAATACCGCATCTAAATCAATGCCTGAATTATTTTTATCGCTGATGTCAAAATGCCTAGACGGCGATTCCCATATTTTGATATACGGAGCAAACATCGTGATGCTGCCGAAAAACGTCGCTATATAAAATAAAAATACGGCGAATAATCCAACTACGACATGCGCTCTAGTTAAAAATCTAAAGTTATACTTGCTAAGTTTCATCAAAATAAGTATCCGATCGCAAACAACAAAAAAGAGGCAACCGATATTGCAGCTGTTTTTATTACAAGCTCAAAGTTATTTTTTGAAAGCAAAAACCATATACCGAATATTGAAGTTGCTACGGGAGTAGCAATCATCATCGGCACTATTCTCTGTGCGTAATCCCCCGGCAAAAAAGAAACCAAAGAAGAGCAAAAAAGATATGCAAAAAAGATTGCGGACAAAGATACGGCAATACCGTATCCCAATCCTATTTTTTCTTTATTTTTACGTACAAACATCAAAATCACGGCCTAATCAAAATTCATATGAAAGTGTAAATTTTACGTTTCTACCAGGCTCATAGTCTGCTGTCGAATACGGTTTTCCTCCAAACTGAATCGTTCTATTTTCCGACGCATGAGAAACATATTTTTTGTTAAATACGTTATCTATTCCGCCTATCATAGTAAGGCTTTTTGCCCATACAGGTTTGTATTTTACAGATACGTCATGTACGACATATCCACCCTTTTCATTTTGAAGCGCATCGTATTTTTTCTCTTCTTTTGCCACAAACAAAGCATCCCAACCAAGGCTCAGCCCTGCAGACAGCTCATAATCAAGATTTATACTAAACGTATCGCCCTGCTCCCTTTGCATCGTGAGGCCAGTGGTATCAAACTTTGAGTCAGAATGCGAATAAGTTAATAGCGAGCTAAAGTATCCTTTTTGATATAGAATGCTTGCCTCATAGCCGAATATATTAAGCTTGCCGTCATTTTTGTAGTTACTATTGGCCGCATCATAATTAATATAATCATTAATATCCGTATCAAAACCGGTTAACGAAAATGCAATTTTATCGCCGCCAAATAGGCTATTTTCATACTTCACGCCAATCTCTCTATTGGTGCCTGTCTCCGCCTTAAGATTGTTGTTTTTTTGAGTAGTTACTCTTGCCGATGAGAGCACCTCAACCATCTCAACCCCTTTATACAAAGTAGTGACACCGGCGTTAAAAGTCAGATTTTTTGTGGCAGCATAAGATCCGGCTAGAGAGTATGTTGGCTTATCATCATTCAACTCACCGTGCACGCCCGTATATTTATAGACGTTATGCCTAACTCCAGGGGTTAGCACCAAACCATTTTTAAAATCTATTGCATCCTCGACAAAAAAAGCAGTCGTCGTAGACTCTTCGTCTTTTCCATACTTTTTGCCATCCCAAGTTACATTGCTTTTTTGCTCATCATACAAAGCTCCGTAGGTAAATTTATTATCGGCAACGGAAGTGCCAAGCAGAGATTGCGCCTTAACATTAACACCTTGCGTTTTTACCTGTCCGTTAAGAAGACCCTGCTTGTTACTCGTGCCAGCTGGTACGGCGCCTGGTCTAACGGTAGTTACCCCATCTATCCTTTCGTATCTCTCAAGCTCATTTTGATTATGGTAAATTGATGTTTGGACGTATAGAGCATCGCCAATGTCGAGTTCATGCTTTAGCGTATATGTCTCTCTCGTATATTCGGTCGGAAAAGTGACCGTTCCTGTTCTGGCAAAGTTATATGCATAACCAAAGTCCGGTCTTGGAGCATAGTCTCCTTCATCTTTAACAAGGTCATAAGATAAAGATATTCTTTGAGAAGTACCTAAATCATATCCTACTTTCACAAGCGTGTTGGCTATCGTTCCATCCGAGCCAAAAGTCTTTTGCCCGTTACTATCTGTCCAATTATTTTTATTTAACTGGTTGCGATACAACAAAAAATCCCCATCCCGTCCTATTTTTCCATAGACGGCGGCGGAACCGCTTCTGCTATCATTAGAGGCAAAACCGGCAGACACCCTAGCCCCATACTCTCTGTCTTTTTGTAACAAATCTTTTCCCTCTTTTGTCTCAAATGCCACAGCCCCACCAAGACCGCCATGCACAACAGAATTAGATCCCACTTGAATCTCTGCTTTTTTTAATATATCCGGGTTGATTAACAGATTTCCTATATGATGGAACATATTAGTGTTTGATATTTTTGCGCCATCGATTGTCATCTCTAGATTGTCATCGTCAAGACCTCGTATGGCTATCCTATTGTTTATAGAATGGGTTCCCCCCACGTCTACGCCCGGCAAATCCCTAAGCAGGTCACTTAAATGGTCTGCCTGCTTTGTTTCTATGACATCTTTTCCCATATTAAGAGAGGAGCTTTGCACCTGCGTAGACCAAACTTCAACAGCGCCAAGAGACGTCACGCTGCCTTGCTTCTTAGAGCCTGCCGTCTCTTTTATTACAACGGTTTCTCCGCTAATCTCGGCAACCAATCCGCTCCCACGCAATAGCTTGTCAAAAGCTTCATCTAGTCCCATCTGTCCGGTTACGGGGTTTGCTTTTTTGCCATCCAGAAGCTTAGAATCTACCAAAAGCTGTATTTTTGCCTGTTTTGCCAACTCAGATAACGCAGAGGTCATATTTTGCGATTCAACGGAAAATCCGATTTTGCTTTGCGAAGCAGATAAGGGAGAGGTAATAACGAGTGCTGCGATAGCCGCCAAAGATATGTGTTTTAAATTCATTTTTAATCCTTTAACAATAATGATATTTTGTCTCATTAAGTTATAACGATTTAAAAATCAAAAACCTGACGTCAGTTTTGAAAAAAAATATTTTTTTAATTTGATGAATCTATGTGACGTACGAATATCTTGTTATTTCGCTGCTCAACCTTTGCCGGTAAAACCTTTGGCAGCATCTCAATAAATTTTTGCGCCTTAGCAATTTCAAAACTTCCGGAGACCCTACTATCACCTAGCTTACGGTCCACATCTAAGTTATCTATGCCATATCTACTTAATTCTTTTACTACATCTTTTAGCCGCTTTGAATCAAAGGCAAGTCTTCCGTTTGCCCACTCACACATGTTCTCATTTCTTTTAGTCAGCAAATAACTTCCATCTTGGCGTACTAATATATGCTGTCCGGCCGTCATAGACGAGAGCATGATATCCCCATTGGGATTCGTCAAATAAACTTTTACACTACCTTCCCTAACCGCCACATGGACACCTTCACCAACGCTACGCACGCCAAACATGGTACCTGTTACTGTTATTTTCACGTTACCGACAAAAATATGCATCGGTCTATCTTTGTCCTTATAGGCATCTATCGTGATTTGTCCATATAGAAGTCTAAGTTGTCTTGAGCCCAGATAATAATTCACATCCAAAGAGGTATTTGTATCAACACCGACTAGGCTTCCGTCTGCAAGAGTGTATTGACTTATGATACCAACCGGATTTTCAATATGCTTTTTATAGTATGGGAGTAAATATCCGGCAATTATTATTAAAATACAGGCCGATAAAATCGCAGCGCCATAAGAAATTCGTTTGAATAAGGCATTATTGGCCGACTTATATTCCGTCTTGGCACTACCGATAAACGACAAATCATCCAATTGCCCCCAAGTGGCCTTAATTTCTCTATAGCTTTTAACATGTTCGCAACTTTGCGCAAGCCAATTCTCAAATTCATTTTTTCTGCAATCACTAAATCCGTTTTGCTCCTCAATAAACCATGCGGCTGCAACTTCATCAACAGATATATACTCAAGTCTACTCATTGGATATGCTCCAAACAGCTTGCTTGCACGCCACAAGCGCTTTTATAATGTGCTTTTCAACAGCATTTACGCTTATTCCCATCATCTCGGCTACTTCTCTATGGGAATAACCTTCAAACTTATGAAGCACGAAAGCTTCCCTGCATCTATCTGGTAGCGAATCAATAGTATTTTGCAAAATTGACATTCTATCATTAGACATGACTTGCTCTAGCGGCTCTTCACTCGGGCAAGCCTCTATGTTTGCCTCTTCTATAATCTCTTTGGCGTTGTTTTTGTTTTTTCGCCACTCGTCTATGACTATATTATGTGCGGTTTTATACAGAAAAGCCCTTGGTTCTTCTATGCATTCGGCCTTAACGCCGAGTGCAGCAACTTTCAAATATGCTTCCTGCACAACGTCTTGCGCCCTGTCCCTGTCGTACAAAATTTTGGAAAAATAGCCTAACAGCTCCGAATAATATTTCTCAAACATAATATTTACTTGGTCAAAATCAGCTTATTTTCTCTAGTGATTCTCAATATATACTGCTGCCCGCCATGCTCAATGTAAACAAAAGAACCGTTGCCAAAAATATTTTCACTACTAATAACAATCGGTTTTCTGATGTCATCAGAGAATGCAGATTCGGCGCTTGAATGTTCATTATTTTGCTCTTTTGCCATTCTAGGCCCCTTTTTCAAGTTTAAAATCTACAGGGACATTCACCCATGAGGCAACAGCCAGATTTCCTTTTTTTGCAGGTGAGAAACGCCACTTCTTAACCGTACTTAAAGCGCAATCATCCAGCCTCGGAAAACCGCAACTTTTATACAAGCTTACCTGTCCTACCGTACCGTCCGGCATAACATATACCCTCAAGTGTACAGTGCCTGTTTCTCCGAGTCTTCTGGATATGGAAGGATATGACGGCTTTGGATTATTCAAGTAATCAGCCGTATAGCTTGCCTCACTTTCGGTTTCGTGCTTTGCTTCTCTTGCTTTATTTTCCGAGGCAGCTGCCGTTTTAATATGCTGCGTCTCTTTTGTCTGAGCCGAGGCGGCCGCCTGAACGCTCTGCTTTATCGGTTCACTTTTTGTATCCTTGGTTGTCTCTACCGGTTTTTCAACAATATGTTCTTTTTTGTTTACCACCTTATTTTCTATTGGTTTTATTTTTTCCACGGCTTTTTGCTGTTGTTTCTGTGCCGTATTTTCACTTTTTTCTATTACTACGGCCGACAGCGATATACTACTTGAAAGCGATATTTGCTCCACCGCGTCATTGTTGTTCCAAAAGAAAACAACAACAAACATATGCACCAAAAATGAAAATAAAATAAATTTCAAACTATCAAGGCGCGTTCCCCTTGCCGCCATGACAACACTAAACATCATTTTTTGCCACTATTGATATTTTCTCCACCCCTTTGCCTTTGAGCCTGTCCATCACAAATACAAAGTCCTCGAATGAACTTTTTTTATCGCCGCGTATAGACACGCTGTCTTCTTTTGAGATGGTTGCCATCTTTGCTTCAAAAGCATCTTTACTCACCAATTCGCCGGCAAAATATATACCTCCATCCGGCATTATGGATATCTCGATGCTTTTTGGAGGCATCTGCTCCGTGTTTGAAGCTTGGGGCAAGTCAAGTTTTATTTGTCCGGCTGCAACAAATGTAGAGACGGTCAAAACGATAGCGAGCAAAACAAGAACAACGTCTATCAGAGGGACTACGTTTATCCCCTCTACCCTTTTAAGCCCTTTCATCTTCCCATCTTCCAACAAGCAAATCTACTTTTCTAAGGCAAGCGCTATATATCATGGTTGACGGTATAGCTACCAAAAGCCCTAAAGCAGTAGCTTTAAGAGCCAATGAAAGCCCTATTACTACCTTTGACGGATCCATCCCTCCGCCAGTTCCTATCTCATAAAAAACAACCATTATTCCGGCTACCGTACCCAAAAGTCCTATATACGGGGCATTTGAGCCTATAATTGATATTGCAGAGAGATTGTTTGTCAAAGCGGCCTCTACTTGGTTTTTCGTAGTGTATCCCCCAAGCTCAACAGAAGAGTAAAACACAACTCTTTCTACCGCAAGCCCAACCGCAATAATACTCATCAACCCCAGTATTCCTAATGTCGCGTAGTCAACGACATCTTTTAGATATTCCACAACATCTCCTTAAGTATTAATAATTGATTTCAAATTTAATTGCGAATTCTATCGATTTCGTATCACTTTGTCAAGAATATTGATTTCTATTTTCATATTTTGTTCCACTCCCTTTATTAGTTGTTTTTGTCTAAAATTCAAAAAAGGATTTCGATGCAAGAGCTAAAAAATATAGTCAAAAAAAGCGGTGAACTCTTCAAAAAAGGGTTTTTTGAAAACAAGCAGATAACCTACAAAGGCGCCGTAGACCTACTAACCGAATACGATGTGGCGATAGAAAAGGAGCTAACGGCGGCTCTTAGCGGATTTGGATACGAAATAGTAGGCGAAGAGAGCTGGAGCGGCGGAGAATTGCCGAAAAACGCGATATTCATAGACCCGATAGACGGCACAACCAACTTCGTCCACCAAATCCCGTTTTGTGCGATATCCGTAGGCGTTTGGGAGGATGGAGCGCCAAAATACGCGGCGGTTTACAATCCGATATTGGACGAGTTCTTTTGGGCCGAGGCAGGCAAAGGGACGTATCTAAATGGCGAAAGAATACATGTCTCTGCGGAGTCAAACTTGCAAAAATCGCTCATAGCCACGGGGTTTCCATATACCAAAGCGGAAGCGGGTGAAGATTTCGAGTGGGCGATAGCCAAGATACGTTCTATTCTTCCATATACGAGAGATGTTCGCCGTCTAGGAGCCGCCTCGGTAGACCTCTGCTATACAGCCAAGGGGGTATTTGACGCATTTTACGAGATAAATCTTAAGCCGTGGGATACGGCAGCAGGCGTACTCATCGTCACGGAAGCGGGCGGTAGAGTTTCCGACGAGCTGGGCGGCAAGTTTGAGCTGACATCCAGAGGCGTTGTCGCAAGCGGCGCAAATGTTCACGATAACTTCCTAAAACTGCTAAATGAAGCTCGCTAACTCCCCCGTTACCGGGCTTGAAGCGTTTGGCAGAAATTGGTTTGTTAAGCGAGACGAGCTGCTAGACAAGGAGATAAACGGCAACAAAGCCCGCAAACTATACACATTCGCCGCTCACGGCTTCAAAACCAATACGATCATCAGCTACGGCGGAGCGCAGAGCAACGCCATGTATGCCATCTCCGCACTCGCAAAAGCTCAAGGCGTAGAATTTATCTACTACGCCAAAAAGCTCCCATCGCTTTTGGCAAACTCTCCAACTGGCAACCTCAAAGCCGCGCTTGAAAACGGCATTCGGCTAATCGAGCTAGAGCATGGCGAGTACAATGCAAAAATAGATGAACTTCTGACCTCAAATGAGACGGGCATGCTGGTTATTAGGCAAGGCGGAGCAGACGAGTATGCAAGAGAAGGGCTGAAGCTTTTGGCGGACGAGCTAAATGAGTTCGCAAAAGCCGCAAATCTCAAAAATCCAATAGCCGTCACAAGCAGCGGCACAGGCACAACGGCGGGGTATCTATCCGATTATCTTGATTTTGAGTGCCTCACAACCCCTTGTGTCTCGGATGCACAGTTTCTAAACGGTGAGTTTGGGAGGCTTGGAGTGACGAAAAAGCCGACGATACTGGAAACGAAAGACAAAATAGCATTTGCCGCCCCGCACCCTAAGCTATTAGCCGTATATAAAGAGCTTTTGAATGCAGGAGTGAAGTTTGACCTCATCTATGACACCAAGTGTTGGCTTGCAATAAGCGAAAATCTTGAGTTTTTCGAGGGGAGAGATGCGATATTTATACACTCCGGTGGAGTGCTGGGCAACGAAACCCAGCTAGAACGCTATAGGCACAAAGGGCTTTGTTAGACTTCTACCCTATTTTCTATGCTGAGACCGAAGCCGGATATGCCGACGAATTCTTTGTTTTTAGAGTGTGAAAGCAAATTGATTTTCTTAATCCCCAGAAGTCCGAGTATCTGAGCCCCCACACCAAATTCCTTGACCTCGGAGCTCTCAGGATGGCTTGCGTCTACGAATATTATCACCCCACCCTCTTTGCTTAATAGCTCTACGCTTCTAGTTAGCGACGAATAGCGGCTTTCATTTGAGAGCAGCTCAATATCCGTAGATATATTGTTAAACCTCACATTTGCACTCTCTTTGGGCGTGCCGAATACAAAAGCGGTGTGCACTTTGCCCGTATGGTCCTCAAAGCTTTTTTTGACGGCGGACTTACCCATAAAGCTAGAGGCCTCGGAGCTTATCTCGCGCACCAACTTCTCTCTTTTGAGTCGATACTCTATAAGGTCGGAGACAAACACGATTTTCAGATTGTGCTTTGCGGCGAACACCTCTAGGTCGTCACGCCTCGCCATAGTGCCGTCTTCTTTCATTATCTCGCATATTACGCCGGCAGGATAGACCCCCGCAAGACGGCATATATCCACAGAGCCCTCTGTATGCCCAGTCCGCACGAGCACGCCGCCGTCTTTTGCAATAAGGGGAAATATATGCCCGGGGCGCACCAAATCATCCGGCTTTGTATTTGTATCTGCAAGCAGTTTGATCGTATCATCCCTCTCATACGCCGATATTCCCGTCGCACAACCCTTGGCATCCACCGACACGGTAAAGGCTGTCTCATAAGAAGAACTATTCTTCGCCACCATAGGCGCCAGCTCCATCCTCGCAGCATCGTCCCTTGTGATGGCCACGCATATAAGGCCTTTTGCCTCCGAGGCCATGAAGTTTACTTTTTCCGGTGTACTAAACGCCGCAGCATAGACGAGATCGCCCTCATTCTCGCGGTCCTCGTCGTCCATCATAACGACCATATTGCCTTTTTTTATTTCCTCGATAGCGTCCAAAACCCTCTGAATAGGCATACAATCTCCGTACTTTTCATTTTTTATACGAAAATTTACCTTTTTTTAGTTGACAAAGCGGTTAAGTTCCGCTATAATTTCGGTCTCAAAAGTGATTGGGGTATCGTCTAGTGGCAGGACAGGTGGTTTTGGTCCATCTAACCGAGGTTCGAATCCTTGTACCCCAGCCATTTTTTGATTTTTCTTTCTTTTGGTCACCGCAGGATGGAGCAGTCCGGTAGCTCGTCGGGCTCATAACCCGAAGGTCGTAGGTTCAAATCCTACTCCTGCAACCAGTCTTTCACATTTTTAATTACACTCATCTTTTATAAAATCAATCTTCTTTTTAAAAACAATCAAATTTTTATACTATTTTCAATAAGCTAACCAGAGAAGGTTTATTTTGTAAAACACGAATTACATACACTAAACAAAGGTTGCAGGTTGGGCGATAAAACGGCAAAAATATGTGCAATTGACCTTTTTTGCGGTGTCGGCGGTGTCACAAGAGGACTACTGGACGCAGGAATAGATGTCGTAGCAGGCTTTGACATAGAGCCGTCCGCAAAACAAGCCTACGAAGAAAACAACACGAGACCGAACGGCGAAAAAGCCCGCTACATACAAAAAAGCGTCACCGAACTAACAAAAAAAGACATAACCGATCTAGTAGGCTCAAAAACAAAACGCAAAAAAGAAAAAACGAAGTTTTTGCTTGCCGGGTGCGCCCCGTGCCAGCCATTTTCGATGAAAAATAAGAAACGAGGCGACAAGAGCGACCCCAGAAGAACGCTTATCGTGTACTTTGCGGATTTGATAGCAGAGCTGGAGCCTGATTTTGTATTTATGGAAAATGTAGCCGGACTTGAAAAGTTCGAGCCTGAGAACTTTGCATATTTCCTAGAGGTATTGAATAAACGAAATTACAGCGTCGATAAAAAAATAGTAAATGCCGTTAACTACGGCGTACCGCAAAATCGTAAACGCTTTGTGCTTTTGGCTTCAAAAAAAGGTAAAGTAAAGATACCGCAAGGCGAGTATGACGGAGTTAGCAAGTCCTATAAAACCGTAGGTGATACCATAAAAAGTCTTGCGCCTATAGAAGCTGGAGAGGAACATCCACAAATACCGAATCACAAAGCGGCAAACCTACTTCCAATCAACAAGCAAAGATTGCAGTACAAAAATAGGCTTGAGTGGCCGCCAGAGCTGTGGCTAGAGTGTCACAAGAAAACATCCGGACATAGCGACACATACGGCAGAATGGACTGGAATAAACCTGCGCCGACACTAACAACAAAGTTTTTTAGTGTCTCGACGGGACGCTACGGGCATCCGGAACAATACAGGGCAATATCCCTGCGAGAAGGTGCGCTACTTCAGTCTTTCCCGACGGACTATATTTTCTTTGAAGATAGAACCGCAAAAGTAGCTCGCCAGATAGGCAATGCCGTTCCGCCGAAGATGGCGGAAGCGTTTGGAAAATATTTTTCTTCTCTTATGGAATAGGTTTTTTTCTACTATCTAATTTATTTAAAAGATATGAAACCAAACATAAAATATCTAAACAATCTTGATCGTTAAAGATATGTGGATAAAGATCATGTTTTGTTTCATGAGATGCCGGATTCCTAAAGCCCGACACAACCCCTACGGACAAATTTTGTTGTCCATCTTCAATATTTTTTTGTGTATCAGTTATACACTCGGTAATACTTATTGGTTTGTTTGAGCAGTCTTTTCCGAATGATTGACGCATTAAATCCGTCCCCATCTTATCCGTCAATCCTGAAATATTTTTAACTATATTTTCATACTCAATTACCGCTTCTTTAGCGGCCCTTAAATAGTCGGCTCTTTCGTAATCCTCTTTGGATACTCTTTGAATAGCGCTATGCAGTTGACGCCAATGATAATAGGGATATTCCGGAACAAGCGTGTGTACTGCCTGCACTACCTCTGCTTGCTTTTCTTCAGACATTTCACTATCTTCAATGATATTATCCACAATGACACTCAGAACAGCTTTAATATGTTCTGGAGTTTTACTAAACCAGTCATCCGTATTAATGCCAGTTTTTTCTCTTGCTTTTTGTGTCTGTAACTCTTTGCGTTTTGCCCTCCAGTCCTTCTCTAGAGCCTTTAATAAAGACTGCAAATGACTCTGTAGTTCTTGTAGCTTACTATTTTCCCAATCTAATGATTGTCGATCTGTTGAAATTACATCCTCCTCCCATAAATCAATAAAGTTTACATCGAGATAGCCGCTTAAATATGAAAAAAAGTGGCTTGATTCTGTTCTCCCAAAAAATTCAGGCAAATTCACCATGCGTCCATTTGCATATAATGTAATCCCCCTAAGTCCCGGTCTTAACGGTTTATCACTAGCAAACATTTTTCCCTTAATAAATTCTTCATATTCATACTCTTCAGCAACAAGTTCAAAACTTTTTGGAAACTCCCATTCGATCTGCTTTTCTATGTCGCTAAATTTTAAATCTCGGTTAATATCTAATGGCTCACCCTCATTAAGAATTATTTGTATATTAAAATCTTCATCACTAAAATTAAAAAGTTTTGAAATAGATACTGCCATATCCATTTGATTAAAATTTGTTTTGCGTTTCAGCTCATGGACAATAATGGTTGTACCAGTATCATCTATATCACAGCGATCAACTTCAAACTCAGGCTTGTAGTCGCCATCCGTATGCATTATTGCATTCCAATCCATTACGAAGCTAACTTTTGAGCCATTTTTTTTAGTAATAATTTCTATAGCCTTGCCTATTCCAAACAATGCAAGCTTTCCTAGCCCCTTTTTTCCCGTTGGAAATCTTTTGCATGGTGGCTTCTGTTCTTCTACGCGCCTATTTCTACCGATTCTCAAAAAATTATTATTAATCTCGTCAAATGTCATCCCCGTGCCATTATCTATAACTTCAATTTTCTTAGGATTATCGCTTAGTCTGACCGTTACATTGGTTGCGCAAGCATCATAAGCATTTGCGATTAGCTCTGCTATAGCCGGCGGCAGAGTTGAATACATCTTGACGCCAAGATGTTCAATCGTTCTGGGATCAAAAGTCATTTTCAACACATTGCTCACACTATCTCCTTTGTGGCGTTTTGAATTGTTTGCATGCACTTATCTAGTTCAGTTTTAATATCCCTACCCCAAAACCTAAGCACCGTCCAGCCCTCATCTCCGAGTTTTTCGTTCACTTCTTTGTCTCGTTCTATATTTCGCTTGATTTTTGTTTCCCAAAAGCTCGTATTTGTTTTGAACTTTTCACCGTTTAGATATTTTTTGCCGTGCCAAAACTCGCTATCGCAGAATATAGCAACTTTTTGTTTACGAAATACAATATCGGGCGTACCGAATACGGTTTTGTCGTGGATACGATACCGATAACCCATTTTCCATAACTCTTTGCGGAGTATCAACTCTATAGAGGTGTTTTTGGATTTTATCTTTTTTGCCGTTTTACTATTCATTTTGTATCATAAACAAAAACAGTTTTAAAGACAAAAACCATGCTCATAAAATCAATATACATAGCCACTTTTGTTATCTGGGCTATATCGTTTTTTACTATAGCTTCACTAGGCGGTGGATTTGGCGTGCAGGCTCCACTGTGTATAGCTTCTACTATAGTCATATTCTCTATCTCGACCTTTGTGGTCAAATGGTTAGAAAAAGGCAAAAACAAAGCAGCATAAACAGAACTTTTATTTGCCTTTTCTGCCCTACTCTTTTGCTAGCTCCATCAAAAACATCCTTGCCGTGATTTTAGCCGAAAGCTCAACTGGCGAGAGCTCTATCTTGCCCAGCGAATACTTCGGCAAATCGGTGACGGCAGAGTGGTCGTATGCCAGTTGCGGGATAGTCATAAACGACATAGACGCTAGCTTTGCTGCCCACGCCAGCCCCTCCAAGAAACCGCCGAGCTTCACGGGGGAGCCTATGACTTTAGCGTAGCTTTGCAACGGCTTGACGTGATGGGTAGTATTTGTCTCGAGCGATACCACCTCCAGCTTGTCCAGATATAGATTGCACTCCCAATAGTCGCCTGCTGAGCCGTATCCGCCAAAGCCGTCACCATATGTTCTGATGACGATTTTTTGTATATGCCCTTTGAGGAGCCACCCTTTTTTGTTATCGGGTGATAAATTTGGATTTTGTAGATTTAGTTTTTGGTCGACAAGCTCCGTCATGAAGCCTACATTGGCAAGGGTAAGCGCCGATTCTTTGAGTATCTTTTTTTGCTCATCGCTGGGCGCTGCTATCCAAAACTGTTCAGCCTGCAATATCCCCTCATAATGCAGGACTTTTACTTCTGTATCGTTCGCATCAAAGCCCTTGAAATACACAGGGGTGTTCTCGTATTTTTGAGGTAACCGTACTTTTTTGTTTTCAACAACGGTTTGCGGCAGCGACCTCGTAGAGTTCATCATCACGCAACCGCTAGCAAAAAACATAATCCCAATCAAAGTAAACAATCTAAGTAGCAAGAACACATTGACTCCTTAGGCTATAACGACTTGATTTTTGCCCGTCCTTTTGGCCTCATACAGGGCGTTATCGACCTTGTGCACCAGACCGTCTTGGCTTTCCAGGCTATTTAGCTCGCCGACACCGATACTAACGGTAAGCTGTCGCCCAAGAAGCCCCATCAAAACAGAATCCTCTCTTGTTGCTTCGCAAATTTTTTGCGCTATTTGTTTCGCATTTTCTATCGTAACGTCAGTCAGCAAAAGGGCGAACTCTT
>JBFWKW010000025.1:0-31454 GCA_050252455.1 Campylobacterales bacterium | reverse complement strand
CGCAAGGCATATCGTCGCTTTTTTGTGCTTTAGGATATTGGCTCTTGTATCCTTGGGGCTTTCATCCTCTTTGAGTCCTATCGACACGACGACTATCGGCGGATTGGAGCTAAGCGGGGCAAAATAGCTAAACGGAGCAATATTGACAATCCCTTCATCCTCGGTGACTACCCATGCTATGGGGCGAGGAAAGATGGAGTAGCTCATCACTTTGTATATTTTTGTCTCATCGACACCGCTAAAATCCAGAATCATCGCTTGCTCCTCAGAGTATTAATAGTAGGACGCCAAGCGTTATTATCACCGCTACGGCTCCAAAATCGAGTACGGCTATAAACTTTGAAAACCGACTGTTTAAGCTTTTTCTTATCTTGACGCTGAGCGCCGCCGTTAGCGCTATCACCGTGCCCATCCCTAGGCTCATAGCGACTGCGCTCAAAAAACCGACGAAATACAGCTCCAGCGTAATCGCAAACAAAAATACCGTGATAGTTCCAGGGCACGGCACTATTCCGGCCGACAATATCAGCGCAAGCTCGCTAGAGTCTTTGGTCTTGCATGCGGCACAGGAGCAGCTATGCGGCTGGGTAACGCTCCATTTTGGCGTCTGTTTGCGCAGGTTTTTGTAGTGCTTTATTTTGTTGTACAAAAAGTAGACCCCGAGCGCCACTATCGCAACACCGGATATTTTGGTCAGAATGTTTGTCGTATTAACAATGGCGACCGAAAAAACGGCGCTTAGTGCAAAATATCCGACAAGCGTGATAAGAAGAGCCGAAAATGTATGCACCGTCGCAATCATCAAGGCTATCGTAATCGCCTTTTTGTATCCTTTGTCGGTGGAGCTAAAATATGAAGCGACAAGCGCCTTGCCGTGCCCCGGGCCTGAAGCATGGACAAAACCGTAGGCAAACGAAATGAGCAAAAATATTGCTATCGGAGCTAGACTATCCCCGTCTTTTATTTGTGTTAGTAGGGCGCCTAGTTTGATTGACAAGCTGTGCAGCAACTGAGCGAGGGCGGTTAGCGTGTCTTGATATATTCCGCTTGTTTGGTTTTGTTCGGTTAGTGTATTCATTTGTTAATATCTATGGTTGCCAGATTGATAACGGACATCGTATCTTGAACTACCCTAAATCCTATGCTTTTGTTTGTTTTGTAGCCGATGGAATTTGTAATATTGACCGTATCCATAGAGTGCACGAAAGCCAAACTGCCTGCGGTATCGACAAAATAATAAAAAAACTTGTTTTTATTACCCAGCGGGTAGCCTAGCATAACGCTAAAATTATATATTACTCGCCCACTTTTGATGTTGGCATTAAAGTTTTCTACTCTAAAATCAGGCCTGTTCACATTATTTACACCCACCACCAGCATAAATTTTGGTTTTTCACTTTTTGATAGTACATCAAACATTTCGGCAATTTCGTTTGTGTCAAATTTTTGGTTTTTATTTCTATCGTATAGGGCTATTATTAGTTTTGAAAGCTGTTCGTCAAATTTCCATGATACTTCTAGTTTTTGGATTGTGGAGCCTGATAGAACAGTATTTGTAGAGACGCTAACAAGTGATGCTGCGCCGCCGCAAAGTGCACATGAAAATAGTGAAGCAGTAAAAACAGCCAAAAACAGAAATACCCTCATGAGTGCCTATCAAGCCACCAATAAAATGCGAGCCCAACCCCCGGGGTTTTGGGCTTTGAGAGGTCGGCTACGAATGCCTTTGCCTCGGCTACGGGTAGCCACACGAGCTCTATCTCCTCGGTATGGTCGCCGCCTCCCTCGTGCAGGCGCATACTCTCGTCAATCTCTGCGTAAAAAAGGCTCTGATAAGCCCCCGATATACCCACGCAGGTATGAAACGCCGTGATAAGCTCTATGTTCTCAGGCTCCACACTATATCCGCACTCTTCGTCTATCTCCTCTGCCGTGGTCTCCTCTAGGCTTTTGCCTTTGTCGCAAATACCTGCGCACAGCTCGTACACATAGGCATTTTCAGGCGCTATGCCGTTTAGCGTGACTGGCGGGCGAAACTGCTTGACTAACAAAAAAGCGTCTTTGGTATTGTGATATAGCAGTACCGCTACGCTATCAAAGCTTTTGACTGCCTCCCAGCTCCTATCCTTGCCGTTTTGTGTGTATGTGATTTTGACGGGCTGTATGTATTTTTGTTCGTCTAGTTTCTCTATTTGGATGTTTTGTATCATTTTAGTCTCTAGCCGAAATATCCGCAGGATTGACGCCCGTCCAATCCCTGAGTAGCTTTTTTTCTTCCGCCGTTAGTTCTGATTCTTTGTGCATTAGCTTGTAAGCGTGCGGCGGCATTGCGTGCGATACGGCTCTAAATATCAGTTTTTTGAGTTTTGTTTTGTTGGCTTCTTCGTAATTTTCCCACTCCGAGAAGTTTACCCAAGCTCTACCCTCGTGAACATGCGTAGCCGCTATCCAAGAAAAAGGCGCCACGCTCGTGTACCATGGCCATCTTGTCTCATTGGAGTGGCAGTCGTAGCACGCTTTTTTGAGTACGGATGTGACATTTTCAGGCGCTATTAGCTCTTTTGTTTTGTCTGTCGGTGGATTGGTTTTTGACGGTACTATTAACTGCATAGCCAAAAACACGCCGCCGATTATCAGTAAAGCTTTTAGTTTTGAGCTCATCTTTTACCCTCTACTTTTGCATAAATCTTTGTCGTCGCTATGTTGACGTCTATAATTTCCGCCGTTACCTCGTCAAACAAATGTGCTTCCTCTTCAGGGTCCATAAACACCCTTGCCCCTTTGATGTCGTCTTCAATTTTCGCTATCGTGTCTTTGAAGCCCTCTTCGTCTACATCGGTGACTATCGCACGGAATGAGTTGCCGATGTTTTGCTCTGCCCATCTGACGAATTTGCGGTCGATGAAGTCCCACTCCACTTTTGCCGCTTCTCTCTCCAGCCTTGAGACCGTCATCGTGACCGCTTCGATGTCTTTTAGGATGTGGGCTTTTGCTTTGTCGTCTTTTTTTATTATGGTCTTGAGTAGCCTGTGCAGTATGAGGTCGGAGTAGCGTCTAATAGGCGAAGTGAAGTGCGTATATTTGTCAAACCCAAGCCCGAAGTGCCCGATATTTGTCGCTTGATAGACAGCTTGCTGTTGGGTGCGGATGATGAGTTTATCGACGAATTTTTCTAGCCCACTCCCTTTGACTTGTTCTTGTATCCTTAGTATTAGGGCGTGGATGTTATTTGTCGGCTTGATATTTAGCCCTAGAGTGTCCAGATGTTCCATCAAATCTTTGATTTTTTTTGGCGTCGGCTTGTCGTGGCAGCGGAATATTCCGTAGTCAAAATACTGTGCAGCGCATTTGTTAGCAAGCAGCATACAATCCTCGATGAGGGCGTGCGAGCGGGTCTGCTCCTCTATCGTCGTCGCCGTGATGTTTTGTTTTTCATCTAGGCTCATTCGTATCTCGTCGGTGGCAAACTCAAACCCTTTTTGAAGCCTTTTTTCTCGTATCTTTGCCGTCAGGGAGTTAAGCGGCATTAGCCATTCAAACACTTTTGCGTCCGTCTCGTCTCTGGCTGGCGCGCCTTCTAAGAATTTGTCTATTTCGTCGTAGTTGTAGCGTCTTTTGGAGTTGATGACGGACTCAAACAGCACATAGCTTACGACTACCAGTGTCTCGGCGTCTATCTTCAATTTGAATGTAAAAGTTAGCCTATCGACAAGCTCATTGAGCGAGCAGATGACCTCCGAGAGATTGCGCGGGAGCATCGGTATGGCACGGTGAGGCAGGTAGATGGAAAAACCTCTTTTTCTAGCCTCGGTATCCAAAGCAGACATCGGCGTGACATAGCTACTCACATCGGCAATGGCGACATATAGCTCGTTTGTCGCCGTGTCCAGATATATCGCATCATCAAAGTCCTTTGCGCTTACGGGGTCTATCGTGATGAACGGCAGATGTGTCAAATCCACCCTGCCAGGATACATAGACTTATCGACGACCTTGCCCCATGCGTCCGCCTCGGTGATGCAGGCTCTCGGGTGCTCGTCTTTTTTGTCGTACAGGGCAAGCGATATTTTCTCATCCACGAAAGGGTCTTCGATGACGCCCAGCACCTCTATCGGCACCTTAGTGGCATTATCTACCTTCAGGACTGCACCGTCGGGGAGCATCTTGAGCGATTTGTCTTTGACATCCAGATAGACCCTTTGCGAGGTCTTGATATTCCAGACCGAGAGTTTGGCTCTCTCTTTTTGGACGATACAGACCGAGAACGGTACGGCTTTTTGGATGATTTTGATAGGCACGGCAAAGCTCTTACCTCGTCTTTGCTCGATGCGGGCGATGACAATGTCCTCGTCTTCGATGTTTCGCATCTCGTGCCTTGGTATCGGCAGGTCTTTTTCACGCCCCGCAACACCTTCCAAAAACCCAAGCCCCGATCGGGTGACATCTACGACTCCGGCTACTATCGCAGGGGCAAATTTGAGGTGCTTGGCATCTACGAGCAGTTTTTCTTTGATGAGCATCTCGACTTGCGCAAGCTCGCTTCTGTTTAGGTCTTTTTTGTCTATCCCGAAACTCAGTTTTGCGAGCAGTTCTCTCATTTTGTAGCTTCCTTGGCGTGTTTTTGGTTTTCTAGTAGCATGGCAAGTTCGTTAAAATCGAAGTTCCACGGGTCGGTCTTGCGTGTTGGTGCAATATCTTTGTGTCCGACGATGTGCTCTATCTTGTGGCGTGTCTTGATGTCATTAATTAGCTTTACGAGAGCTGTGTATTGCGCTTTTGTCGGGTAGTCTATTTTGGAATTTATTAGTTCAATCCCGATAGAAAAAGCGTTCACCCCCTCTCTGCCGTCTGCCATCTTGCTTTTTCCGGCATGGTGGGCTAGGTCGTTTTCGCTTGCGAGCCTGTATATCACGCCGTCTCTGTCTATCAGATAGTGCGAGGTGACATTGTATTTTTTGAATATATTGTAGACGTTTTTTGGTTCATACGGCTCGCCTTCGACCGAGTGTGCGGTGTGCACGACCACGGTATCCACGCTTCTATTGCCTTCCCATTTTTCGATGCCAAAATCGGCCGGCATCTCTACTACGGGCAGAGTGTTTGCTTTTTGCGCCACCGTCTTTGCTTGCGGCGTTATATTCGCTTTTTCGGCGCACCCGATAAACATTGATACCGACAAGAGAGCAAAAAAGGTCGCCCTTATCATCCCGTGTTTCTTATCCCTAGGCTTACGCCCACTATCGTAGAGGCTATCTGCTCTGCCAGTAGCTGTTTTTTTGCCTCGTCTTTTTCTTCGTTGTATTTTTTGAGAAGCTCTATCTGAAAGATGCTTAGACCCGTCAAATACGGTTTTCTTAGAAGTATTGTTTGTCTTAGCAATTTGTCGTTTTCTAGCAGCTCCTCCTCACCCCTTATGAGCTTGAGGTATTGGAGCGTTCTTCTATATTCATCCACTATCTTGCCCCAGATGATGTCGCGGGTCACCTCATCCTTGACAAATTGGCTGTAGAGCTTTGCGATTGAGAGGTCTATTTTCATAAAGCTCATCGAGATGTTGTCTATCGTCGTATAGAAAAACGGACACTCTTTGAAGCTTTTTTGCAACGCCTCTATGCCGCTTTTTTTTGCCGCCGCCTCGAGCCCCGTGCCTACGCCGTACCACGCCGTGAGAATAGAGCGGTTTTGCGTCCACGAGAACACCCAAGGTATCGCCCTCATATCCTCTATGCTATCCATCCCCTTGCGTTTTGAAGGGCGGGAGCCGATGTTGAGTCTATCTATAAAGTTGTACGGCGTCGCCTCTTTGAAGTAGTCTATAAAGCCGTCTGTTTCATATACGAGTTCACGATATTTTTCCATCGAGGCGTCGGATACTATCTTCATGAGCGCTACAAACTCATCTTTTTTCCCGCAGTCGGTGCGAATGTTTTTCTTGTCAAACAGCGATTTTTCAAGTAGGGCGGCTATCGTCTCTTTGAAGTTGTTTTCGCCCACTCTGCGGTTGAGATATTTTGCGCTGATGACTTCGCCCTGTTCCGTCATTTTCAAAAAGCCGTCGATACTTTTTGCCGGGCTTGCGAGGACTGCCGTGTGAGTAGGGCCGCCGCCTCTTGATACGCTTCCGCCTCTACCGTGGAATAGATTGAATTTTATTCCGAGTTTTTGCGACAAATCCACGAGGTTTATCGTCGCACGGTTGAGCCCGAAATTACTTGCGAATATCCCGCCGTCTTTTGATGAGTCGGAGTAGCCTATCATAATCTCTTGCTTTTTATTTCTATCTAGGATGTACTGGTGGTAGTGCTCATTTTTCCATAGCTCCTCCATGATAGCTGGAGCGTGGGCAAGGTCGTCTATCGTCTCAAATAGCGGAGTTATCGATACTCTCGTGCTTTTGCCCGGTACCCATAGATTTGACTGTTTGGCAAACCAAAGTGCGATTAGCAGGTCTTTTGAGTCTTTGGTCATTGAGAGAATGAAGCTATCTAGTATGTGCTCCGATATCTCGTTTTTCCCCCATTCGATTTTAAGGAACGCTTCTACTGTTTTTGCACTCGTCTCTGATATTTTTCCAAACAACGAGTTGAGGTCGATTTTTGGCTTTGATAGCGCCCAGTTGAGCGTATTTAGCTGGTCTTCTCTGGATAGTGTGAGGAAGTTCATATCGCAAAGCCCAAGGTACGAGAATATCTCTGCTGCGGCTTTGTTGATGACCTCGGCGTGGTCTCTAAAATCGAGCTTTAGCAGGTGAAACCCTGCGGTTAGCACCTTGCTTCTAAATTTTCTAAGCTCACGACTGGATAGCTCGTCCAGGCTCTCTATCATGAGGTCTATATCGGCCAGTAGCTCTTCCGGTTCGTTGTACAAAAACTCCGGAGCCTCAAAAGCGTTTATTGAGATTAACTTATTTTGGAGTTTTTTTCGCATCAATGCGAGCTTGTTTCTAAAAGGCTCGTTGATGTGAGGCTTGATGTCTCCCGTCAGGTATTGCTCTTCGGTTTTCAAATTTTCAAGCAACTTTGGATTTACGCTTACCTGTTTTGTGCTGATGGAGAGGTCGCGGATGAGGTGTCCGATGTCTTGGATGTAGCTGTTTACGATGGTCTCCATCTGGATTTTCATGACTTTTGTCATTACCTGATTTGTCACAAAATGGTTGCCGTCCCTGTCGCCGCCTATCCAGCTACAGAGCTTGACGACATGGTTATCCATTCTGCCGGCTATCTTCTCCAGCTCCCCGTGGATATTGGTAAGTGCCGGAAGTACCGAGCTTTCTATTGCATAAAGGAGGTTGTCTAGTTCAAAAAGAACTTCTATTTTTTCATCCCTGATGACGTTGGTTTGCCACATGAGGTTGAGCTTGTATCTTAGGTGTTCTAGGGCGTTTTCGTCACCGTATTTGAATATACGGTAGAAGTCGCCTATCAGGTCGTGATGCGCCTCCAGAAAAGTCCTTCTGCGAGACTCCGTAGGGTGTGCCGTAAATACGGGATAAAACTTGATTTCATGGAGCGTTTCCATGATGTCATCTTCGCTAAAACCACCCACCTTTAGCCTGTCTACCGTTTCGTTCAGGTCTACTTTTTTGCGCCTGATTTCGTCTCTCTCTTCGGCGATGTTTAGGAGCATAAAATATATAGAGAATAGTTTGATTAGGCTATTGATGTCGTCGTTTGTCTGAAGGATGTTCTCAAAGTTTACGTCCTCTTTGCTCCGAGAGTCTATAAATATGCTTCTTAGACGTAGAAATTCCTCTTTAATATTCGGAGCGAATTTGTCAATGAGGGTAATGGTCTCTTCAAGTATAAAGTCCAGCTCTTTTTTGAGCTCTAGCTCCATTTCCAAAAAAATAAGATTGGAATCTACTTCATTATAGTCCATAAACTCTCCATTCATACCGTATTTCAATATGGTTTTATCATAGCATTTTTTGGCTTTTTGGTTGTTAGACCTGATGTTGTGCGATGAAACTTTTCATGTCGTTTTTGCAACAATAAGAAATTACAATAGCAATAAACATAAAATACGGGTTGGCAATGAATAAGTTCTCCCTTGCAAAACTTCTTTATATATGTCTTTTCGGTGGGGTGATTACGATTTTGTCGTTATCCGGTTTTGCGGCGTGGCAGAGTTGGCAGGCTCGGGCAATCACGGAAAAGGCTTTTAATCATCCGTTTACGGTTTCAAATACCGCAAGAGATATCAGGGTCGACATAAGAGCGCTTTGGGAAAACATGGAATCGCACGTTTACAAAGACGGCGAGGGCGCTCTCTCGGATGCCGAGGCGCGAGCCATAGATGAGAAAATAAATAATGAAATAAAAATTTTAAAGACCAGATTTTTGGGCTCTCAAAGTGATGTGGAAGATATCGAAAGGGAATACAAAAAGCTAAAAATTGTCATCAATGAAGTAGTTCGTCTCGCTTCACAAGAGGGTTCGCGAACTGCCATTGCCCACATGGATGAGCTCAAGGCCGAAAAATTGCACAGGGATTTGTCAAAAGAGATTGACGATATTGTTGAGTTTGCAAAAAACAAGGCGCAAGAGCTAAAAAATGCCTCCGATGAATTGAATCAAAAACAGGCGAATGAGCTGTTTGTGTTTTCCGTATTTATATTTGTCGCAGTTTCTATTGCTGGTTTGATTTTGACTAAATATATAAACGGTGAGTTTGAAAAAATTTCTAATGCCATAAAACGTATTGAAAATGGGCATTATGACTCCTTGGGGCTTGGAACCGGTGGGCTAAAAGAGTTTTGCGATATCAAAAATACCGTTTCAAAAATGGCGCTTAGCATCAAAGATTCAAAAGAGGTTATAGAACAACAAAATGAAGAAGCGCTAGCTCACAACGAAGACTTAATCAATCAAGCTAGAGAGCTGGAGGAGCTAAATGCCGAATTTGAGAGCAGCAATGAGATTCTTAGAAAGACAGAGCTTCATCTAACCGAGTTGTTACGAGAACAAAACGCACTTTTGAAAGTCAAGACGGCCGGGTTTTTGCACGTCAAAGATAGGAAATTTATCTGGGTCAACGAAGGTATAGCAAGGATGCTCGACTATGAAGTAGACGAGATGATAGGACAAGACGCCAGAATGGTGTATATGAGCGACGGAGATTACGAGAGATACGGCAGACAGATATATGAAGCCATATCGGACAACAAAACATGTGAAATAGAAATTAACGCTAGAAAAAAAGACGGCTCTAGCATATGGGTTTTGGCTAGTTTTACCCCTCTGGAAAATGCTCCAAGCGAGGCTATCGGGGTTATCCTCGATATTTCAAATGCCAAAAATCTCACAGAGACGCTGAGAAACGAGCGTAGACGATATAAAACGATAATGAAATACTCATCCGACGGTATATTTATCATGAAGCTGGACGGAAGCCTCGTGGAGTGTAGCGAACAAGCCGCCAAGATGCTAGGATACACTAAAGAAGAGATGTCTAATTTGAGAATTAGCGATTGGGATTCTGGGATTTCTGCCGACGAGATTGCCGCATTAGTCGGCTCTCTATCTGAAAAACCGATAACTTTTGAAACAAAACACAAAAGAAAAGACGGCTCCGTGTATGATGCCGAGATAACCGCTACGGCTATTTGGATCGATGAGTACAAATATATCTATGCCGCCGTTAGGGATGTGACCGAGGCCAAAGAATCAAAAGCAAAATTGAAAAAGCTAATCGAAGAACAAGCGGCTATGCTAAACGCTAGAAGTATCGGCTTTGTTCACGCTTGCAATCGTAGATATATCTGGACCAATGAGGCTTTTGAAAGAATGCTAGGCTATAACGCCGGGGAGCTGCAAGGCAAGGGAGCTAAAGAGGTTATGCATCCTGATGATTACGAAGAGTATGGGCGTCGCGCCTATGACGAGCTTCGCAGAACCGGTAGTTTTACGGGAGAGGCAAGGTATATCAAAAAAGACGGAAGTATGGTGTGGCTAATGACAAACATGAGCTTACTGCGCCCGGATTCTACCGATATGATAGGTGCTGCCTTTGACATTACGGAACAAAAACTTGCCGAATTGGAGCTAAAAAAGCTTTACGAAGAGCAGCAGGCTATATTAAAAGCAAAAACCACCGGATTTGCACATCTTAAAAATAGAAAGTTTTTTTGGATTAACGAAACTATGGCTTCGATGCTTGGGTATACGCAAGAAGAATTGCAGGGACAATCCACAAAAGTAATGTATGATAGCGACGAAGAGTATGAAAAATACGGTTGGGAAGGGTATGCCGAGCTTGAGAAAAAAGGCACCTTTACAAAAGAGATAAAGTGTCGCAAAAAAGACGGCTCCGTGATGTGGATGCTGCTAGCCATGACTACGGTGGATGCTAAGAGCAAGGAAGCGATAGGGGTTGCCATAGATATTACCAGACAAAAAGAGCTGGAGGATAACCTCAGTATGCTCGTTGATGACGAGGTTGCAAAAAATAGGGACAAAGATATGATATTGCAACGTCAATCCAGACTTGCGAGCATGGGAGAGATGATAAGCAATATAGCGCACCAATGGAGGCAGCCGCTAAATGCTCTTGCCATGAGGGTGCAAGACGTTCCCCTTGCCGTGCAGTTTGACGAGATGAATTTAGATTATGCTACCAACTTCAAAATGGAATCAATGGATTTGATACGGTATATGTCGCAGACGATAGACGATTTTAGAAACTTTTTCAAGCCGGATAAGGAGAAAAAAGAGTTTGACCTAAAAGATAGTATTACAAAGGCAAACGCCATAGTCAAAGACGGTATGAAATCATCATTTATCGATATCATATTGGAGTTGCCGCAAGAAGAGCTAAACATCTTCGGATATCCGAGCGAGTTTTCGCAAGTGCTGATTAATATCCTCAATAACGCAAAAGACGCACTCAACGAGCACAAAAAAGACGGCGACAAACACATCAAGATTGCCGCATATAAGCGTAGCGCCGAGATTGTCGTATCGGTAACGGACAATGCAGGCGGGGTACCTGAATCCATAATGGACAAAATATTCGACCCGTATTTCTCGACAAAATCCGCTTCGCAAGGAACGGGACTGGGGCTTTATATGTCAAAAATGATTATAGAGCAAAACATGGGCGGCAAACTGAGTGTTCACAATACGGGAGACGGGGCGTGTTTTGAGATGGTTTTTGATAGCAAAACTATTTAACAAAACCCTTTATTTATCGAATATCCGTATTTTTTGCACAACCACACCATTAAGCTTGTTTTCAGTACACTTAGCCCAAATTTTTTTACGAAAAAGGAATTAATTTCATGTCAATGACCGTTTATTACGACAAAGATTGTGATATCAATATAATCAAAAACAAAAAAGTAGCAATGATAGGTTTCGGCTCACAAGGCCACGCACACGCTGAAAATCTAAGAGACAGCGGTGTGAGCGTATGCATCGGTCTAAAAAAAGGCGGAGCTAGCTGGGCAAAAGCTGAGGCAAAAGGCTTTGAAGTGCTTACTGTTGGCGAAGCTACTGCAAAATCTGACGTTATAATGATACTTCTTCCTGACGAGACTCAAGCACAAGTTTATGCAGACGAAATAGCTCCAAACCTAAAAAGCGGCTCTACGATAGCATTCGGTCACGGCTTTAACATACTTTACGGAAGAGTAAAACCTGCGGCAGATATCAATGTAATGATGGTAGCTCCAAAAGCCCCTGGTCACACAGTAAGAAGCGAATTTGTAAGAGGTGGCGGTATTCCTGACCTTATCGCTGTTCATCAAGACCCTGCGGGCAACACAAAAGCTCTTGCACTTTCTTATGCATCTGCAATCGGCGGCGGTAGAACTGGTATCATAGAAACAACTTTCAAAGACGAGACAGAAACAGACCTATTCGGTGAGCAAGCAGTACTTTGCGGCGGCGTAAGCGCACTTGTTCAAGCTGGATTTGAAACATTGACAGAAGCTGGATACCCGCCTGAAATGGCATACTTTGAGTGCCTACACGAACTAAAACTGATAGTTGACCTTATGTTCCAAGGCGGCGTAGCGGATATGAGATACTCTATCTCTAATACTGCCGAGTACGGCGATATGGTAAGCGGCCCGAGAGTTGTAAATGAAACTTCAAAAGCGGCTATGAAAGAAATCCTAAAAGAGATTCAAAACGGTAAATTTGCAAAAGACTTTATCCTTGAAGGTATGACAGGTTATCCAAGAATGACGGCTGAGAGAGCGTATCTATATAGCCATCCGCTTGAAGTAACGGGCAGAAAACTAAGAGCTATGATGCCGTGGATTAACGCAAACAAAATAGTAGACCAAGCTAAAAACTAAAACCAAGGGCTTTTTAATGGGCATTATCCTTACAGTAACGAGTGGAAAAGGCGGAGTCGGCAAGTCGACGACTACCGCAAACGTAGCAACGGGACTAGCCAAAGAGGGCAAAAAAGTAGTAGCTGTAGACTTTGACATAGGTCTTAGAAATCTTGACATGATACTGGGTCTTGAAAATAGAATAGTTTATGATGTCGTAAACGTAATGGAAGAGGATTGCAATCTATCCCAAGCTCTTATTGCCGACAAAAAAACACCGGGACTATTCTTTTTGCCTGCATCTCAGACAAAAGATAAAAATATTTTAGAAAAAGAGAAGGTTAGAAAGCTTCTAGAGACTCTAAAAAGCCAGTTTGACTTTGTACTTATCGACTCTCCTGCGGGAATTGAAAGCGGATTTGAGCATGCCATATTCCTAGCTGACAAAGCCCTTGTGGTCTCTACCCCGGATGTATCAGCTGTAAGAGATGCGGACAGGGTAATAGGCATTATGGACGCCAAATCTGAGAAAGCAATCAACGGCTCCGAGATAGAGAAATTCCTCATCGTAAACCGTGTGAAACCTGGCATGGTGGAGAGGGGTGATATGCTCTCAATCGAAGATGTACTCCAAATCCTAGCTATCCCGCTAATAGGCGTAGTGCCTGACGATGAAAAAGTAATATCTAGTACAAATACGGGTGAGCCTGTAGTGCACGACCTATCTTCAAAATCAGGTGAAGCGTACAGAAGAATAGCAAAAAGGGTGCTAGGTGAAGAGGTAGACTTCCTTGACCTGAGCGAAAAAGGCGGTTTTCTCGCCAAAATCAAAGGGCTATTCAAATGAGCCTAATCGATATATTCTTTGGCAAAAGGCAGGCGAGCGCCGGTGTTGCAAAAGATAGGCTAACTATCATGCTTGCTACCGAGAGAGGCTCAAATGCATTGCCGCACATGGATGAGATGAAAAAAGAGATTTTGGAAGTAATCAAAAAATACACCAAAGTCAGAGATGTAAAAATCAAATCCGAAAACAACCAAAATATCGAAACGCTAGAGCTAGAAATAGTACTAGACAGATAATGCGCATCGGGGGCACATAAGCCCCAAACTACAACAACGGAAAACCGCTTGGAAAAAATATCCGACGAGCTGCTCCAAACACTTTTTGACAAACTCCCAGACAAAGAAAAACCGAAACAACTATATTTTCGAGGCTTACCCCAGCTGCTACAAAAACGCAAGATAGCTATAGTAGGAGCCCGTAGAGCTTCAAAGTATGGCAAAACACAGACGTATCTCCTCGCAAATAGGCTCTCATCTTGCGGTTTTGCCGTGGTGAGTGGGGCCGCAGAGGGGATAGACGCATCGGCGCATGATGGGGCAGGGCAGAGCACAATAGCCGTTATGCCGTGCGGGCTTGATATATGCTATCCGCAGGCAAATAAAAACCTAATCGAAAAGATGTATAAAAACTCTCTTGCGCTTAGCGAATACGAAGAGGGCGAAATGCCAAGAGGCTATACCTTTGTGCATAGAAATAGGCTTGTGGTCGGCATGAGCGAAGCGGTAGTGGTAGCGGAAGCCGATGAAAAAAGCGGCTCCATGCGTTCAGCCGAGTATGCCTTAAAATACGATATTCCGCTTTATGTATTGGCGCACAGAATAGATGAGAGTATGGGGACAAATAGGCTGCTACGAGAGGGTGTTGCAAAGCCGATATTTGATATTGACGGTTTCATCCGCTCTCTTGGCGGGTCAATAGTTCCAAAAGGAAATGGGGACGCCTTGGCGTTTGCGGCTACATCACCGAGTAGCGCAGAGTTTCTAGCCAAGTTCGGAGATATAATGTACGAGCTTGAGCTAAACGGTGATATAGCGGTAAAAAACGGAAAAGTAATCGCGCTTTAGAGTGTTGAAGCCATAGGCTCGGATATTAGGTATCCTTGGGCGTAGTCTATCCCTATCTCCGTTATCGTCTGCATAACCTCTTCGGAGTGGACAAACTCGGCAACGGTTTTGATACCTAGATTTTCGGCAAAGTAAGCAATCGCTTTTGTAACGGCTTTTGCATCGGAGTCATTGTGGATGTTTTTTATAATGGAACCGTCGATTTTCAAAAAGTCGGTTTTTAGTTTTAGTATGTGCTCAAAGCTAGAGTATCCGCTACCAAAATCGTCTATTGCGCATCTACATCCATAAGCCCTTACGTCGTCTACGAACTTTTTGACGTCTTCATAGTTTTTGATTCCCTCTGATTCAAGTATCTCAAAAATAACTCTATTTCCTATCCCATACTTGACTAGCATCTCTTCTATATAAGCTATTGTCTCTTGGTCGGTAATGTCATCATATGAGATATTTATTGAGAACTCATGCGGTTTGTTTGCGAACCACTCAAAGCTTTTTTGTATGATTATTCTAGTTAGCTTGGCGTACTGCTTGCTGCTTTTTGCTATGCCGAGAAACGACAGAGGCCCTATTGCTCTGCCGTTTTCATCTATTAGCCTCATCAACACTTCGTATTTTTTTATTTCGCCTGTTTTGATGTCCATAATAGGCTGAAAATACGGCACTATCCTATCGTCGGCAATGGCGTTTTTTAGTCTTTTTGCGAACGCTATATTGTTGGTGTAGTCTGTTTTGAGATCCATTTCGTCCGTATAAAATAAAAATCTCAACCCCTCTTCTTTTGCCTTTTTTAGCGCCATATCTGCGTCGGCAAGTATAGTCTTGGCTCTCTCTTCATCCTCTAGTATTATCTTGCTACTATCCGATATTCCCATGGATATCTCTATCTCTATATCCACCCCTTCGCACCAAAAGTGTGAGTGCTCTACGAGGTGACACAGCGAATATGCCAGCTTCTCCTGCTCTTCTTTTGTCGGGGCAAACGGCATAAATAGTACATATTCGTCGCTTGCTAGCTTGTATAGGCGCCATCCTTGCGACGCTTTTTCAAATTTATACCCAAGGATAATAAGCGATATGGCTCGAAGTAGTTTTTTGCCTAGCTGGACTATCAGCTCGTCGCCGGTTTTGTAGCCGTATAGGTCGTTTATCTGGCTGAAAGAGTCTATGTTGATTAGCATAAGTACGGGTGATTCGGCGTCCGTGATATCTTTGAGAAGCTGCCTACGATTTGGAAGACCCGTTAGCGTATCGGTATAAAGTCTTTTTTTGAGCTCATTTTTTTGACTTACGAGCGGGGTTATATCATCCAGGGTGACTATGTATAAAATCTCACCGTCTTGTTCGTGCCTCTTTGCGTTTACGCCAAAATGCCTTTCTCGCCCATTTTTACGCATCATGGCTTTTTGCTCAAGCCCTATTGCTTTTTGCACCCAATTTTCTTCGTTCGGCTCTATATAGCGCTGCTCTCCGTCGTCATAGCTTTCAAAAAAAGCGCATATACATCTTTGAGATACTTTGAACTGCTCTATATCTTCGTATGTATCGAAAAAGTCAAAAAACGGCTTGTTGCAATTAAGGAGTTCTTTGCCGTTTGTTACGATTACTATGCTCGTTTGACTGTCCAAAATTGTTTTTGTGTATCTTTTTTCTTTTAATAGCCTGTCGATAAGATGCTCGCTTTCCTCTTTGCGCTCTTTTAGGCTGTTTGTCATATCGTTTATGTGTCTTGTTAGGCTTTTTATCTCTCCTGCCGCTTTTTTGTCTATCGCCAACTGCCCATATTCGCCGTTTTGTATTTTGTCTAGATGGGCAAAAATTCTTTGAAACGGCACATTGATTGCCCTGTAAAGCATAAATACCATGGCAATCGCTATTAGCAGCACCATGGCTATTATTATGACTGCAATAGCCCTTTTGTTTGTCGATATGACGGCCTCTAGTTTTGCATCTTCATAAACCGCTATAAATCTCCAGCCCCACGGCAAAAACTGTTTACTGGCATATATGTTTTGACCTATGTGGCCATTTTCATCCCATTTTATAGCGCCGCTAAAGTCTATATTCTTGCCGCCTTCGCTTAATTTGAGATATTCTTGCCCATTGTATAGATATATGGTTGCCCTGTTATTTTTGCAAACGTTTTGTATATCTCTTATTGCCTCTTGTTTTACGAGCGGCTCCATGGCTCTAAATTCAGTAGGGTTTGCGGCATGATTGGCAAAGAGAACTTCATATCTACTTTTTGCGGCTCCGTAGACACGGTATATGCTAGCCTCAAGCTCGCTTGAAGCGCTTTTTGAGACCTGTCTTACTATTATTTCGCCTATTAGCGTTTCACTTATCCATATCGCCGCTACCCCGATGAACAATATAGGGGCGATAATTTTAAAAAGGGTACTTTTGTGCCATTTTCTCATTTAAGGGCGGCCATCTCTTTAAAGTTTTTAACTATTTGGGCATATTCCTGCTCTTTGGCCTCTACGGCGCCGTAGCGTATCCCTTCGCTCCAACTGCTCGTTATCTCTTTATCTTTTGCATTTGACAAAGGGGAGAGCTTGATTATTAGTTTTTTTATTTTAGCTATTTTTTCTTCGTTTAGCCTGTTTTTATTTGCCGCTAGCAAAAACCCCGGAAGCGGCTCGCTCTCATATATTTTCGTCAGACCAAGATATTGATATTTATCAAAATACGCAGTCTGCAAAGAGCCGCCGTCGCTCTCCCCGGTAATCACGTTTAGCGCTACGTTTGAATGTGTGCCGTCAAACGAATACCCGGATAGGTTTGTTTTTTCTTTATCGAATGCGATTTTTGCGTTGTAGTATCCGCAGGTGGAGTATTTTTGCGTAAGAGATATTTTTTTGTTTTTGAGTTCTTTTACCGATTTGATGCCGGAGTCTTTTCTAGCGATGATGGAACACGTATAGGCGCTATTGCCGTTTTTGTCCAAAAATTTCAGGATTGGGACTATCGAATCGGTGTGTTGCTTGACTATAGCATACGGCAAGGGGCCCAGGTAGGCTATATCCACTTCGCCTTTTTTGATTTTATCTGCCAGGTCGTTATAGTCTACCGATACCACTAGCGTGTATGTATCCCCGGTTTGCCTGGATAGCCATTTTAGAAAAGGTTTATATTCTTTCTCAAGCGTCTCGACCTTCTCTTTTGGGAGTGGAGCAAATCTAATTTCTTGCGCATTTAGCGACATGAGCCAAACAAATATCAAAAGCAGTATCGTTTTTGGCATTCACCGACCTTAAAAAAGTAACATTTGTGTTATTTTAATTAGTTAATAATTAAAGTTTATTAATATATAAGTATAACTAATCAAAATTAGAGTAATCTTTCACCTTTTTGTAGTCTTTTTACAAGGTCGTTATATTTGATTTGGTTTGACTCCAAAAGCTCTTTCATCTTAAGTGCAGCGTCGCCGTATCTTCCAGGGGATTCTAGAGTGTTTAGTTGTTTGTATAGTTTTTCTATCTGAGCTACGGCGTTCTTATTGGCAGCCTTTCTTACCGATATAAATCCATTGATTTCACCGTATTTATCGGTAGTCGGCTTGGCGTTTGCAAATACCCAGTAGTATCTCCCGTCTTTCCTCAGATTTTTTACAAAAGCATACACCTCTTGCCCGTCCAAAAGCTTTACCCATAGTAGTTTGAATACTATGTGCGGCATATCCGGGTGTCTTACTATATTGTGGTCTTCTCCAAGTAGTTCGCTTTTTGCGTATCCGGATATTTCACAAAATACGTCATTTGCGTGCACTATATGTCCGCTTATATCCGTTTTGGTGACTATTAGCTGCGAAGTGTTGACCGGATATTCATTTGCCATTTATTATGCCAAGTTCGTAAAGACGGCTTGCACGTCATCATCATCTTCGATTTTTTCGATGATTTTTTCTATTTCCACCATTTGCTCGTCCGTTACGTCTATCGGCGATGTCGGTACTCTCTCAAGAGCTGATTTCTTGACATCTATTTTTAGCTCTTCAAGAGCAGCGGAGAGTGAGCCAAAATTCGTATAATCGCCATATACATACACCGTATCTTCATCGACCGTCATCTCTTCAAGTCCTGCGTCTATTAGGCTAAGTTCTAACTCTTCGAGGTCTATTGATGGTTTTTCAAACTCAAATACGCTTTTTCTGGAAAACATAAAATCAAGCGAGCCGCTAGGCACTATCTGTCCACCCGCTTTTGTAAATATCGCTCTGATATTGGCGATAGTTCTTGTCGGATTGTCGGTAGCACACTCTATCATAAATAGCGTACCGTGAGGCCCTTTGCCGTCATATACTATCTCGCTATAGTCTACCGCGTCCCTGCCGCTTGCTCTTTTGATTGCGGCGTCAATGTTGTCTTTTGGCATACCCTCGGATTTTGCATTGGCTATTGCCGCTCTTAGCTTGGCGTTCATTGCCGGATCAGGGACACCCTCTTTGGCTGCTACCGTGATAGCTCGCCCTAGTTTTGGGAATATTCTGGACATATTCCCCCATCTTTTCATTTTTGCCGCTTTTCGGTATTCAAACGCTCGTCCCATACATCCCTCGTCATGCTTTTTTACGCAATTATACAATTTTGCCGCTTTGTCACACACTCTTAACGCCTCTTGGATAAAATGGCGAAAAAATTTTTGAGGTACAAAATGGGCTATATTGATAAAGTGCCGACCCCTTGCTATGTGTGCAAAGAGGAGCTGCTTGAGAATAATCTAAAGACGCTAAAGCGGGTGATGGATGAGGCGGATGTCAAGATACTCCTTGCGCTCAAGGGTTTTGCGATGTGGTCGACATTTGGGCTAGTAAAGCAATATCTAAAAGGGGCGTGTGCCAGCGGCTTAAATGAAGCGATACTCGCTCGTGAGGAACTTGGGCTTGAGGTGCACACATATTCTCCGGCATACAAAGACGAGGAAATCGAACAAATAGCCAGAATATCAAATCATATTGTTTTTAACTCATTTGGGCAATGGGAAAGATTTAAAGACAAAGTGTTTGCCGCAAACCCCTCTGTTTCTTGTGGTTTTAGGGTAAATCCGGAGCGTTCGACTGCGCCAGTAGAGCTTTACAATCCGTGTGCGCCTTTTAGCCGTTTTGGAGTGACAAGGGCAAACTTTGAGGCTGATAAGCTTGATGGTATTGAGGGGCTACACTTTCACGCTCTTTGCGAGCAAAATGTCGATGCCTTGGAGTCCGTGCTTGAAGCATTTGAAGAAAAATTCGGCGAGTTTTTGCCCCAGATGAAGTGGGTAAACTTCGGCGGGGGACATCATATCACCCGTGAAGACTATGATGTGGCGAGACTCATCGAGGTACTTAAGGCGTTCAAATCCAGATATCCGCATTTGACCGTATATATGGAACCCGGTGAGGCGGTAGGGTGGCAGACGGGGCCTCTAGTATCAAGAGTGCTTGATATTATCCACAACGGAATGGATATAGCCATTCTCGATACATCGGCTGAAGCTCATATGCCGGACACCCTGGCAATGCCGTACCGTGCTGCAGTGCGAGGGGCAGGTGAGCCAAACGAGAAAAAATATACATATAGGCTAGGCGGCAATACCTGCTTGTCGGGCGATATCATCGGTGATTACAGCTTTGATGAGCCGCTAAAAATTGGGGATAGGGTTGTGTTTGAAGACCAATGTCACTATACGTTTGTCAAAAATACGACTTTTAATGGAGTTAATCTGCCTAGTCTTGCGGTGTATAGAAAAAACGGCACACTTGATGTCGTAAAAAACTTTGGATACGAAGATTATAAATGTAGATTGTCATAAGAGCCGTCAGATGCGGCCCTTGGCGGTTATTTAGAGCAGTTGCCTTCGCAGCCTTTTTTGGCTTTTTTTGATTTTTTCATCGGTTTGCATTTGCAGTTGTCTCCGCATTTACACTCCGCACCGCATGGGCAGTTTTTGCCAAGGTTGCATTTTGCTACCGTAGCGTTTGTATCGCAAGCTCTTGTAGCGTTAGAATCGGCTATTTTGCAGCAAGGGCCGGCAAAGGCAAAAGATACCGCTAGTGCAGCGGTAAGTATAAGTTTTTTGAACATTTAATCCCCTCTATTTTTAGTTTCCGTGAGCCTCTAGGTACTCTTCGTATGAGCCTCTAAAGTCGATTATCTCGTTATTTGGCTTAAGTTCAATTATTCGATTTGCAAATGCGTCGATTAGCTCCCTATCGTGCGTGACGCATATCGCAGCTCCCGTGTACTCGTATAGAGATTCGCCAAGGGCGATGATGGCCTCTAAGTCTAGGTGGTTGTTTGGCTCATCCATTACTAGGAAGTTTGGCCCCTCTAGCATGAGTTTTGAGAGCATAACTCTGTGTTTTTCCCCTCCCGATATTGCGCCGACCGGCTTTTCTTGTTCCGCACCGTTAAATAGCATTCTACCTAGGCAGTTTCTGATTTCCCCAAGTTCTGCTTTTCTATCATACGCCCTTAGCCACTCGTACAGAGTCTCTTCGCCTTGTACTACGTCTGTCGTATCTTGCGGGAAGTAGCCGGTTTGTACCGTAGCGCCCCATTTTACGCTTCCGCTTTGTGGCGTTAGTTCGCCCATTAGGATTTTTAGAAGCGTTGATTTACCGATACCGTTTTGTCCGATTAGCGCTATTTTGTCGGTTTTTAGCACACTCAAAGAGAAGTCTTTTAGTATCGGCGCATCTTCGTAGCCGAATGTTACGTGTTCGACCATGAGGCAGTCGTTACCTATCTCTCTCTTTGGTTTAAATACGATGCTCGGGTCTCTTCTGGAGGATGGTTTCATATCCTCTATCTCTATTTTGTCGAGTTGTTTTTGGCGGCTTGTCGCTTGCTTTGCTTTTGAAGCGTTGGCGCTAAATCTTCTGATGAAGTTTTCTAGTTGTGCTTTTTCACCTAGTTTTTTCTCTCTTTCCATCTCCATCTGTTTTTGGATGAGGTTTGCCGCTATGTACCAGTCGTCGTAGTTGCCCGTGAACTCTCTTATAGTTCCGAAGTCAACATCTAGTATGTGTGTAACGACGGAGTTTACGAAGTGTCTATCGTGCGAGATAACTATCATCGTGCCTTCGTGGCGTTTTAGCTTCTCCTCTAGCCACCCTATCGTTTTGATGTCGAGGTTGTTCGTCGGCTCATCCAGAAATAGTATTTCAGGTTTTGGGAATAGCACCTGCGCAAGTAGGACTTTGAACTTCTCGCCGGAGGTGATTTCGCTCATTTTTGAGTGATGGATAGATGAGTCAAAGCCTAGTTCTTCAAGGATTTTTTCGATGTTTACGTCGTATTCGTATGTCGGGTCTTCCTCGGCGCATATCATCTCAAGCTCACCTAGACGCTCATTTACCTTGTCATCCGAGAAATCGCCCTCGGCATATAGCTTCTCTTTTTCTTTTACAGCGTCAAACAGTCTTTTGTTACCCCAAAGAACGGCGTCAAAAAGGGTGAAATCCTCAAAAGCAAATTGGTTTTGCCCGAGTACCCCTATCTTTGCGCCCGGCTCCGTCCATATTTCGCCCTCGGTCGGCTCTAGCTCTCTTGAAATTATCTTGAGGAATGTGGTTTTACCGGCACCGTTTGCGCCGATGAGACCGTATCTCTTGCCTTTGTTTAGTCTAAGGTTTATTTTGTCAAACAGTTTTCGCTGTCCAAATTGCATAGTTATATTTATCGCTTGTAACAATTTTTATCCTAGTATAATTTTTGTTTTATTTTACACTTTTAGCGGTTAGAATTGGGGTTTGTGTGAGAAGATATATAAAAATAGCGTTGATTGCGGTGAGCGTTTTTTTGGTTTTGGATATCGGTCGGTACTTCGTATATCCGAATGTGTCTGATTTGGCGACACAAAAGCCGATACCTACGGCATTTATGGAATATCGTAAGGCTCAGTGGGCAGACGAGGGCAAGCCTGATAGAGTGATAGACCAAAGATGGGTCGATTTTCGCTCCATATCGCCGTATCTAGTCAAAGCGGTGCTTATTAGCGAAGATGACGGTTTTTGGAAAAATGACGGGTTTGAAAAAGAGGAGATGATGCAAGCTTTTGAAAAAAACCTCAAAGCGGGCAAATTCGTCTCAGGGGGCAGTACGGTCACGCAACAGCTTGCCAAAAATATCTATCTAAGCCCGAGCAAAAACCCAATCAGAAAGCTCAAAGAAGCAATACTAACATACAGAATGAACAAAACCCTCTCAAAAAGACGGATAATAGAGCTATATCTCAACTGTGCGGAGTGGGGAGATGGGATATTCGGTATCGAAGCGGCTTCTCGTCACTACTACGGCAAAAGCGCACGAAACCTATCGGCAATGGAAGCTGCAAAACTAGCGGCGATACTCCCAAACCCCATCATCTACCAGCCTGAACAAAAAGGGAGAATCGCCAAAAAATCGGCGTATCTGTACCGTGTCATGACGCAAAGAGGGATAATCGTAAAAGAGTTTGACGAGGTAATGAAGCCACAACCGAAAGAAGACGCCAATGTGACGGCAAGCGATGTGAACGCAACGGAGGAGATACCGAAAGAGGAAAGCGAAACACCAAAAGTTGATACAAACGGTAGTGCCGGCTAAAAATTGCAAAGCGAAATTATGGTTTTGCAAAGCCGAAGTAGTAAGCGACTCTAAAATCTTTCCTGTCTTCGATATTTGTCCATGGCGTTTGGTCTTTGTCCGAGTATCTTATTCTTAGCTTATTGCTCTTGTTCGGTTCATACCAAAAATCTATATTGGACTCCGTAAAATCGTCTTTTGCGCTATCATTTAATGCCCGTACCCATACTTTGCCGACTTTTAGGCTCAGATTTGAAGCGGGTCTTATCGTGATATAGCCCCCGACAGCTTCGCTTCGCTCGTAGTTTGTGTAGCCTTGTTGCCAGTCTGTATACATTGCCCCCGATTCAACTGCTTTAAAGCTATTCCCGATGATTTTATCATATACCGCTCCTACGTCCATCAAATCTGTTTTTACCTCTGCCAAGGCGCCGTACATCAAAGAATTATTGGCTCCCGCATAATCATTGCCGCCGTACTGGAGTTTTATAGTCCCAAAAGACGGCTCATATGCGGCGTCGAAATATCTATAATCCTTAACTGCTATATTTTTGCCGTCAAGCGCTTTGATATATTGTGCCCTTAGGGTCGCGGCGTCTATATTTTTGTTTTGAATATAAACATAAGACAATCCTCTTTTGCCCCAAATGTGGGTTTCGTCTTTGAAAGCATTGTATTTTGAGGCAAATCCGGTGTATCTTTTGATATATCCTATCTCAACGATATTTTTGTCTATTGCTTCTGTTTTTAATGTTATTGCCTCATACGATGACGGTAAAAGCCTTAGGTCGTGGTCGTTTGCCAGTGGCGTAAAAAGCCTTTGTCTTCCTGCTGTGAAAGTAGTCTTGCCGTACGTTTGCTCAAAATACAGTTCGCCGAGTAGTGAGATATTATTGCCGCTTGTCTGCTCTAGTAGTCCGCTAGATACTCCATCGTTTCGTTGTGTTACGCCCAGTAGATAGCTTCCGTAGTATGCTGCCCCTATTTTGGCTTCACTTAGCTCTTTTGTCTCTATCTTTGCTATCCCGCCAGCGGTCAATGCCTTTGAGTTTGGCGTATTTGGTCTATCAAAGTTCCTGTCAAAATAAAATACACGCCCATTAAACGATAGCTTTGAGTTATACAAGGCATCTTTTAGCGATGAGTCGGCATTTGCGGCGATAAATAGAGCCAGCAAAGAAAGTATTGTCTTATTCATTCGGCTCAAAAACTAGCGATATAGAGTTGACACAGTGTCTCGTATTTTTGGGTGTAAACCCTTCGCCTTCAAATACATGCCCTAGGTGCCCGCCGCATGAGGCGCATACTATCTCGGTACGCATACCGTCCTTGTCGGGCACTCGCCTTACCGCACCGTCTATCTCATCGTCAAAGCTAGGCCATCCGCACCCTGAATGAAACTTGTCATTTGAGCGGTAAAGCTCGGCTCCGCATCGCTTGCATCTGTACACACCACCCTCAAAAAAGTCGGTATATTCGCCCGTCCCCGGATATTCCGTCCCTTTGTGGATTATTACCCTCTCTTCTTCGGGGGTTAGAGCTCTGAAAGTCATTATTGTTTATCCTCTATTTCCTCAACATCCGTATACTCTATATATTCTTCGATGCTTTTCCCTGTTTTTGCACCCATATCTTTTAGTTTTTCCAGTCTGGCAAGAGCTGCGCCTCTGCCCGTAGCTAGGAGCTTACGAGCATTTTCGTAGCTGTCGGATGCACGTTTGAGGTTTGTATTTATCTTTTCAAACTCGGTCAGAAAGCCCGCTATCTTGTCATACACCGCTCCCGCCTCTTTGGCTATTGCGGCGGCGTTTTGGTTTTGACGTTCGTATCTCCATATCATCTGCACTGTTTTGAGTGTCGTCATCAGGGAGCTTGCGGTTACTAGGGCGACGTTTTTGGATATTGCGTATTCAAACAAGCTTCTATCTTCGGATATAGCGGTCAGATATGCGCCCTCAAGCGGGATAAACATAAATACGTATTCAAAAGCCCCGTCGATGTCTTGATATCTCTTTGCGGCGAGTCCGTCGATATGTTTTTTGACAGAGGAGAGTAGGGCTTTTGCAGCCACGCTTCTAGCCTCGTCGCTTTCGGCTTCGCAGTAGTCCATGTATGAAAGGAGGGTGACTTTGCTGTCTATGATGATTTTTTTGTTATCTGGGATATTGACTATGGCGTCAGGGATGATGCGTCCGCCCTCGTCATCGGTGTGACCGCTTTGGAGCGTGTAGTCCTCGCCCTTACGAAGTCCGGAGGCGCTTAGGATATTCTCTAGTACCGTCTCGCCCCATATGCCTTGGGTTTTGGAGCGGCTTTTGAGTGCGTTTGTGAGAGCCGAGGCTTCGGTGCCTAGCTTTTGGTTTTGCTCTTTTAGTTCTTTGACGACGATAGATAGATGCTTTCGCTCTGCAGACTCGGCGTTGTAAGTGTCGTCCACCTTTTTGCGAAAGCTCTCCAGCTGCTCTTTGAGTGGTTTTAGCGTCAGCTCTACGGAGTTTTTGTTTTGTTCTTCTTGCTTTGCCATTGTCTCGGCGGCGAGGAGCTTAAATTCCTCTTTCATTTTGGCGGCATACTCTTTTGAGTGTTCGGCCTCGGATTTTAGCGTTGCGTTTTCGGTGGATAGGGAGAGTAGGGCGTTTTGGAGGGTATCTATTTTTTTGTTTGAGTTTGTGTATACATACAATGCGACGCCTAGTCCGGCAAGTAGTCCAAAAAGTATAAAAATAAGCGCTTCCATCATATATCCGTGTAGTTTTTGGAGATTTTACAGGATTATGATTGAAAAGCGGTGAGGATATTTGTTATTTTGTCTCTTTGACACCGATTCCGGGCATTGTCGTTATGCAGTCTTTGGAGGTTTTTTGTCTTAGTCTGTATATTAGGTTTTTTAGGGCGCCTTCCGTCATCTCTTCGCCGTTTTTGCCCCAAATCGTGCTCTCTATAAGTTCGTATGAGACTATGGAGCCTTTTGCCTTTACCAACAGTTTTAGAAGTTCCAGTTCTTTTATGGTTAGTTTATGGGTTTTGTCGCCATGGGTTATCGTCCCTTTTTGTGGGTCAAATATAGCTCCGCATTTTAGCTTCGATACTTTTTCTGCCACCACGCCTATCTCTTTTGATGCTTCCACTAGGGCGCTAAGCAAGGCTTTCGTATTTAACGGTTTTGTCAAAAAAGAGTTTGGTCTTGATTCGATGACTCTTAAGAGTATTTCACGCTCTCTTGATGCGGTTAGAAATATAAATGGAGTTTTCGGATATAGCTCTTTTAGTTTTGTGGCAAACTCTATGCCGTCAACACCGGGCATTACTATATCTGTTACAACCAAATCAGGTTTTTTGGTTTTGATAGATTTTATGGCATCCTCACCGTCTTCAGCCTCAAAAACATCTCTAACATAAGGTTTTAGATAATTCGCCAGTAGCGATCTGCCCTGTTCTTCGTCATCGACTACCAGTATGGAAAACTTTTTTAATTTTTCTACTTCAGGCACATTCGGCATATTTACCCTACCGTTCATATATTGTTTATTGTAATAGTTAAAAAAACCGTGTAATTGTATCAAGAAATCTTAAATTAGAGCGTTACAAAAAAATAACCTTTACTTTAAATTCCCTCGGCATATATAAAATATCTATTTTTTCCGTTTGTCTTTGCTTTATACATCGCTTCGTCGGCTTTTGCGAGTAGCGCTTTTGCATCTTTGGCAAAATGGGGATATATCGCTATTCCTATGCTGGCTCCGAGCTCTCCGGCAGTCAAAATATCCAAATACTCTTTATTTACGGCCTCTATTATGCATTCCGCACATTTTTTGAGCCTGTCCATATCTATGTTTTCGCAAAGCGTAACGGTAAATTCATCACCGCCCATTCGTGCCACAAAGCCGGTATCTTCGACGCAATCACGTATTCTCGCAGACACCTCTCTTAGTACGATATCGCCGCTTTCGTGCCCGAGCCTGTCGTTGACCTCTTTGAATCCGTCAAGGTCTATAAACAAAAGCGCCAAAGGTTTGATTTCGCTTGCTTCGGCTATCTTTTCGTCTAAGTATTCAAAAAATAGCGTTCTATTTGCCAAGGTGGTCAGCTGGTCGTAATGGGCAAGCCTTTCGAGCCTTTGCTCAAGCTCTTTTTGCTCAGAGATATCTTGGAGAATGGATATAAATTTGATTATTTTCCCGAAGTCGTTTCTTACCGGGGCTATCGCCGTCGATTGGTAGTATGTGTTGCCGCTTTTTGTTTTGTTAAGTACGACACCTCGCCATATTTTACCCTCCAATATCGAGCCCCATAATTTTTCATAAAAAGATGATGGGTGTGCTCCGCTTTTGAGTATTCTAGGTGTTTGTCCGCGTGCTTCGTCGGCTGTAAAACCTGTTATTTCGGTAAAAGCCGGATTTGTATACTCTATCTTTCCGTCAATATCGGTAATCATAAAGCCGTTTGCCGCATACTCTATGGCTACCGAGCGAGCTTTTAGCTCCTCTCTGGCTTTTTTTTGCGTATCGATATTCAAAAATGATATAAAAGCGGCGTCTTTGTGGTCGCACACCATCCTGTTTGCCGACATTTGCGCCCAAAAATGGGTACCGTTTTTTCTTTTGAACATTACTTCAAAATTATCCAAATAACCCCGTTTTTTGAGTTCTTTGATGTAGACTTCTCTGTCAAACAGGTCGGACCAATATTCAATCGCCGGCTTGCCCAAAAGGTTTGTTTTTGTCTCGCCCATCTCTGACGCCGCAGCTTGATTGACAAACAATATTTCGCTTGTGGTGTAGTCCGTTATTACTATCGGAAAAGGGGCGGAATCCAGCATCATCTTGAATCGTTTTTCCGATTCGATAGTCTTTTGTAGAGTGTCCTCTCTTGTCGTCACGTCGGTAGCCATGCAGACTATTCCGTCTATTTCGCCCCTGGCGTTATAAAATACGGTATTAACCCATTCACAAGTTATCGTTTCTTTGTTTTTTTTGATATTTTGGTTGATCGAGCTAAATTCTATCCCTTCGCTTAGAAGTTGGGCAAACTTTGGCCTTAGCTCCCCTGCTACGTCGCTAGCCACAAGTAGTTCAAGTATGTTTTTTCCTAGGGTGTCGCCTCGGTCGTATCCAAACATCTCTTTTGCCGCTTTGTTCCATTCGGTTATCATCAGCCCTTTGTCAAGCAGTACAAAACCAAACGGCGCTTTTTCATAGAGTGTTTTATATTTTTTTTCGCTCGCTCTGAGGGCTCGTTGTTGAGCGTAGAATATTACAAGCACGGTTAGCAAAACGACAAAAGCGACCCCGACCGTATACATACCGCTTACTACCCATTCCGGATATTTGCTTATGTATGATTCATAGAAAAAACCGTCAAAAGATACGGCTTTTGGCAGCATCCCTAGCTCCAGATAGGTATCGGCAATGTGTCGCCATCTCCCCTCTTTGTAGTAGCCTGGCTCTATGATGGAAGATTCCATATATTTTTCTATCTCATTGGCTTCTTCGATTAGCTCTCCGACGCTAACGTACTTTGAATAACGCTCGTATATTAGCTTGGCTATCTCCTCTTTGTGAGCCATGGCATACTTCCAGCCCTTGATACTAGCATCCCTAAACGCTTTTGCCCTTTGCGGATTTGCCTTTATTTCACGCTCGCTCGTAAATAGATTGTCGCCGTAAAAATCTATTCCAAGGTCTATCGGCTTGAATATCCTGTAGTGAAGGCCGAGTTTTTGCATCTGAAACGGCTCTTTGGTCGTATAGACGGAAAGAGCGTCGATCTCTCTGTTTATAAATCTTGCAAGTTTGTGGGATTCGTAGATGATTGTTACGTTTTTTTCGCTCAAGTCGGCTCTTTGCAGCCACCCTTTGAGCTCATTTGAGTTTGGTTCAAATAGTAATTTTTTGCCGACAAAATCGTTGACTGTTTTGATGTCTGAGTTTTCGTGCACCATAATCGCAAGCGGGGAGTGCTGGAGAAAAACAGCCAAAAGTACGGGCTGATAACCTTTATGCCTAAAAAGAAGTAAGTCGCTATTTCCTACGCCATATTCGGCGGAGCCGGACAAGACTCTCTCGATGGGATTTATCTTGTTATCCCATTCGTCTATCTTGACGTTTAGCCCCACCTCTTTGTAGAAGCCTTTTTCTAGCGCGGCGTAATAGCCGGCAAATTGAAATTGGTGTTTCCACTTTAGCTGCAACGTTACGTCTTGGTCGTAACCGCAAAGTTTGGCAGCAAAAAACAATACTAAAATGAGCGCCCTAAACCGTTTCATAAAGCCAATCATAGGCTTTTTGAATGCGAAAATAATGCGCTTTAGTCGCTAAGCAACATCGGAAGATATTTGTACGTCCAAAAAATAAATATAAAAGACCATAAAGCCACGGAAATATCTATAAAAAACGGAACATATATCCCTATTAGTCTCACCGGAACCATCAAGAACATAAGGGAGAATATCAAGGTTGTCGATTTGTCGGCGACTATCTTTCTGCCCGAGTGCCCCATGCTGACCCTGCTTCCAAAGCCTATGATGAGCGTCGTTATGAAGCCTATTCCAAATATATGGGCTTGGGATAAATTGTTGAAATATGCTATCCCTATTGCCTCTGCAATTCCGGCAACAAAACCAATCCAAAGCCATGCCGAACCTAACTGTAGCACCCAAAGTATAGGGGGCGCTTTGCGAAAGATAAATCTATTTTTCCAAAAAATCGCCGTAGTGACCGCAAGTCCGATAGCGTTTGAGACAAGTAAAATCTCTTGTGACAATGCACCTCTGGCTATTGCTACGCCGATGAGTGAAACAAGCAACAATGCTATCGTGGGGATGCTTTTTTGCGGCTGCTCTACGCTAAAATAAATCGTAAAGAAGTTTGGAATCATTTTTTGAGCCACCATAAATACTACACCCACGGCAAAAACATAAAAAGATACGCTGACGGCAAATGACAAAATTGCAGGATAAAAAATCGATGCCGCAAATAGCACACTGCCGATGATGCCGGATGCAAAAGCCGATAATATTAGCAGTATTTCACTCTTGTCCTTGACCGTGGAGCTAACGTATGCGGATACGAATATCCTCAAAGCCATAGCCTGAGCTATAGAGAGCAGCACCATTCCGAACAATGCTATGCGGGTGTCTGCGAAAAAACCGATTTGCGATATGAGCGTCGAGGCTAGAAGCACCCAAAAAACAGACATATAGTCTTTTTGCAAAAATGGCATAACTAGCAAAAATCTATAAAGCACCGTAAATAAAAAACCTAGGAATAGGGCGGTCGGCATAAGGGCTGACATACCGAACGTATGAAAGGTTGTTATGTCTATATCCAGTTTGCCCCTGACGGCAAAACCCAGTATGGCGATATTCCAAATTGCAACGGCAATGCCTAGAATAAAAAAAGGTTGGTGTGGTTTTGTTAGCACCGCCTTGTATTTTCTCTTCAGAGGGCTCTCGTAATAGTCTAAAATCATTGAAAACTCACTTTTTTGCCCTAACTTTATACAAAAAATCGTTGTTTATTCATGATCGATGTCAAGTTTTAACTATAAATGAGCAAAAATCAGATAAGATTTTTTAATTATTATACTGAAACGGCGGCGATAAAATATGTTTTTCAAAAAAGAGATGGCCTATAAAGAGCTAATTATACGGATGGTTGTTATTTCGCTTGCGTTAAGTATCGCATCCGGTATAGCGGCGAGCTTTTATCTTAAAAATAGAGCCGTCAGCGAGATGGCAAAAAATGATGCCAAAAAGACTAGCGAGCTTGTTTTTCAGGGGCTTTATTCCGCAATGGCCAAGGGGTGGAACAAGGACGATTTGCAGGGCATCATAGAGAGGCTCAATAAAATAGAGCCGAATATGGCCGTCAATATATACAGAAGCGAGAAGGTTGCCGCACAGTACGGTGATATCAAAAGGGATAAGATAGCAAGAGAGATGGACCCTGAAGTCACGAGGGCTATGAAGGGCGAAGAGCTTTTGATTACCAGAGATGACGAGACGATTAGGTACTTGTATCCTATATATGTAAAAGACGAGTGCGTAGGTTGCCACGCAAGCTCAAAAGTAGGCGATATCAACGGAGTTATAGACATATCCTACCCGATAGAGAAGGTCAAGGTATCTTTGACGCTTATGCTAAATTCATTTTTGGTGTTTTTCGGTCTTTTTATCATAGCGATATTTATTACTTTGTATTTCAATCTCAGCAGATTCCTTGTTCGTCCCATAGAGTCGTTCATAGATAGCATAAGGGAAATCATATACAAAAACGATCTAACGACAAGGGTTGAAATAACAACAAAAATTAAAGAGGTCAAAAATATAGAGACGTTCTTTAATAAGCTGTTGGACAGCCTTCAGGACTACTATGAGAAGTTGCGAGAGCTATCAGACAAAGATTTCCTCACAAAACTCTACAACAGGAAAAAATTTGAGGAGTTTTTGGAATACGAAATAGGGAGAGCCGCAAGACACGACTATAAATTTTGTGTAGTAATGATAGACCTCGATAATTTCAAATTCATAAACGATACTTACGGACACCCGACTGGAGACCTCGTGCTAAAAGAGGTTTCGATGATTTTTGACGATAGCCTCAGAAATTCAGACATAGTGGCAAGATTAGGCGGGGATGAATTTGCCGTTATTCTGGTTGAGACGGACGAAGAGGAGGGCGCCCTTATCGTCAACAGAGTGAAGGAGACAT
>JBFWKW010000024.1:0-31634 GCA_050252455.1 Campylobacterales bacterium | reverse complement strand
AAAAGCTCTTCGTTTTTCAAAGCAAAACCTCTGGCTGACGGAATGGGACTAACCGGCGAGGTGACCGAGGTCGACCCTTCTATAGTAGAAAAAGTATTGGATGAGAAGTTTGTACCAGTCATAGCCTCTATCGCAGAAGGTGAGAGCCTAGGGCATCCAGGGTACAACATCAACGCAGATACGCTAGCGAGCGCCGTAGCCGTTGCGGTCAAAGCAAAAAAAGTGATATTTATGACCGACACGGCGGGTGTGCTTGATAAGGAAAAACATCTGCTGGCAAGCTTAGATAAAGCAAAAATAGACGCTCTAATAAAAGACGGCACGATAGCGGGCGGCATGATTCCAAAAGTAGATGCGTGCCTCAAAGCCGTAGATTGCGGCGTGGAAAAAGCGCACATCATAGACGGCAGAGTGGAGCACTCGATACTTCTTGAGCTGTTTACCGTGGACGGTATCGGCACGGAAATTTCACTCTAATTTGGATATAATTCGCACATTTTTTACACATAAATTTTTAAAGTTTGCAAAGAGTTTACGACGAAGCGAACGATTCTGCAGTGCAAGGGTAAAAATCTTTGATTTTTTGGCCCCTGCATGAAGCCTTAGTTGAGCGAGCGGAAACTTTTGCAGGCTTGAATTAAAGAGAAACAATATGGATATTAGAAAATCATTTTTAGATTATTTTGCGTCAAAGGGGCACACCGTCGTAGACAGCTCGCCGCTTGTTCCGGACGATGCTTCCTTGCTTTTTACAAATGCCGGAATGGTGCAGTTTAAGAGTATATTTACGGGCGAAGTGCCGGTACCAAACCCACCGAGAGCTACAAGCAGCCAGACATGTATCAGAGCGGGCGGCAAACACAATGACCTTGAAAACGTAGGTTTTACGGCTAGACACCACACATTTTTTGAGATGCTCGGTAACTTCTCTTTCGGCGATTATTTCAAAGAGGACGCTATCAAATATGCGTGGGAGTTTATCACTGAAGAGATGGAGCTTCCAAAAGATAGGCTTTGGATTTCTATCCACGAGAGCGACGACGAAGCGGGCGCAATCTGGGAAAAGTATGTTCCAAAAGATAGAATCGTCAAGATGGGCGATAAGGACAACTTCTGGCAGATGGGTGACACGGGGCCTTGCGGACCTTGTTCCGAAATTCACTTTGACCAGGGTGCGGAGCATTTCAACTCTCCTGAGGATTACTTCGGCGGCGAGGGCGATAGATTTTTGGAGATTTGGAACCTTGTATTTATGCAGTACCAAAGGTTTGAAGACGGTACGATGATACCTCTGCCAAAACCGTCAATCGACACGGGGATGGGGCTAGAGCGTATCACGGCCATCAAAGAGGGCAAATTCTCAAACTACGACAGCTCGCTATTTATGCCGCTAATCAACGCCATTGAAGCAAAAGTGGGCAAAAAATACGAATATGCATCGGGCGCTAGTTATCGCGTTATAGCAGACCACCTAAGAGCGGTAAGCTTCCTTGTAGCGCAAGGGGTGACATTTGACAAAGAAGGTCGTGGGTATGTCCTACGAAGAATCCTTAGACGTGCCGTAAGACACGGCTACAAGCTAGGTCTTAAAGAGCCGTTTTTGTATGCGCTTTACGACGCTCTTGTTGCGCTGATGGGTCATGGATACCCATACTTAGCCGAGAAAGCGGAGTATGTCAAAGAGAGTATAAAAGCCGAAGAAGAGAGATTTTTCTCTACGCTGTTTGCGGGTATGGAGCTGTTTGAAAAAGAGATGGCGATGAATCCAAAAATCTTTAGCGGCGAGACGGCGTTCAAGCTATACGATACATTCGGCTTCCCGCTTGATTTGACCGAGGATATGCTAAGAGAGCGAAATATCGGGCTTGATAACGACGGTTTTGACGCAAAGATGAAAGAGCAAAGAGAGAGGGCAAAAGCTGCTTGGAAAGGGAGCGGGGACGCCGCAAACGAAGGCGACTTCAAAGAACTACTAGAGAAATTCGGCAAAAATGAGTTTGTAGGCTACGATAAGCTTGAAGCGGACGCGAAAGTGCTTGCACTCCTTGACGCTGATTTTAAAGCGGCTAGCTCTCTTACGGGTGAGGGTTGGGTGATGCTAGATAACACTCCTTTTTACGCGGCAAGCGGCGGTCAGGCCGGCGATGTGGGCGAGTTGGCAGGCAAAGCTGCTGTACTTGATACGAGAAAGTTTTTTGACCTTAACCTCTCAAAAGTAAACGTAACAAGCAAAATCTCAGTTGGCGACACCGTAAGGGCAGTCGTATCAAATGCAAGAAGCGAGAGTGCAAAACACCACTCTTGTACACACCTGCTTCATGCCGTGCTAAGAGAAGTGCTAGGCAACACCGTTACGCAAGCGGGTAGTGATGTGGACGATAAACGACTGAGATTTGACTTTACCGCTCCAAAAGCGATGAGTGACGAGCAGATAGCCGAAGTTGAGGCAAAAGTGAACGCTCTAATCGCTAGAAATATAAGCGGCAAAACAGAGGTTATGGACGTAGAGTCTGCAAAAAACAGCGGTGCAATGGCGCTATTTGGCGAAAAATACGGCGATAAAGTGCGAGTGGTTAGCTTCGGCGACGCATCTGTAGAGCTTTGCGGCGGTACGCATACGTGCTCAACGGGTGAGATAGGAAGCTTCTATATAGTAAAAGAGAGCGGAGTATCTGCGGGCGTGCGAAGAATAGAGGGCGTTGCTGGTCTAGCTGCGGTAGAGTATGCAAAAAGCTTTAGGGCAGTCGTGGGCGAGCTTGAGGGTGAGCTAAAAAACAAGGACCTAAAGGCCGGTGTTGCAAGACTAAGAGCCGAGATAAAAGAGCTAAAAGAAAAACTTGCCAAAGCGCAAAGCGGCAGCAAAACTGAGCTTGAAGCTTTGGATATGAACGGCGCAAAAGTTGTGTGCGACTTCGTGGACGGCGTGGACGCAAAAGCTCTTGTGGATGAGCTAAAAAACAAATATGAAAAAGCGGCGGTAATGCTTCTTGAAGTCGGCGACGACAAAATATCTGCCGTATGCGGTACAAAAGGGGTAGATGTTAATGCGGGTGAGTGGCTCAAAACCGCTCTTGCGGCGGCTGACGGCAAAGGCGGCGGCAGGCCAGACTTCGCAAGCGGCAGCGCAAAAGACGTTAGCAAAAAAGACGAGCTAAAAGCCGCAGCGCTAGGGTTCGTCAAAAATAGGCTAGGAGCATAGGATGAGCGCTTTTTTTGCCGAGTATGCAAGAATTATTGTTTTTTTACATGTTTTCGCGGCGGTGATTTGGGTTGGCGGAATGATAGCTGTCCGTTTGGCGGTTCACCCGTCTCTTTCTATTATCGACGAGAAAGCGCAGAGGCTGGAGTTTGTCATCGGCGTACTGAATAGATTTTTTTTGATGATATCGCCGTCTATTGTTATTTTGGGGCTTACCGGTATCGTTATGATGCTAGGCCTTGGGTTTAAAAGCGTGCCGGATTTGTATGTTCTTGTGCATGTGAAAACGCAAATCTGGACGGTTATGGCGATAATTTACGGCGTTATATATTATCGATTCGTTAAAGCAAAAAAGTTTTTTAACGACGGGGAGCTCGATATTGCCGCAAAATATTTAGCCCCGCTTTCTAAAATACTAATACCATCTAATATCTTTTTGGGTCTTATAGCCCTAATGCTCGGTGTCGTGCTGAGGGGATACTAGTGCTTCGCCTCGCCTCATCCTCTGTGACCAGGGCAAAAATACTAGAGGATTTTGGCGTAGAGTTTTCGCAAATAGATTGCGGCTTTGACGAGGAGAAGGTCGATGCCGCAACTCCAAAAGAGTTTGTCTACAAGGCAACAATGGGCAAGCTTGAATGGGCAAAAAAAGAGTACGGACTAGATGTGCCGCTTTTGTGTGCAGATACTGTCGTGACGGCCGGCGGTGAGATACTGAGAAAACCAAAAGATGTAGATGATGCAAAGCAGATACTTCTAAAGCAAAGCGGTAAATCCGTAGGCATCGTTACCTGCACGGCTTACGCCTCTAAAACTATTACTTTCATAGATCTTTCAATCACGGAGTATTTTTTTAAAGAGTTTGACAAAATCGCGCTTGATAGCTATCTAGCCTCAAACGAATGGGACGGCAAGGCGGGCGGCTGTATGGTCGAGGGGTTTTGCAAAGAGTATATCGTAAGCCAGCGAGGCTTGGAGTCTTGTGCCATGGGACTAACAATAGAAAAACTACTACCTTTTTTATCCAATGAATGAATTTCAAAAGTCACTTGACGCTTTATCAAAAAAAGGGAGGCTACGAAGCAAAAGATTTTTGTCAAAAAATGCCGTAGACTTCGCCTCAAACGATTATCTGGGATTCAAAAAAGACGAAAAAAGCTTTGAGAGGGCGGTAAATGCCGTCAAAAAAGAGGGAGTGTATGCTCCATCCGCTTCGCAGTTAGTTTACGGCTATCAAAATTCCCACAAAAAATTAGAAAACACCCTTAAAAAAATATACGGCTTTGAAGATGCGCTAATCGTCGGCAGCGGATTTCTTGCCAATACCGCCCTTGTGTCGGCCTTGCCAGGGCATAACGACCTAATACTTATGGATGAAGAGTATCACGCTAGTGGAATAGCCGCCCTTGAGCTGTCAAAAGCAAAACATGAACTATTTGCACATAGTGACGCACAAGATTTGGAAGAGAGGCTCAAAAACGCAAAAGCGGACAGAGTGTTTGTGTTTGTGGAGTCGGTGTATTCGATGATAGGTGACATATTGCCGCTGGGCATTATCGAGCTTGCCGACAAATACGGTGCGTATCTTGTGATAGATGAGGCTCACGGGCACGGCGTGATAGGGGCGCATCTTGGCGGCATATACGATTATTACGGCATATCGCCGCAGCCGAGACACATCAAAATGGGTACGCTCTCAAAAGCGATAGGGAGTTATGGGGCGTATATACTTGCGAAAAAAGAGATAATTTCTTTTCTTGTCAACCGCGCAAAGTCCGTCATATATTCCACGGCGCTTTCCCCGATAGACGCTGAGCTTGCAAACGAGCGAATCAAAAAAATAGCAAAAAACGGTGAGACGCTTCGTAAAAAGCTTGACAAAAGGCTCGCTGTTTGCGGCGATATACTCGGCAAAAAGTTTTTAACCCCTATAATAATGATAGAGACAAAAAATGCCGAAAAAATCCATTCCGGGCTTGCCAAAAAAGGGATAATTACCGGTTTTATAAGACCCCCGACCGTAAAGACCCCATCTATTAGGTTGATAGCCAGACTGGGTGAAAAAGAGAGAGAATTGGTAAAAACGCTTGATTTTATAAAGGCTCATGCTTGATAGCTTTTGAAAAAATTACAGTCGGCAATAGTGAAAAAAAACTCGTAGATATATCGTTTGATGTCCAAAGCTCTTTGGCGATAGTCGGCGAGAGCGGTAGCGGAAAATCGCTTACCCTCAAGGCTATAATGGATGTACTGCCAAAAGAGCTGCAAAAAGAGGTATCTGTTTGCGGAGCAATAGAGCTAAAAAGAGGCGAAAGTATTGCGTTTGTTCCGCAAAATCCTTTTACCGCACTCTCTCCGATGAGCAAAATAAAAAAGCAGTTTTGGGGTGTCGACAAGGCGAGGGTTGCCGAGCTTTTGGCTCAAACAGGACTAAATAAAGAGGTCATGGAAAGATTTCCGTCAGAGCTTAGCGGCGGTCAGCTACAAAGGGTTATAATTGCGCTTTCGCTTGCGCAAAATCCAAAACTTCTCCTGATGGATGAGCCTACGACTGCGCTTGATGCGGATGCGAAGGGCGAGATAATTTTGCTCATTAAAGGGCTTATGGAAAAACTTGGGTTTTACCTGATTTTTGTGACGCATGAGCTTAGGCTAGCAAGAGAGCTTTGCGAGCATATTATGGTTATCAAAGACGGCAAACAGATTGAATTTGGGCAGTCTGAGGCTATATTTTCAAACCCGCAAAGCGAATATACCAAGCGGCTAATGAATGCGGATTTTAAAGATAGGGAATTTAGAAAATGATGAGATATATTGCGGCTATTGCCATTTTGGCCACTACGCTGCTTACTTTTTTGCTTATATATTTTTACCGCTCTTTTAATTATGATTTGGACAAGTTGATAAACTATAATCCTCCTCTAACGACGCAGGTATTTGACGCTCACGGCAAGCTTATAGCCAATGTTTTTGATGCCGAGAATAGGGTGTATGCGGCGTATGAAGAGATGCCAAACCTTCTAATAGAGGCTTTGATTGCAACAGAAGATACGGCTTTTTTTGAACACAAAGGGATTAGCTTTGAGGCGATACTTAGGGCAATAGTCAAAGACATCATAGCCGGAAAGGCGGTGGAGGGTGCGAGTACAATAACCCAACAGCTTATTAAAACTACGCTTCTTAGTAGTGAAAAGACCGTTAGCAGAAAAGTCAAAGAGGCTCTCATAGCCTTTAAAATTGAAGAGAAACTTACAAAGCAGCAGATTCTTGAGAGATATCTAAATCAGATTTATTTCGGTCACGGATATTATGGGGTTAAGACTGCGGCGTGGGGATACTTTCGCAAAAACCTAAACGAGCTAACGCTTAAAGAGGCGGCTATACTTGTAGGTCTTCCGAAGGCTCCTAGCTTTTTTGACCCGGTAAAAAACTTTGAAGGGGCAAATCAGCGTTCAAATACCGTCATCAATAGGATGAGGTATCTGGGCTGGATAGATGACGCTACTTATCAGGCGGCAATATCTGAGCAACCAAAAGTCTATGACGAGCCTATCAACTACAACAAAGCCCCTTATGCGGTTGATGCTGCGGTTAGGCTTTTGTCGGCGCAATATCCGGATATAAAAAGCGGCGGATATAGAATAGATTTGACTATTGATTTGGCTCTTCAAGAGGCTGCCGATGCCGCTTTGAGAGCGCAATACAATGAAGCTGTAAAATCTTACGGCGCAAAAACGAATATGGCGTCATTTAACGGGGCGCTAATCTCCGTGGAGCAATCAACCGGGGACGTTCTTGCTCTATCCGGCGGCGTTGATTTTTATAAAAGTCCATTTAACAGAATAATGCAGGCAAAAAGACAAGCCGGTTCTAGCTTCAAGCCTTTTATATATCTTGTCGGAGTCGAAAGCGGCAATTTTATGCCTGACAGCCTCCTGTCCGATGCCCCTAAAACATATACGTTCGGCGGAAAAGTCTGGAGCCCTCAAAACTACGACCACAAAAATGAGGGCGAGATAACGATGAGGGAAGCGCTTGTTCACTCTAAAAATCTAGCCACGATAGATTTGGTTGAAAAAGTCGGGATGGATAGCGTCAAAAAAGAGCTTGTTAGATTCGGTTTTGCCGGAGTGAAAGCCGACCTTTCGGTGGCGCTCGGAAGTTATACGCTATCCCCGTTTGAATTTAGCGAGATATACACCATCCTTTCAAACTACGGGACAAAAGTATCGCAAAGGCTTGTCAAAAGTATAAAAACAAGAAACGGGCAAACCGTCGTATTTGAATCCAAAAAAGAGTCAATCGCCGCTCCTGAGCACGTATATCAGGTTATAGATATGATGAAAGACGTAGTTACTAGAGGTACCGGAACTAGGGCGGTTACTCCCGGTACGGAAGTTGCCGGAAAAACAGGTACGACAAATGACTACCGTGATGCGTGGTTTTGCGGATTTACCCCTTCGGTGCAGACTTTAGTATGGTTTGGCAATGACGACAATAGGCCGCTACCTGGGAAAATGACGGGAGGCGTAGTGTCGGCTCCGGTATTTGCAAAATATAATGAGGCGGTACTTCTAAGAAGGCCCGATTCGAAGCGTGATTTTTTTAGACCCGGTTCGGTAACCGACGTGGTAGATGAAAATGCCACGGATGCGAATGTCACTAGATAGCTCGGTGTTTAAAACCATTTTTGGTTAAAATCAAACAAAAATAGCAAAAAAAGAGGGAACTTTTGAAATATTTTATAGCTAGCGATCATGCGGGAAAGATTTTGAGAGCATATACGAAACAACTATTGGAAGAAAAGGGAATAGAGGTCGTCGACCTTGGTTGCACCGAAGAGAGAGTAGATTATCCTGACTACGCGAATAAGCTTTGCGAGGCGGTACTTGCAAACGAAGGCTCTAAAGGTGTGCTTATCTGCGGTAGCGGAATAGGGATGTCTATGGCGGCAAACAGACATAAAGGGATAAGAGCTGCCCTTTGCCACGATGCATATACCGCTGCGGCTGCGAGGGGGCACAATGACGCAAATGTGCTTTGCATGGGAGAGAGAGCTATCGGTTTTGGTGTAGTCGAGTCTATAGTGGCTGCATGGTTAGGGGGCGAATTTGAGGGCGGCAGACATGCCGAGCGAATCGCAAAATTTTGATAAGAGTTGAAAAGTAATGTTTGATTGGCTACTTTTAAGCGCAAATTTACTGCTTATCGGGTTTTTGGCGTTTAAGATGTATTACTACAAAAACATATCCGAGAGGGAAAAAAACTCTACCGGAGCTACTAAAACAACGCTTGAAGAAGCGGAAAATCTAATTCGCAAATATCAACTTCAGCTCCAAAGAAGCCTTGGAGATATAGATATTCTAAACGAAGAGCTAAACAAACTAAGAAACGATGTCAAAGCTATCAAGGGGCGAAACGGTCAGTTTAGGCTCGAAAACGATAGGCTAAAAAGCAGAATCAAAGAGCTTGAAAATAAGATAGAAGCGCTAATTTAATCAAACGAGGTGTCCACATGAAAACGCTCGGCGAGCTGGAAAAAAGTATTATTGTATCTTCGATACGAGATGTACCAGACTTTCCAAAACCAGGAATAATGTTCAAAGACATTACGACGCTTTTAAATAATCATGAAGCGTATTCGATGCTTATGAGTCACTTTCACGAGAGATACAAAGATTATAATCTTGATTTTATAGCCGGAATAGAAAGCCGTGGTTTTATATTCGGCTCTGCCCTTGCCGCATCTCTCGGCCTTGGGTTTGTGCCTATTAGAAAACCTGGCAAGTTGCCTAGTACCGTCGTAAGCGAAAAATATACCCTTGAGTACGGCACGGATGAGGTGCAGATACACCTTGACGCATTTAGGGATGTGGAAAACGCTAGGGTGTTGCTTGTAGACGACTTGATAGCTACCGGCGGTACTGCCGTTGCCGCTGCAAATCTAATAAATAAAGCCGGCGGGAAATGCGTGGAAGCTTGTTTTGTGGTTGAGCTTGGATTTTTACCGGGTAGAGGCAAGCTGGAAGAGATAACAGAAGTCTATTCGATTTTGACGGTATAGGCGGCACATGGAAGAGACCCTCATAAAACTCCTAACGGAGTACGGCTACCCGATTCTTTTTGTGTGGAGTATGATGGAAGGCGAGCTAGGTCTCGTAATGGCCGGCTTATTGACTCATACCGGACACATGAATCTCTTTTTGGCTATATTTGTTGCCGGTGTCGGCGGTTTTGTGGGGGATCAGATTTGGTTTTATGTGGGTCGATATAACAAAAAATATACGCTCAATTATTTCAAATCACACCGACGAAAAGTGGCACTTGCCCACTTGCTACTAAAAAAATACGGCTGGCCTATAATATTCATACAGCGATATCTCTACGGTCTTCGTACTATTATCCCTATGGCGATAGGAACCACGAGATACGATAAGAGAAAATTCGCTTTCATAAATCTAATAAGCGCTTTTATATGGGCGGCCATAACTATCGTCCTTACATACTTTTTGGGCGAGATAATTTTGCACGCGATTAAGTATGTAAAAGCCCATTGGTACTTTGCGATACCTTTTGCGGCGGTTATTTTGGGAACTTTTTACTATTACGTCAACAGGGCTTCTAGGCCAAAACAAAAACTTCCGAGGGTAGAAAACAATGAAAATAACATTTAAAAATAAAGATATAGCCTCCGTAAAAGCGGATGTTCAAATAGTATTTTTGGAGAAAAAACCGTCAATCAAAAAATTTGTCGGGGATTTGGATATCGAGGCTCTTGAGGAGTCTGGATTTTTTAAAGACGGTTGTGACTGCTTTTATGTAAGCGGGTCTAAAAAACTATATTTAAAGCTAAAAGAGTTCGATGCCGAAGAGATTAAAGTCGGCGCCGCAAAAGCGTATAACGCCCTTAAAAACTTTTCATTTAAAAGCGTAAAAGTAGAGGCTAATTCCGATACGCAGCTGTTTTGCTCGGCTTTTGCGGAAGGATTTATGCTCGGAGCATATTCGTTTGACTGGTATAAAAGCGAGAAAAAAGAGTCGCTTCTAAAAACGGTTTATATAGCCTCGACGCTACCTAAGAAATCCACACTCTCAGAGCAAAAACTGTGTGATATTATAGATAATACGCTCACCGTTGCATCTAGCGTAAACTTTGTAAGGGATATAGTCAATTCCGCTCCGGACGACGCTACTCCGATACAAGTTGCGACTATTGCCGAAAAAGTTGCAAAAGAGTGCGGTTTTGAATGCAAAGTATATGACGAAAAGTTTTTGAAAACAGAGGAGATGGGGGCGTTTTTGTCTGTAGCAAGAGCCTCTGCCCATCCTCCTAGACTTGTGCATATGAGCTACAAGCCAAAAGGTCTAACTCCGACAAAGAGGGTCGTTCTTATAGGTAAGGGGCTTACGTATGATAGCGGCGGCCTTAGCCTAAAGCCATCGGACTATATGGTAACGATGAAAGCCGACAAAGCCGGAGCATGCGCAACAATCGGGATTATGCAAGCTGCTGCAAAATTAAACTTGAACGTAGAAATACACGGCTTTTTGGGGCTTTGCGAAAATATGATAGGCGGCAACGCATACAAGCCTGATGATATTTTGAGAGCTAAAAACAAAAAAACTATAGAGATAAGAAACACGGATGCCGAGGGGCGACTAGTCCTTGCCGACGTGCTTTGCTATGCGCAGGATTATTTCAAAAAATCAGGCAAGCCGTTTGATTATATGGTAGATATGGCAACTCTTACAGGGGCTTGCGTAGTTGCGGTCGGCGAATACACGACGGGCGTTATGGGGCACAGTGAAAAGCTAAAAAAACTACTCCTCACGGCTGCCGAGGATGCAGGTGATTTGATGGCGCCGCTCCCTTTCAATAAACACTTAAGAAAGCTTATAAAGAGTGAAATAGCGGACATATCAAACTGCTCAAGCTCAAGATACGGTGGAGCAATTACGGCTGCGATGTTCCTTGACGAGTTTGTTTATGACGAAAACAAACAAAAATGGGCGCATCTTGATATAGCAGGGCCGGCGTATGTGGAAAAAACATGGGATTACAATCCTCACGGTGCAAGCGGTACGCCCGTGCGAACAATGGTAGAATTTTTAAAAAAATGTGAAGGTAAATAATGGGACTTGGAGTAGGGCTGGTAGGTCTGCCGAACGTAGGAAAATCAACAACTTTTAATGCGCTGACAAAGGCGCAAAATGCAGAGGCGGCAAACTATCCGTTTTGTACTATTGAGCCAAATAAGGCAATAGTTCCGGTACCGGACAAAAGACTTGAGGCTCTCGCAAAAATAGTAAATCCGGAGAGAATACAACACTCAACCGTAGATTTTGTTGACATTGCAGGGCTCGTAAAAGGTGCGAGTAAGGGCGAAGGGCTTGGAAATCAATTTTTGGGACACATCAAAGATGTCGGGGTTGTCCTCCATGTCGTTAGATGTTTTGAAGACGGCAACATAACGCATGTTGAAAATTCAGTAGACCCGTTAAGGGATATTGAAATCATCGAAACAGAGCTTTTGCTTGCCGATATTCAAAGCCTTGAGAAAAGAATAGAGAGACTAGAAAAACAGACAAAAACAGACAAAAGTGCGGCGGCTATGCTGGTAGAAGCCAAAAAGCTGTTGGAGCATATGAACGCAGGCAATCTAGCTATTAGCTTTCCTGACAAAGATAACGAGGCTTTTGCTGAGCTAAGCCGTGAGCTTAGACTAATTACCGCAAAAGAGATAATGTACGCTGCAAATGTCGATGAGGACGCTCTGGCGGGGACGAATGTCCACTATGAAGCGCTACTAAAATTTGCCGAACAGAAGGGTGCCGACGTTATCAAAATATGCGCAAAAATTGAAGAAGAGCTCGTTGGACTATCCGATGAAGAGAGGCTTGAGATGCTAGAAGGCCTTGGCGTTGAAGAGTCCGGGCTTGACCAAATCATCCGCAAAGGGTTTCACAAGCTAGGTCTTATCAGCTACTTTACCGCAGGTGTCAAAGAAGTAAGGGCTTGGACTATCGAAAAAGGGTGGAAAGCCCCAAAAGCCGCTAGTGTTATTCACAACGACTTTGAAAAAGGGTTTATCCGCGCCGAAGTGATAGCTTACGAGGATTTCGTAGCCAACGGCGGCGAACAAGGGGCAAAAGAGAAAGGAAAAATGAGACTAGAGGGCAAAGAATACGTCGTTCAAGACGGCGATATTATGCACTTTAGATTTAATGTGTAATCTAAACTGAGTCATATAAATTTTCTGCCGCTTTATGTGCGGCTAGCTTCAGTGGCATAGCGCCTAGCGTAGCTTGAAGGGGCTTTGCTTCTTCAAAGCGTACCGTTTAATGAAATGGACACTCTCGTAGCGGCTCCAGCCCCGCTTTTTTAATAAGCTCATAATCGCTTGTCGGCTCTTGCCCGCAAGTGGTTAGGTAATCCCCTACAATAATAGAATCGCACCCCGCCTCAAATATTTCTATCTGTCTATCGCCAAAAGTGTATTCTCTCCCGCCGGCTACCATAATTACGGTATTTTCAAGCTCTTTTTTCGCTTTTTTGATGACTAATAGAGCTTCGTCTGCATTTATATTGCTTTTCTTTATCGGAAGCGCAGGATTTGGATGATAGAAGTTGAGCGGACTGCTCATTGGATTTAGCGATTTTAGCGAGGCGAGCAGCGAGTCTCTGTCGGCTTCGCTCTCTCCAAGCCCGAATATTCCGCCGGTACAGAGCATAAGCCCTGCACTTTTTGCATTTTCACAAGTCGCATATCTCTCATCCCAAGAGTGCGTCGTGCATATGGATGGGTAAAATTCTTTTGATGTCTCCAGGTTGTGGTTGTAGCTATCGATTCCCGCGCTTTTAAGGGCGCTTAAAGCGTCTTTGTCGGCTATCCCAGCGGATGATATAAGAAAAAGCCCATCTACCTCTTTTTTAATCCTGTGTGCCAAAGAAGCAAGATACTCTGTTTTTTTGCTATCCAGTCCAAATCCGCTTGTTACAAGACAAAATCCTATTGCCCCCGCATTTCTCGCTTTTTTAGCTTCTTCTACGACGATTGACGGCTCTTTGAATTTAAAAGCCTCCACCCCTGTCTTATATCTAGCACTCTGGGCGCAGAAGGCGCAATCTTCGGCGCAGTTGCCGCTTTGAACATTTGATATTGCGCATAAAAGTATTTGTTTGTTCATCTTGTAAACTCCGTTTCGTGCGTATTCCATACGTCTGTTTTTATTTTTCTATAGTAGTAAGTAACTACAAATTTATTTTCAGTTATATTAAGCGTCAGGCACTCCGACAAATCCTTGTTTCTTGCGCATGCCTCACCCGGGTTCAAAAATAGTGTTTTGCCCGTAAAATTTATATATTTTTTATGCGTATGTCCGAATATCACAACATCCGCATCAGGATTTAGATATATCGGAATGTGCATTAGTTTAAAACGAAGGCCGCCTAGCTCAAAATATGAAGGCTCATACACAAGAGAGTATTCGTCTCTGACATCCCTAAGATGCTTATCGTTATTGCCGAATACCGCAGTAAAAGGGAGCCCGCTTTTTTTTAGCTCTTTTAGCACCATCTCCTCGACGATGTCTCCGGCGTGTATTATATACTCACAGCCGACGGAGGCCAGAAGGTCAATTATCTTTTTTGCCCGTCCGGCTTTGCGATGCGTGTCGGATAGAATACCTATTTTGATGCCGCGTCCTTCACTTCTGTTTTGTGTTTACATTCGGCGTCTAGGCATTCATAGTACTCTTTTGTTTTTAACTGCTTGTGTGCCGTTACCCCGCCGCACTTTTCGCACTTGACCGTTGAAGGTTCGTATTTTGAAATAAATTTGCATTTAGGATAGTTTTCACAACCAAAGAACTTACCTCTCTTTGAGCTTCTCTCAAGCACTTTCCCTCCGCATAGCGGACACGGTACGGCAGCGGCCTTAGGCTCTTTGAGCGGTTTTGTATTTTTGCATTTAGGATATGCGGAACAAGCCAAAAAGTCACCTCTTCTTGATGACTTGATGACCATTTTTGATCCGCATTTATCGCAATCGATATCGGTCTCTATTGAACGAGGTTTTTCTTCCTCGCCCTCTTTTTTGATATTTCTAGTATATTTGCATTTTGGGTATGTAGAGCAAGATATGAATTCGCCGAATCTCCCGGCTCTTCTAACAAGCGGCGCTCCGCACTGAGGGCAATCTTCGTCTATAGGCACTGCTATTTTTTGACTCTCTATCGTTTTTTTGCCGGATTCTATTTTTTTTATAAACCCTTCGTAAAACTCGGCCAAAAGCTTTTGCCAGTCTTTTTTCTCTTCTTCGACCTTGTCTAGTTCCTCTTCCATTTTGGCGGTAAAACCGCTATCGACTATCTCTTCAAAATGTTTTTCTAGCACGTCTATAACCTTGAATGCCACCTCTTCAGGCACTATCTGCTTATTTTCTATATTGATATAGCCCCTGTCGTCTAGTGTGGATATGGTCGGCGCATACGTACTCGGCCTTCCTATGCCTAGCGATTCGAGCTGTTTGACGAGCCCTGCCTCCGAATATCTTGACGGTGGCTCTGTAAATTTTTGGTCAGCCGTTATTTTTTGTAGTTTAAGGGCTTCATTTTGAGCTACGTCCGGAAGTAGTTTGTCTTTGTCTTCGCTTCCAAGGGCTTTGTAAAACCCGTCAAATATAAGTTTTGAACCGCTTGCTTTAAATACAAGGCTTTTTGAAGATATGAAAATATTTTGACTCTCAAACTCCGCATCTTTCATTTGGGAAGCCATGAATCTATTGTATATGAGTGTATACAGCTTCAGCTCGTCGGCTTTTAAATATCTTTTTGCATCCGCGGGTGTAAGCTCTATCATCGTCGGACGGATGGCTTCGTGCGCCTCTTGTGCCCCTTGCGATTTTGTTTTATAGACTTTTGGGGACTTCGGTAGATATTTGTCGCCGTATAGTTTGCCTATTAGCTCCCTTGCCGTCTCCTGTGCTTCTTTTGCTATGTTTAGACTGTCCGTTCTCATATATGTGATGACGCCGCTTGTCCCTTTGTGCGTTTCAACGCCTTCGTATAGCTTTTGTGCAACCATCATTGTTTTTTTCGGCGAAAATCCGAGCTGCGAGGAAGCGGCTTGCTGTAATGTAGAGGTCATAAACGGGGCAGGTGATGCGGAGACTTTTTTCTTCGTCTCTATTTTGGATACCGCAAAGCTTTCACCGTTGGCTGCGGCCACTATTTTGTCGGCCTCTTTTTTGGTTTTTACAGTTAGTTTATCGATTTTTTCACCAAAAGCCTCAAATAGCGCGGCCTCTATTTTTTTATCGAACAACGCCTTTATATCGTAGTATTCGACGGGGATAAAAGCTCTTATCTCTCTTTCTCTATCGACTACTATTTTTAGAGATGCCGACTGCACCCTGCCTGCACTAAGCCCTTTTTGTATTTTTGAGGCTATAAGCGGAGATAGCTTGTACCCGACTATTCTATCGAGAAGTCTTCTGGCTTGTTGAGCGTTTACCATATCCATATTTAGTTTTCTAGGGCTCTCTAGAGCTTTTAGAATTGCATTTTTTGTTATCTCATGAAAAACTATCCTAGGAAGTTTCGTCTCGTCTTTGCCTATAACCTTGGCTATATGATAAGCTATAGCTTCACCCTCCCTATCCTCGTCCGTCGCTAGATATACGGTTTCGGCCTCTTTGGATAGCTTTTTTAGCTCTGCTGCAATTGCCTTGTGATCATCGGTGACGCTATAGTCTGGAGTAAAAGAGCCGCCGTCTATTTTTATGCCGAAGTTATTTTTTGGCAAATCTCTTATGTGTCCCTTGCTCGCAACCACGGCATATTCTTTGCCTAGGAAGCCTTTTAGCGTTTTTGCTTTTGCCGGTGATTCGACAATTATCAAATTTTTCAAATATTAATACCTTAATTTATTAGCTTTTTTAAAAGGGAAAAATTCTACTCAAAAAAAATTAAATTGTTTTAGAAAAAGTTCGATATTGTATTTGTCAAGGCAAGGATGCCGAACATCAAACAAAAGGATTTAAGATGGGTTTCAGAATTAATACCAACATCGCTGCGATGAATGCGCATACAAATGCGACAATGAACAATAGAGATCTTGATAGCTCTCTATCAAGACTATCTTCAGGTCTTAGAATCAATACTGCTGCGGATGACGCATCGGGCATGGTTATTGCGGACAGTTTGAAATCTCAAGCTAACTCACTAGGACAAGCGATTAAAAATGCGAACGACGCTATTGCAATGGTTCAAACAGCCGACAAAGCGATGGACGAGCAAATCAAAATTCTAGATACTATTAAAACAAAAGCAACACAAGCTGCCGCTGACGGTCAAAGCTTGCAATCAAGACAAGCTATCCAAAACGACATTACAAAGCTTCTTGAGGAGCTAGATACAATTGCAAATACTACGTCTTATAACGGTCTAAACCTACTATCTGGTAGCTTTACAAATAAGCAATTCCAAATCGGTGCTTACTCAAGAGAGACTGTTAACGTAACAATCGGCGATACTACATCTGCAAAAATCGGCGCAGTAAGATCTGAAACATCTGCAACTATTCAATCTGCCGGTGCTGAGGGCACTCTTACATTCACGAATGCAGACGGTTCAAAAACAACTATTGCTGCAACAAAAGTATCAAACACTGCGGGTACTGGTCTTGGTGCATTGGCTGAAGCTATTAATAGGGTTTCTGATGTAACTGGCGTTAAAGCTTCTTATAAAGTTGTTGCTACTGCTTCTGGCGCTGTTGCTATCGGTCAAACAGGTAATATGGTTATCAACGGTATTACAATCGGTACGCTAACAGGTATTAAAGCTGGTGACTCAGACGGTGCACTTAGAAATGCTATCAATGCCGCTACTACTCAAACAGGCGTTGTTGCTTCTGTAGATGAGCAAGGCAGACTTTCCCTTACTTCGGTTGACGGTAGAGGTATTGTTGCTACCGGTATGTCCGGTGCAGCTAATACTGGCGCTAGTATTACTACCTTCGGTAGACTGACTCTAACTTCATTGAATGCGAGAGACATAGTTGTTTCTTCTTCAAGCACAAACCTGAATACAGCTATTGCAACAAACCAAAAATCAACTACTCAAAACCTTAGAAGTGTTATGGGTAACTGGAAAACTTCTGAAGGTAATGCTATAGGTGCATACGCAAATACTCAACAATCAGCTGCCGCTGTTGCTGCCGGTACTTACCTAGGTTCTGGCGTTACTACGAGAGCCGGTGCAATGCTGGTTATGGATATTGCTGAGTCTGCAATGAAAATGCTAGATAGAATTAGAGCGGGTCTTGGTTCTACTCAAAACCAACTTGTATCTACAATTAACAATATTTCTGTAACGCAAGTTAACGTTGCGGCTGCGGAATCTCAAATTAGAGATGTTGACTTCGCTGCTGAGTCTGCTAACTTCTCAAAAAGAAATATTCTTGCACAGTCTGGTTCATATGCTATGAGCCAAGCGAATGCAGTTCAACAAAATGTTCTAAGACTACTTCAGTAGTATTTAGATTTACTAGTATTCAAAAGGCTGAGAGGAGTTTTCCTTTCAGCCTTTTTTTGTTTTCAGTTTTAGAGCTTCTACTTCTTGCTCTATTAAATCTTTATTTTTTTCTATTGCTACCAATACCGCATCTACGCCGCCGGCAAGCATAAAAAGCCAAGCTTTGTGCGCAAACAAGAATTCAATCATTTTAGCTTTTTGCTCAATTTCTGTTTTGAAAGGTTTGACGGCTATAACCGCCAAATCAAGTTCTTGAGAAAGTATGTATGACTGGGTTGTATCCCAAAACATTCTCCTAAACGTCTCTGTTGCTGAAATTTCTTTTAGAACGTCTATTCTCTCTAGTAGCTTTTTTACTTTTTCAAAGTTTATTTTTTCAAGCTTTCCTGTTTTATTGAGGCTTTCAAGTCGCTCACACTCTTTAGCTACATCTAAAAAGAGCTTTTCTATTGATTTTTTAGCATCTTTGCCGTATTTAAGCATTGTCGTCATATTTTTTTTAACATGCTTTATGTGTTTTGCATATAGCGCTTGAGTTGGTTTTTCAAGGACTATTTGCTTTTTATAGAAGTTTCTATCGACAACTTTTTCAATAGCCTCTTTGAATGGTATTTCGACAGTACCGTCTATTCTCACGCCACCTTCGGTGCAGTTGTATGCTACTAAGTATTTTTTTGCATCCGCTATTGCCGATACGAAAAATCCTAAAAATAGTCTCCATATATCATTGGTTCTGGCTAGCCCTTTCCCGCCGTATGAGGTTATGAAACTATCCTCATCTCTTATTTTAACTTCATCCTCGCCGTATACATGGTTTTGTGCATGACTTTTGCCATCGGTGCCGTATGCAAGATCTTGTCCTATAAAAATAACAGACTTATAGTTCATCAAGAATGCAAGTTCAAAAGCCATATTAGCGCTACTCATTCCTATGCCTATGTAGCCGTATTCGTCTATTCCAAGTATTTGCATATAGCCAAACGGACGCATTGGGATAACTAGCTGCCCGTCTTTTATATTTTTATATATCTCTTTGTGCTGCAAAGCGGAAGAGAGAAAAACTATATCTTTTTGGAATTTTTTACTCGTATTTTTAAAGAACTTAGCAGTCTCTTTGACTCTTTCAAGAGATGTGACAATATCCGGTTTAATTCCCCATTTTTCAAGTATCGGCATACTGGCATCAACACTTATGATTGTCACATGTTCTTGTATCTCTTTTAAGAGCGGAAGTTGTTTTGTAAGTGATGGCCCGGTGGCTACTATTATTGCCGTTTGCGCATTCTTTTTGCCGAGTAGCTCATAAAAAGATGGGTTTTTTAGCATTCTCGGTATATTTTGCCAAAAATGATCTATTCCGACCAGGGAGTCCGTCGCGTCGTTTCCGTGAGCCTTGATAAAGTGCAATATTGCGTCTATGAATGTTTTATTTATCTGTACTATATTGCTTTGATATTTATTGTAGTAAGGCGACATTATGTGCATTCTATAGGTTTTTAAAAACTGACCGAATTTGTTTGTCCCTATAAACCATCTTATTGCCGGATAGTCGGCATTTTCTTCTAGGAATAAGACAAGTCTTTCGCTTTGTATCGCCTCGCTAAAATCCATAAAGTGCAAAGCTATAAATAAAATCTCCGGTTCCGGCTCTACGACTACTATTTTTTGATGTATTTCATTTTGCAAAATAGCCTTTAGAAATACGCCGTTACCAAAACCGTAAAAAGCCAAAAATGGATATCTTAGATAGTCGTCAAAACTAGAAATTTGTTTTAATGTGTCCTCAACCGGATTGGTATACATCTTTTGTTTATTCGATATTTCTATGATATTGATATCTAGAGGGTCTTGTTGCGAGAGGGTTACGTCGTATTTCGTATTTTCGGACAGATTTGATAGCTTATAAAAAAGTGTTGGATTTGCGGTTTCTAGCGCATTCAAATTTTTGTAGTAAATATCGCTATTCATTTGCGGCCTTGATTTTATGATTATTGTTTTGACGGTAATTATTTGAATTAACAGAGGCTGTCTTATGCAGCCCCTGAATAAAAAAGAGTGTTATTGTAGTAGTTTGAGAACGTTTTGTTGTATTGTGTTGGCCTGCGCCATTGCAAACGATCCTGATTGCGCAAGAATATTTCTTTTTGAAAAGTTTGCTGACTCTTCGGCAAAGTCCACGTCTCTAATTTGTGATTCTGCTGCTGTTACGGATACCTTGGTTACGGATATGTTGTTAATAGTAACTATCAGCTGTTGTTGCGCAGAACCAAGGTCAGCCCTAATTCTGTCTAGCAGTTTCATCGCGGATTCTGCAATATCCATAACCATCATCGCGCCGGTTCTTGTCGTTACGCCGGAGCCAAGGTATGCAGATGCCGCACCTGATTCTGCCGCATTTGCGTATGCGCCGGCTGCAAGCCCTTGGGCTGCAAGAAAGTTGCCCCTGACGTCTCTTAGGTTCATTGCCGTTGAAGCACCCGCAGAATTTAGATTAACATCCAAATAGTTGTTTGCATCATCTACAATGATATCTTTAGAGCTTAACGTAACGAGCGTTAGTCTACCGAAGTTGCTTGTATTTAGAGGTGCCGTTGCCGCACCTGACATTTGTAGGCCTAGTACGCCCGGTGATTCATATATACCTCCGGCACTTCCCGTTTGTACGTTAATACCTCTGCCGTCCGTTGACGTAAGATTAAGTCTACCCATAATATCGACACTTGCATAAACACCTGTTTGATGTGTTACTGCATTGATGGCGTTTACTAGATTGCCGTTGGAATCAGACTCTCTCAAATCCAAAATATCGCCTATTGTGATACCGTTGATTCTTAGATTTCTAACATCTCCTGCTGCAACAGCGGCAGAACCGGTTGTAACAACCCTATAGCTAGCTCTTACTCCAGTTGTATCCGAAGCTTTATTGATTGCCTCCGCTAGTACGCCAAGCCCTGTTCCGGCACTATTTGATATTTTGACGCCTTGAAGCGTTGTTTGGGTTCCATCCGGGTTCGAGAATACTAGAGCCGTTATACCCGCAGCACTTATAGTGCTTGTGGTTTCATATCTGACTGAACCGATTTTATCCGAGCTTGTTGCACCTATTGATGCTCTTACCGTTTGATTTGAATAAGCACCGATTTGGAACTCTTTATTGGTAAAGGCTCCGGCAAGAAGACTCATGCCGTTAAATGACGTTGTCGTTGCAATATTATCTAGCTCTTCAAGTAGCCTGACGATGTCATTTTGAAGTGCTTGACGAGAAAGTGCACTTTGACCGTCTTGTGCAGCCTGCGTGGCTTTAACTTTGATGGTATCTAGAATTTTAATTTGCTCATCCATCGCTTTGTCTGCAGTCTGGATAATACCGATTGCATCATTCGCATTTCTGACGGCTTGCCCAAGTGCGTTTGCCTGAGATTTCAAGCTATCCGCAATAGACATACCTGAGGCGTCATCTGCAGCAGTATTGATTCTAAGTCCGCTTGATAATTTTGATAGTGCGCTATCAAGTTCCCTGTTGTTCATAACACCGTAATTGTGCGCATTCATTGCGGCTACGTTTGTATTGATTCGAAAGCCCATCTTCAAACCTTTAGTTGAATTTTTCAGGATTAAAGCACAAAGTGTTCCAATTTTTTATTTGTTTACCAAAGGCAATATTTATAAGCTTTGCATAGCCGTAGAGTTAAAAGATAAATGTAGTAAAATGAGGCAATTTAACTTTTACGGACTATTAATGAAAAAAATATTTTTATGCTCTCTAGCTGCGGCATATGTGCTGAATGCAGGCGTTGTGGACGGTGTGGCTTTGACTGTAAACGGCAAAGTTGTTACGATGTATGAGATAGTCAAGTTTAGCGAGCAAAAAAAAGTATCCAGAAAAGATGCAATAGAGGCTTTGATAGAACAAAGGCTTGAAGAGGCGGAGCTTTCCAAACAAAATATTCAAATAGATGATTTTGATGTCGAGAGAAGAATAGAGCAAATAGCCGCTTCCAACAAAATGACGTTAGCACAGTTCCAAGATGCCCTAAGTAGCAGGCTGATTAGTTATAGCGAATATAAAGCCGACGTTAAGAATAAGATGGCCAGAGAGAGACTTTTTCAAAAGATTACATATCAAAAATTTGCCCCTATTGATGAAAAAGATTTAAAGCTATATTATGAAAATAACAAGCAAGAGTTTTCAACGCCTTCAAAAATAGAGGCAGTTCAATATTCATCAAAAGATAAGAATGCATTGGCAAGGCTAATGACATCGCCAATGTCAAATGAAGCAGCTGTTGCAAAAGAAGAGATATCGATAGATACAAAAACGCTTGATCCATCTCTTGTATATATACTTAAAAATACAAAAGACGGCTCTTTTACCCAAATTCTCCCTATTAAAGATGAATTTATTTCATTTTATATAAAAGACAAAAAAGAATTTAGCATACCTGATTTTGAAAGTGTAAGAAATGAGGTTAATGAAAAAATGGCGGCAAAAAAAGAAGAAGATGCAATAAAAGATTATTTTGAAAAGCTGAAAGCATCGGCCAAGGTAAAAGTAATTAGATTGCCAAACTAACCCGGGCAGTACCGCTCTTTCGCTGTTTTGGCGGGGCGGTCTTTATGCTAAAAGACTTGCCGCCTTTGTGGCTAGATAATCGAAGTCATGAAGATTTGAAGGATTTGTTCCTTGTAGCTTTGCCTTAAGTCCGTCTACGCTGTATTCGTCCTTATTTTCATTTGTCGCCGCAAAACTTTTAGAAAGCATTTCTTTTAAAGAAGCAGTAATGTTTCTAAGGTCATTCATTGCTTCCTCCATTTTATCCCCGCTGATTTTTTGCATAGAGCTATTTGCAAGTTCTATTCCTAGCATTGTTTCGTTTATTGCTTTTACATCGCTTACGAAAGCCGCATTTTTTGCTACTAGGCCGTTTTCTGAAGCAGCGGCACTTATATTTTCGCTTTTGTTTTGCTCAGCTTTTTTTTCATTTTTTAGTTGTTTTGTGCCGTAATCTGTGACTTTGTATTCACCTATTTTCATTTGCTACCCTTTGCGGTATTTTTGTCTATCAAAAACAAAATCCGTTCCAAAAAGGCTTAGCCGGAGGGCTAGCCTTTGTAATTTTCCAAATACTTGGTGTCGTAATTATTTGATACAAAATCAGGGTTTGCCATCATTTTTTTGTGGAAATCTATTGTTGTTTTAATTCCACCAACTTCAAATTCTCTTAGTGCTTCAGACATTTTTGCTATGGCTCTATTTCTATCTTCGCCCCATACTATTAGCTTGCCTATTAGTGAATCGTAGTGAGGAGGTACGATATAGCCTGCGTAACAGTGGCTATCAACCCTTACGTTTCTTCCGCCCGGAGCTATCCATTGTTTGATTTTGCCCGGGTTTGGAAGGAATTTTACAGGGTCTTCCGCTGTTATCCTGCACTCTATTGAGTGGCCTTTGAGGGTAATGCTATCTTGCGATGGAAGCTCTTCGCCTTCGGCTACTTTTATCATAAGCTCTATGATGTCAACGCCTGAAACCATTTCGCTTACAGGATGTTCGACTTGGAGTCTCGTGTTCATTTCCATAAAATAGAAGTTTTTTTGCTCGTCGGCCAAAAACTCAAATGTTCCGGCATTTTCATATTTAATATATTTTGTAGCTTTTACTGCCGTTTCGTGAAGTTTTTTTCTTGTCTCTTCGTCAAGAAGTATCGCCGGCGACTCTTCTATTAGTTTTTGGTGTCTTCTTTGAAGTGAGCAGTCTCTCTCGCCAAGGTGTATTACATTGCCGTACTTGTCGGCAACCACTTGCATCTCTATGTGTCTTGGTTTTTTGATATATTTTTCCATATATATTGAGCCGTCGCCGAATGCGCTCTCGGCTTCAGAGCTTGCCGCAAGATATGCGTTCTCAAGGTAGCTTTCGTCTTCAACAACCCTCATACCTCTACCGCCGCCGCCGGCTGAAGCTTTCATAATTACCGGATAGCCTATCTCCGCTGCTACTTTTTTCGCATCTTCCATATTTGTGATGATGCCGGCTGAGCCAGGGATAACAGGTATTCCGGCTTCTCTCATAACATCTTTTGCTTTTGATTTGTCGCTCATTAGGTTCATGACTGCCGTTGACGGTCCGATGAAGGCTATGCCGTGTTTTTCACACACTTCGACAAAGTGCTCATTCTCGGACAAAAAGCCATATCCTGGGAAGATTGCATCGGCTTCCGTTACTTCTGCCGCCGCTATAATTGCCGGAATATTTAGGTAGCTTTGAGCAGATTTTTCACCGCCTATACATACTGCTGCGTCCGCATATTTTAGGTACAAAGCATCTCTGTCTGCCGTTGAATAAACCGCGATAGCGACTTTGCCCATCTCTTTTATTGTTCTTATAGCTCTTAGTGCTATTTCGCCCCTATTGGCTACTAGTATTCTTTTGAGTTCTTTTTTTGCCACTGATTACGCCTTTTCCACTCTAAATAGAGGCATATCGTATTCTACCGGCTGCCCGTCTTCTACACAGATTTCAAGTATTTTACAATCAAATTCAGCTTCTATCTCGTTCATTATTTTCATAGCCTCGATGATTGCCATCGGTTGACCTTTTTTGACATATTCGCCTACTTTTGCGTAAGGAGCAGAGTCTGGGGATGGGGCTTTGTAAAATGTACCTACCATTGGGGATGTGACGATTTCGCCTTTTAGTTCCGCTCTCGGTGCGCTAGCTTGTGCAGGTGCTTCTGCGTCTGCAGCTGCAACAATGCTTGGGGCTTGTTGAACTATTTTTGGCGTAGCCGCTACTGCAACTACTTCCGTAGTAGCTTTTTCAAGGTCTATTGAAAAGTCGTCTTTTGCTATTTTTATTTTAGTAACAGAGCTTTTATCGAATATCTTTATCAGCTCTTTTATGTTTTCAAATTCCATATTTATCTCCATAGGATTAGGTAATTAGTCGTATAATAGCATAAATATGGGTAAAAAATTAAATTTAGCGGGTTTTAGATGGGTTTAAAAGAAGATAAATGGATTAGACAAAAGGCTATTGATGAAAAAATGATTGAGCCGTTTGTTGAGGGGCTTACTACCAAAGAGGTTGTGAGTTATGGGCTTAGCTCGTATGGTTACGACATAAGAGTTTCTAACGAATTTAAAATATTTACAAATATAAATGCCACGGTTGTAGATCCGAAACATTTTGATAGTGCCAATGTTGTTGATTTTGTCGGAGATGTGTGTATTGTTCCGCCAAACTCTTTTGCGCTTGCCAGAACAATAGAGTACTTTAGGATTCCTAGAAACGTGCTTGCTATATGTCTTGGCAAAAGCACATACGCCAGATGCGGCATCATTGTCAATGTAACGCCTTTTGAGCCTGAGTTTGAGGGGCATATTACGATAGAGATATCAAACACCACTCCGCTCCCTGCAAAAATCTACGCCAACGAGGGGATAGCGCAAGTACTTTTCCTTGAGGGTGACGAAGCATGTGAGACTAGCTACAAAGATAGAAGCGGCAAATATCACGGACAGACCGGAATTACCCTACCAAAGGTAGCGGCACACTAATGCTTAACGGAAAAACTATTTTAATTACGGGCGGCACGGGAAGTTTTGGTAAAAAGTTTATAAAAACGGTTTTGCAAAACTACTCACCCAAAAAATTGATAGTTTATTCAAGGGATGAGCTAAAGCAGTTTGAGATGGCCAGTGAGTACAATGCTCCTTGCATGAGGTATTTCATAGGAGATGTGAGGGATGGCGACAGGCTATTAAAAGCGATGGACGGCGTGGATTTCGTCGTGCATGCAGCAGCTCTAAAGCATGTGCCTATCGCCGAGTACAATCCAATGGAGTGCATCAAGACAAACATAAACGGCGCTCAAAATGTCATAGATGCAGCCCTTGCTAACGGTGTTGAAAAAGTAGTAGCTCTCTCTACTGACAAAGCTGCAAATCCGATAAATTTATATGGAGCTACAAAACTTGCATCAGATAAGCTCTTTGTTGCGGCAAACAATATAAAAGGCTCCAAAAAAACTACTTTTAGCGTTGTGAGATATGGAAATGTCGTTGGCTCAAGGGGTTCCGTCGTTCCTTTTTTCAAAAAATTGGTTGAGGGTGGCGCAAAAGAAATTCCCATTACCGATGCTAGAATGACAAGATTTTGGATAACACTTGAAGAGGGTGTGGAATTCGTACTCAAAAGCTTTGAGAGGATGCAGGGGGGTGAGATATTTGTACCAAAAATACCGTCTATGAGGGTTGTGGACTTAGCTCTTGCCGTGGCACCGAACCTGCCGATGAAAATCGTAGGCATTCGCCCTGGTGAAAAACTCCACGAAGTGATGTGCCCGGCAGATGATAGCCATAGAACTATAGAGTTCAAAGACCATTTTGTCATAGAGCCTACTATCAAATTTACCGACAGCGATGTGGATTATTCCAAAAATCCTCTGGGTGAAATCGGCAAGAGCGTAGTAGAGGGGTTTGAATATAGCTCTGAGAAAAACGATTGGTGGCTTGGCAACAATGAGATGTTGCGTCTTATAGAGGGCGCATGATACCTTACGGCAGACAGTCGATAGATAACGATGATATCGTGGCCGTTGCCGAGGTTCTGGGCGGAGATTATCTGACTACAGGCCCAAAAGTTGCCGAATTTGAAAAAGCGTTTGCCGACAAAATGGCTTGCAAATATGCCGTTGCGGTATCTAACGGTACGGCAGCGCTTCATCTATCTGCCCTTTCACTTTTGTCTCCAGACGACAAAGTTTTGACAACCCCAATAAGCTTCACGGCTACTTCAAACTCTATTCTTTATGCAGGCGCAAAACCTATATTTATAGATGTTGCAGATGACGCCAATATCGACTTGAATCTTTGCGAGGATGCGCTCAGAAAAGACGGCTCCATAAAAGCCATTTTTGCCGTTCACTTGACGGGTAGATGTGTTGATATGAACGGGCTAAAAACGCTAAAAGAAAAATATGGGGTAAAAATAGTCGAAGATGCGGCGCATGCGCTAGGGGCTACGGGTGTGGCGAGTGTCGGTGACGCCTCTACATTCTCCTTTCATCCGGTCAAACACATCACGACCGGCGAAGGCGGTATGATAGCCGTGAATGACGAGTCGATATACAAAAAACTACTCATGCTACGAAGTCATGGCATAACAAGAGATACGGCAAGTTTTGAAAATGCGGAAGCGTTTGACGCTAACGGCAAGCCAAACCCTTGGTATTATGAGATGCATGACCTTGGTTTTAACTATCGCATAACAGACTTTCAATGCGCACTAGGGCTTTCACAGCTTGCAAAACTAGATAAATTTGTGAACCGTCGAAAAGAGATAGCGGCAAGATATGATGAGGCATTTAAAGATGTTAAACATATAAAACCGCTCTATCGTTTTGACTTTGATTCGGCGTATCACCTGTATGTTGCTCGTATCGACTTTGCGGCGTGTGGCATGAGTAGGGCGGAGCTATTTGGGCGGCTAAATGCCAAAAAAATCTACCCGCAAGTTCACTATATACCTATAAATTCTCAGCCATACTATAAAAAGCTGGGATACGAGCCAAAAGATACGCCAAATGCTATGAAGTATTATGATGAGTGTATATCGCTTCCGATGTTTTACGGGCTTGGCGACGACGACCAGGAATTCGTTATTAAAACCATTGTGGAGTATATCGGTTGAATGTATGCGTCATTCCTGCCCGTGGCGGGTCAAAGCGAATACCTAGAAAAAACATCAAAGAGTTTTGCGGCAAGCCGATAATCGCGTATCCAATAGAGGCGGCGAGACAAAGTGGGCTTTTTGAGAAAATAATAGTCTCTACTGACGATGATGAGATTGCCGAAGTTGCTGAATCTTTCGGCGCAGAAGTTCCTTTTATGAGACCAAAAGAGCTGAGCGATGATTTTACAGGTACAACCCCCGTGGTGGCTCATGCAATCAGGGAGCTTGAAAACGGCGGCATGGATGTGGATATTGTCTGTTGCGTATATGCTACATCGGCATTTTTGACTCCAAAGCTTTTAGGGGACGGCTTCGACGCTTTGACGGACGGCAAAGAGTACAGCTTTAGCGTTGCAGAGTTTGAGGCTCCAATATTTCGTTCCTTTAAACTTCTTGAAAACGGCGGAGTAGAGATGTTTTTTCCTGAACATTTTTCGGCTAGAAGTCAGGATTTGCCGGGTGCCTATCATGACGGGGCACAGTTTTATTTTGGGCGCAAGGACGCCTTTTTGAATAATTTGCCTATTTTTGCTCCACATTCAGTGGCGGTCAAGGTGGATAGACGAATGGTGCAGGACATCGACACGCTAGAGGATTGGGGGATTGCGGAGCAAATTTTTAGGACATTTTTTTGTTAAGAATCGCCGTATTTACCGAGGCTGGAGGTAGCTACGGGTATGGGCATCTTTCTCGTTGCGGCGCTATTTTGGACGGCTTTTCGGCCTTTGGCTTTTCGGCGGAGCTTTTTTGTAGAGGAGAAGGGCGGGCCGATTGGGAGCGTGACGGGGCGGCTTTTGACGGTTATGATATTGTCGTCATAGACTCTTATACTGCTGCGATAGATGCATACGATAGGGCGTCTCAAAAAGCCAAAGTTTGTGTCTGGCTTGACGATTTTTGCAGACTAAACTATCCAAAGGGAATTGTCCACAACTGCGCCGATATGCCCATACTTAGAAAAGAGTTTTGGAATGTCGCCAAAAAAGACATACAAAAAAGTGTACAAAATGTTTTTATCAACCTCGGCTCGGCACCGTTGGATTTTGATTTTGAATCCAAAGCAAAAGAAGCCTTCGGCGAAGACATCAATATAATCAAACTGCATAATGCAGATGCAATAGGCGTCAGAGATGCCATGCAAAAGGCGGATGTTGCCGTAAGTGCCGCCGGACAAACATTGCTAGAGCTTGCGTCCATGGGTGTGCCTAGCGTTGCTGTAATAACGGCGCAAAATCAAATTTCAAATGCTGCCAAGCTCGAAAATATCGGATTTTGCAAGGTCGTAACAGTGGATACGCTTGATAAAACAGCTGAATACTTGCAAAGTTTTTGTGCCGCCCAGAGCAGAGAGATATCTTCTGTTGCGGGACAAGAACATATGAAAGAGGTCGGCGCATTGGGGCTAGCCGCCGACGCACTCTATGCGCTTGACATCAAAACTCCTCGCAATATGCTAAACCTAGATGCAAGCAGCCTCAATATAAAGCCGTTTTGGAGCCTCGATGAGAGTGAACGAAAAGAGTTGCTATCTTGGCGAAATAATGACTCCGTAAGGGTGCGAATGTTTTGCAAAGAACCGATATCTTGGGATGAGCATATAAAATTTATAGAAACTCTCAAAAGTGACAAAACAAAAAGCTACTGGATGGTGGAGGGTGTCGGCGTAATATCGCTTTCGAAAATAGATTTTGAAGAACTAAAAGCCGATATAGGAATATATAAGGCGCCCGATGCGCCGAAAGGGAGCGGGGCAAAGCTGCTTGAGACTTTGCTCGATATATCATTCAAGCTTGAGCTAAAGAGCGTTAGAGCCGATGTTTACATGGGCAATGCGGCGGCGGTCAAGCTTTATGAGCGGTTCGGTTTTTGCTTTGTGGGCGAATATGAGAGAGACGGCACGGTCGCCGTATACGAGCTAAAAAAAGAGGAAAATATTGTCTAGCGTATTCATAATCGCCGAACTCTCGGCAAATCATAACGGCTCTTTAGATACAGCCAAAGAGACGATAAAGGCGATGAAGGCAAGCGGTGCGGACGCTGTGAAGTTGCAAACATACACGCCTGACACGATAACGCTCAACTGTGATAATGACTATTTTCGCATCAAACAAGGTACTGTTTGGGATGGGCGAGGGCTGTATGAGCTTTATGCCGAGGCTATGACGCCGTGGGAGTGGCATGAGGAGCTTTTTTTGCTTGCGAGGTCTCTTGGGATGGAGGTGTTTTCCTCTCCGTTTGACAAAAGTGCCGTTGATTTTTTGGAAGAGCTGAATCCTTACGCTTACAAGATAGCCTCTTTTGAGATTACCGATACGCCGCTTATCGAATATGCCGCCGCAAAAGGGAGACCGATGATAATATCCACGGGTGTGGCGGAACTTACCGATATAGAGCTTGCCGTGGCAACTTGCAAAAAAGTCGGAAACAACGACATAACGCTACTCAAATGTACATCCAGCTACCCTGCGCCGCTTGAGGAGATGAATCTAGCAACTATCGCCGATATGAAAAGTCGTTTCGGCTGTAAAGTCGGTCTGTCCGATCACTCTATGAGTATAGCCGCGCCAGTTGCCGCAGTGGCTCTCGGTGCGGAAGTTATTGAAAAGCACTTTATATTAGATAGAAAGATGGGCGGGGCGGATAGTTCTTTTTCTTTAGAGCCTAGCGAGTTTGCCGATATGGTAAAAGCTGTAAGGGATGCCGAAAAGCTTATTGGTAAGACAACATACGAACTTAGTGAAAAAAGCAAAAAATCAAGAGAATTTGCCAGAAGTCTTTTTGTGGCCGAAGATATGGGTGTGGGCGAGGAGTTTACGGGGCAAAATATCCGCTCCGTACGACCTGGGTTTGGGCTGCATCCGAAATATTTATGCGAGATAATAGGTAAAAAAGCGTCAAGAGAAATTAAAAAAGGCGAGCCGCTAGAATGGAGTATGATTAAGTGAATATAGCCCCAAAACAAGAATTTGCAAATGCCTGCAATAATGAAAACGGCGTAAAGTTTATACAATCGTCTGCCGTATATCTGAGTCATATATCCACAAAAGATGAATTAAACGAATTTGTCAATATGTTTGGAAAAATATCAAAAATGAAAAGCCTAGAGGTATCTGCCGAACTTGTTGGGCTTTGTCTTGCGCTTAGGGATAAGGTATATGATATTTTAATTGCAAACGGCGATGTTCCGGATAGTGACTATATCTATCTATATGATTATTTTGCGCTTTGCTCTTTGCCAGAGGATGCCAGATATACGGCTTACGAGCAGTTTGTAGACCAAAATCTTTATGCCGAGGGTGTATCCGATATGGAGCGGGTGTATCTCATCGTGCTTCGATTTTTTGCATCTATGGCAAACTCTAGAGAATATGCCTTTGAGAGGTTTTTAATTTCGTCTATGAGGCTGCATCTTTTGGAAGTTGGGAGTGTGGGGTTTTCAAAATTCGTAAGCGATTATCTCAATAATAGCCGCATCGAGATAGAGAGTGTGCTTCCTATTTTAGAGAAGCTTTGGGATAAAGATTTTTACTTTTCTCTTGATAAAACCGAGAGGCGTTCGACATTCAATTGGTCGCTTCACTCTCTCTGGCTTGTGCAAAAATACTTCAACCATCCATCATGGGTCTCTTTGTATCCAAAATGGAAAGATATTTTTTATGAACATATCGCAAGGGATGAGTGCGATGAGGCGATGTATGTTCACTTTTTTATCTACCACAAAATGGGCAACAGCTTTCAGACACAGGACGACTGGAAGATGTTTAACGATGAAATAGACAGACCTGCGTCTGAGTATTACGGAGCATGGTGTGAACGGGCAAGCTTGCCAAAATGCAAAACCTCCGTAAGTGATGGTAAAAAAATCATAGGATTTTTGTGGGATAGAATAGTCGACAACTCGCCGTTTAAAGTAGCTTATTCACTATGGAAAGCGCTATATTCAAACTCTGATTTTAGAGCAAACTACGAGATAAAAATATATTCAATGAGTTACTTTGAAAAAAGCGCTAACGATCAAAAATGCATAGATATGATAGAGAGGCTTGGAATAGAAATATTTGACGGCTCTGAGCCTTTCTATAAAGATGGGATTTACCATAGCCATCTCTCAAAAGCTCTTTATATTCGTCAGAAGATGCTGCGAGACGGTGTTGATATTATGAT
>JBFWKW010000023.1:0-31774 GCA_050252455.1 Campylobacterales bacterium | reverse complement strand
AGAGCCTCCCTCTTTTTTTCGGTCAGTTTTTTGGAGTCGTTTAGCCCTTTGATTTCGCCCGTTAGTATACATCCGGCATAGCACAACGGCCCAGCTAGCGGGCCCCGTCCAGCCTCGTCTATTCCGCAGAGTATCATAGACTAAGCGCCCATTGCCAAAACGGTAGACTTTGTATCCGCACCCCGTCGACTATTTTTTCATCCTCTTTGTTTACCGTCACTATCTCTACCTCTCTGATGCCAAGCTCCCATGCTTTTTTGGAGAGCTTTGCTAGTTTTTTTTCATCATCCGTTATCGCGAAGGCTTTTGCAACGACGGCTTTTTCCAGCTCAGGGACAAAAAACCCCGCCTCGTCGGTGTAATATATCTCGTACCCCCTTGAGTTTAGCTCCAAAAAAACCATATTTTCAAAAACGGCGGAAAAATCTTTTTTGAAATCGACGGCGGTTTTGAGGGCAAAGTCATAGGAGTATATTTTTTTAGATGAGTTTTTTTGGTGCAGCTTTTCGACAAAAAACAACACCCCGCTATTTTGGAGCTTTGTCGTATATGAGTAGAAAAAGTCTTTGGATATTTTGGTTTTGGATTTTACGAGGGTAAATACTTGAAGTAGCGATAGCTTTGTCGCAGTTTTTCTCAAAAACTCAACCGCTATGGCCTCTTCCGTTTTTGTTGTCGCTATTTTTTTGATTATGTCGCTTAGCGCCCTTCTTTTTTCGAGTTCATTGGCCACACCAAGCCTTGGGTTTGAGCCGTCTTTTAAAAAAGAGGCAAATATGTGCGGTATCCTCTCCTCTTCAAACTCGCTCTCTCTCTTGCCGTGATAAACCCTCTCATAAAAAGATAGATACTCCTCAAAATCCAACCCGCCTAGAGAAATTTGCTCGTATCCACCTGCGTCCAGCGGCGTTTTTGAAATTACTATGAACTGTATATCCGTATGGTTTTCTATGACTTCTCCGTCTGCGTTGTCAAGAACGATAGTCGATAATTTTTTCTCTTTCGCAAAAACAAATAGACCGTCTTTATCAAATTTTTCTACCCTATAGTCACATAAATCCATATACAAAAAAGGCTCTTTTTTTTCAGTGGCGTGCAAAAGTGCAAGAGATGTTTTTCCGCTACTCGGCGGGCCGAAAAGATTGATATTTTTATTTCTTGGTAAAAAAACTTTTCTTTCAAAAAAAGAGAATTTCTTGGGGGTTTCGGATAAAAGCTGCTCAAAAATTTCCAAAATTTTATACCTAATGTTTTTCGGTTATTGTAGCTTTTTTCCTTTTAAAAAGGATAAGTTTTTATATTGCCATACTCAAGAACACCCGTTTTTACTTGACTCTTTGCCTTAATTATAGTAAAATTGCGCTCTCAAAATTTAAGTCCACAAGGCTTAAAAGTTCTTTATTAAGGTATACCGCAATGGAAAAATTGAGACTCAAGCTTAGAGCTTATGACAACAGAGTTCTTGACAAGTCTGTATCGGCGATAATCGATGCAGTAAAAAGAACTGGTTCGGAACTGATCGGACCAATCCCGCTTCCAACAAAAATCAGAAAATATACTGTTCTTAGATCTCCGCACGTCAACAAAGACTCAAGAGAGCAATTCGAAATCAGAATTCATGCAAGACTTATAGATATTATAGCTGCTTCACCGGATACGGTTGATGCTCTTATGAAACTTGACCTTGCTCCTGAAGTGGATGTCGAAGTAAGATCAATGGCTAACTAAGGAAAAGTGAAGATGGAATTTTTGGTTGAAAAAATCGGCATGAGCAGAACGCTCGGCGAAGTATCGAACGCAGTAACTCTTCTAAAGGTGCTTCCTGCAAAAGTTGTAAAAGTAAATGCAGAAGGTAAATCTTTGGTTGCTTACTCAAGAGGTAAAGCTATGAACAAAGCGATAGAGGGTCAGCAAAAAGCTTACGATCTATCTAAAGAGTTCAACAAGTTTGCATCTCTAGTAGTAGACAACAAAGAAGTAGGAGAGCAAGAGACTGCATCCCTAGAGGCGGCCGTAGAGCTAAAAGCTACTTTTAGAACTAAAGGTAGAGGTTTTACAGGTGCAATGAAACGATGGAATTTTGCCGGCGGCCCTGGTGCGCACGGTTCAAGATTTCACAGAAGAGTTGGTTCTATCGGTAACAGAGAGTGGCCGGGTAGAGTTCAAAGAGGCAAAAAAATGCCTGGTCAATACGGAAACGAAACAGTTACCGTTAAATGCGAAGTTCTTAGCTTCGATAAAAATGCCGGAGTTTTGGTAGTAAAAGGAAGTGTTCCTGGCGCTAACGGCGGATTCGGGAAAGTGAAGGTCGTAAAATGAGTTTTGCAATAACACTAGACAAAAATTGTAAAGAGAGCGGGAAACTACAACTTCCTGCAAGCTATGAAGGTATCAACCCGCATAACCTATATTTGTATGTAAAAGCGTATCTTTCTAACATTAGAACTGCAAACGCTCATACAAAAACTAGAAGCGGCGTATCTGGCGGCGGTAAAAAACCATGGAGCCAAAAAGGCGGCGGTAGAGCTAGAGCTGGTTCTATCACATCTCCTGTATTTGTTGGCGGTGGTGTTGCGTGGGGTCCAAAAAACTACACAAACTACTTCCAAAAAATTAACGTAAAACAAAAAAGAATAGCTCTTAAATGCGCACTTGCACAGCAAGCTGAAGCAGGAAAACTATTCGTCGTTGACAGCCTTGCTGTTGAGAGCGGAAAAACTAAAGAAGCTGCTAAATTTCTAAAAGCTCTAGGCCAAAGAGACGCACTTCTTATCGCAAACAATTTTGACGAAAAGTCATACCTAGCGTATAGAAATATTCAAAATTGCTACCTAATAGACTTTACGGAAGTAAACGCATATTTTGTAAGCACTTATAGATCGGTCGTAATCGAAAAAGACGCTTATGACAAAATCGTAAAAGAGGGCTAAGATGGCTGATATTACAGATATAAAAACAATACTTTACACAGAAAAATCACTTGGTCTTCAAGAAGCAGGCGTTATCGTCGTGCAAACTTCACCAAGAATGACTAAAAACGGCCTAAAAAAAGTTTTCCAAGAGTACTTCGGTTTGGTTCCTGAAAAAGTGAACTCCCTTAGAATGGAAGGTAAAACAAAAAGATTTAGAGGCGTAATCGGCCAAAGAGACTCTTTCAAGAAGTTTTACGTAAAGCTTCCTGAGGGCGCAAGAATAGAAAGCTTAGCGGTATAAGGATAAGAGATGGCAATAAAAACCTATAAACCATATACCCCTAGCCGAAGGACAATGTCAAACCTAGACAGCTCTGATATTACGGCAAAACCGAAAGTTAGAAGCCTTCTAGTAAAACTTCCGGCAAAAGCGGGTAGAAACAACCAAGGTAGAATCACTTCTAGACATAAAGAAGCTGGCGCTAAAAAACTATATAGAATTATAGATTTCAAAAGAAATAAATTTGATATTCAAGGTGTAGTAGCTGCAATCGAGTACGATCCGTACAGAAATTGTAGAATTGCACTTATCAACTATGTAGACGGCGACAAAAGATACATCATTCAGCCAAGCGGAATGAAAGTAGGCGATAAAGTTATGGCAGCTGAAGGCGGCCTAGACATCGTAGCCGGAAACGCAATGAAACTAAAAAACATCCCCGTGGGTACCGTTATCCACTGCATCGAGCTAAAACCGGGCAAAGGCGCTCAAATGGCGAGATCGGCAGGTAACTACGCTCAGCTAATGGGTAGAGAAGATAAATACACTATTCTTAGACTTCCAAGTTCTGAAGTTAGATACGTATTGTCTGAATGTATAGCTACTATAGGCGCAGTAGGAAATGAAGATTTCTCAAATGTGACTATCGGTAAAGCTGGACGTGCAAGACACATGGGTATCAGACCGCAAACGAGAGGTTCTGCGATGAACCCTATCGATCACCCGCACGGTGGTGGTGAAGGTAAATCAAACGGACACAGACATCCTGTATCTCCGTGGGGCCAAAAATGTAAAGGTCTAAAAACTAGAAAACCTAACAAGCAATCAAATAGATACATTATCTCAAAAAGAAAAAAAGGCGTGAGGTAAGATAATGGCAAGATCAGTAAAAAAAGGCCCATTTATCGATAGCCATCTTCAAAAGAAGGTTACGAAAGCTAAGGCCGAAAATGCAAACAAACCAATCAAAACTTGGTCAAGAAGAAGTATGGTATCTCCAGAGATGATAGGTCTTACTTTCAATGTCCATAACGGCAGACAATTTGTGCCTGTGCATATCTCTGAGGCACACGTAGGCTACAAACTAGGCGAATTTGCCCCTACTAGAACCTTCAAAGGTCACAAGGGTTCAGTTCAAAAGAAAATAGGTAAGTAAGGAGGAATAGGATGAGTAAAACAGCACTTAAATTTATCAGACTTTCCCCTACGAAAGCTAGACTAATCGCAAGAGAAGTCCAAGGTATGAATGCAGAAGCTGCAATCGCGGCTCTTGACTTTATGTCTAACAAAGGCGCAACATTCATCTCTAAAGCTATCGCTACTGCAGTTGCAAACGGCGGGTTTGAGGCGGATGAAGTTATCGTATCTTCATGCAGGGTTGATGCAGGCCCGGTTCTAAAGAGATTTACTCCTAGAGCTAGAGGTAGAGCAACACCTATCAGAAAACCGACATCGCATATTTTTGTCGAAGTAACACAAGCGAAGGGTAAGTAATATGGGTCAAAAAGTAAATCCTATCGGGCTTAGACTTGGCATTAACACTGGCTGGAGATCAAGATGGTTTCCGTCTATAAAAGAGATGCCAAACAACATTTCCGAAGACTATAAAATCAGAAAGTATCTAAAACAAAAACTTTATTTCTCTGGCGTATCCGATATTATCATCGAGAGAACTGCTAAAAAAGTAAAAGTTACGGTTGTATCTGCAAGACCTGGAATTATCATCGGTAAAAAAGGTGCAGAAATTGAAAAACTAAAAGTTGACATCTCTAAGATGACCAACAAAGAGGTTCTTATCAACATTAAAGAAGAGAAAAAACCTCAAACTTCAGCAGTTCTTTGCGCTGAGAACGTAGCTACTCAACTTGAAAAAAGGGTTGCGTTCAGAAGAGCAATGAAAAAAGTTATGCAAGCGGCTCTAAAATCAGGTGCAAAGGGAATCAAAGTAATGGTTGCCGGAAGACTTGGCGGCGCTGAAATGGCTAGAACTGAGTGGTACCTTGAAGGAAGAGTTCCTCTTCATACAATTAGAGCGAACATTGATTACGGTACTGCGGAAGCACATACTACTTACGGCATCATCGGCGTAAAAGTATGGATATTCAAAGGTGAGGTACTTTCAAAAGGCAGAGGTCAAGCGGAAGCTGAATCTACTGAGTCTGCGGAAGAGACAAAACCTAGAAGAAGACCAGCAAGAAGAGGGCAATAATTATGTTGATGCCAAAAAGAACTAAATATAGAAAGCAAATGAAAGGCAGAAACAGAGGTAAAACTTATGTTGGCTGCAACCTTTCATTCGGAACTATCGGTCTAAAAGCGGTAGAAGCCGGAAGAATCAACTCTAGACAAATAGAAGCCGGAAGGATTGCTATTACTAGAAACGTAAAAAGAACGGGTAAGCTTTGGATAAGAGTATTCCCAGACAAACCACTTACTGCTAAGCCACTAGAAACTAGGATGGGTAAAGGTAAAGGTAGCGTGGAAGAGTGGGTTATGAATATCCAACCGGGAAGAATCATTTATGAGATGACCGGTGTTGAGGAAGCTCTTGCAAAAGAATCCCTAACAAGAGCTATGCACAAACTCCCTTTCAAAACGAAAATCGTGACAATAGAGAGTGAAAATGAAATATACTGATATAAGCTCAAAAACGCTTGAAGAGCTAAAAGCGCTTTTGAAAGAGAAAAAAGTTTATCTGTTTGAGCTCAAAATGAAACTAAAAACTATGCAGCTAACTAATCCAAACGAGATTAGAACGGCGAAAAAAGATATCGCTAAGATTCAAACAGCGATAACTGCACAAGCTGCAGAGTAAGGAATAAGTTATGAACAGCCATAAAAGAGAAATTCAAGGTACGGTAGTTAAACAGTCTGGGGATAAAACTTATTCTATTCTTGTTGAAAGAAGAATGATGCACCCTAGATATCACAAGTTCGTGAAAAGACATAAAAAATATCTTATACACGATGAAAACAATAGCCTAAAAGTAGGTGATTTTGTATCTGCTCTTGAGTGCAGACCGCTTTCTAAAACAAAATCATTCAGACTTAACGCAGTTCTAAAAGCAGGAGCTGAAATATGATCCAAAGTTTTACAAGAATGAACGTTGCTGACAACAGCGGCGCAAAAGAACTTATGTGTATCAAAGTTTTGGGCGGCTCTAAAAGAAGATATGCGACTGTCGGTGACGTCATCGTGGCTTCTGTTAAAAAAGCTATCCCTAACGGTAAAGTAAAAAAAGGTCAAGTTGTTAAGTGCGTAGTTGTTAGAACTAAAAAAGAGCTTCAAAGAGAAAACGGCTCTCTAATTAGATTCGACGACAATGCGGCAGTTATCCTTGACAACAAAAGAGAGCCTGTAGGTACAAGGATTTTTGGACCGGTAGGCAGAGAGATCAGATATGCGAACTTTATGAAAATAGTTTCGCTTGCGCCGGAGGTTCTATAATGACTAAGCTAAAAATCAAAAAAGGCGACATGGTAGAAATCATCGCCGGTGATGACAAAGGCAAAAAAGCAAAAGTTCTAGCCGTATATCCAAAAACTTCACAAGTTGTAGTTGAGGGTTGCAAACTAGCAAAAAAAGCTGTTAAGCCTTCTGAGCAAAACCAAAGCGGCGGCTTTCAAAACGTTGAGATGCCGATTCATATCTCCAATGTTCGTATAGCAGAAGGAGCGTAATAGATGGCAACACTAAAAGATTATTATCTAAAAAACGTAAAAGAAAAACTTGTTAGCGAATTTGAAATTAGCAACGCAATGCTTACTCCAAAACTTGAAAAGATTACTATATCTGTAGGTTGTGGCGAAGGCTCAAAAGATGCGAAGCTTCTTCAAAATATAGCCGACACGGTTTCTGCTATATCTGGACAAAAAGCGGTTATTACCGTTGCTAAAAAATCCGTCTCTGGTTTCAAACTTAGAGAGGGTATGAATGTAGGTGTGAAGGTAACTCTTAGAGGTGCAAATATGTATAACTTCCTTGAGAAGCTTATCACTCTTTCACTTCCTAAAGTTAAAGATTTTAAAGGTCTTTCAAGAACTGGTTTTGACGGTAGAGGAAACTACAGCTTCGGTCTTTCCGAGCAGCTTATATTCCCTGAAGTCAAATACGACAACATCGTAAAAATTCACGGAATGAACATCAGTATCTCTACAAGCACGGATAGCGACAAAATGGCTTTCAGACTTCTAGAGCTTATGGGAATTCCATTCGCAAAAGGAAGAGCAAATGGCTAAGAAGTCAATGATCGCAAAATGCGCAAGAGAGCCTAAGTTTAAAGTTAGAGCATACACAAGATGCTCTATCTGCGGCAGACCACACTCAGTTTACAGAGATTTCGGTATCTGCAGAGTATGTCTAAGAAAAATGGGTAACGAGGGTCTAATCCCTGGCCTTAAAAAATCAAGCTGGTAGGAGGTAAAACATGAATGACGTTATAGCTGACACGCTGACAAGAATCAGAAATGCCTCTATGAGAAGAATAGAAGTAACACACGTAATGTACTCTAAAATCGTAGAGTCTGTACTAAAAATTTTCCAAGAAAAAGGTTACATCGAAAGCTACAAAGTAGTGGAAGAGGGAACTAAGAAAAAAATCAATGTCGTTTTGAAATATAACCAAGGCGGCAAACCGGTAATTAACGAAGTTAAAAGAATTTCTAAGCCGGGAAGAAGAATCTATAAGCCTTGCGCTGAGATTAAAAAATTCAAAAATGGCTACGGAACAATCGTCGTATCAACATCAAAAGGTGTTCTTGATAACGATAGCGCTCACAAAATGGGCGTTGGCGGCGAAGTTCTTTGCAGCATTTGGTGAGGTGATATATGTCAAGAGTTGGAAAAGAACCTATCGTACTTCCTAAAGGTATCGAAGCTAGCGTTGCTAACGGTGTAATTACCGTAAAAAGCGCTAAAGATACAAAAACGCTAGATACTATGGATAGAGTAAATATAGAAGTAGTTGACGGCAAAATAGTTTTCACCCTAAAAGGCGAAACAAAACAAGATAGAGCGTTTTGGGGCACTTATAGAGCGCTTACAAACAATATCGTTGTAGGTCTTGATAAAGGTTTTGAGAAAAAACTTGAAATCAACGGCGTTGGTTATAGAGCTGCCGTAAACGGTAACAAACTTGAGATGGCTCTAGGCTACTCACATCCTGTAATATTCGACATTCCGAAAGGGATAGAGATGGCTGTTGATAAAAACGTTATCAGCATCAAAGGTGCGGATAGACAACAAGTTGGCCAAGTTGCAGCTGTAATTAGAGAGTTTAGACCACCGGAGCCTTACAAAGGTAAGGGTGTTAAATACGTAGATGAAACTATCCGCAGAAAAGCGGGCAAGACATCTAAGAAATAAGGGTCGTCTATGAGCAAAGCATTAAAACTCAAAACAAGAAGAAGAGAGAAAGCGAAACTAAGAATTAGAGCTACGCTTTCTGGCACGGAGCTTAGACCGAGAGTAACCGTATTTAAATCTAATAAATATTTTTACGCACAAGCTATCGACGATGTAAAAGGCGTTACACTAGCTTATGCTGACGGTTCAAAACTTGGCGTTAAGCCAAATAGGGAAGGTGTCAAAGTTGTTGCAAAAACACTTGCCGACGCTTTGAAGGCCGCTAAAAAAGACAATATAGTATTTGATAGAAACGGCTACCTTTACCATGGCGTTATCGCGGCTTTTGCCGATGCGCTAAGAGAAAACGGAATTAGTTTTTAAGGGTTTATGATGGAAATTAATAGAGAAGAATTTGAAGAAGTCGTCGTAAACATCGGCAGGGTAACAAAGGTTGTAAAGGGCGGTAGAAGATTTAGATTCAACGCTCTAATGGTAGTAGGTAACAAACAAGGTACGGTAGGCTACGGTTTCGGTAAAGCAAAAGAGGTGCCGGATGCTATTAAAAAAGCAGTAGAAGATGCGTTTAAAAACCTTGTTACTATCGACCTAAAAGGGACTACGATAGCACATGACATCGAAGTAAAATATAATGCAAGTAAAATTATCCTAAAACCTGCGAAAGAGGGTACCGGTGTTAAAGCCGGTGGTGCAGCTAGACCTGTTCTAGAGCTTGCGGGAATTAGAGATATTCTATCTAAGCAACTTGGTTCTACTAACCCGTCAAACGTGGTTAGAGCTACTATCAAGGCGCTTACTGCTGTAAAGGAATAAAAAATGGCACTTGAAAATTTAACTCCTGCGGTAGGCAGTACTCACAAAACAAAAAGAGTAGGTAGAGGTCAAGGCTCAGGAATGGGCAAGACTGCTACAAGAGGCGGTAAAGGCCAAACTGCTAGAAGCGGTTATACTGCAAAAAGAGGCTTCGAGGGTGGTCAACAACCACTTCAAAGAAGACTTCCGAAAATTGGTTTTAACAGCAAAGTTGTTAAACCTTATATAATCAACGTAGACAGAGTAGAAGCTGTAGCCGCTCTTGCTGAAATCACTATGGATAACATCAAAGGCGTTATGAAACTACCTAACTATGTAGTAAAAGTTAAGCTGATTGGCACAAAAGCCAAAGAACTCGCTTCAAAAATAAAAGATGAAGCAGTACTAAGCAGCGGCAAAGTCAATGGATAAAAGTTTAGTAAATAAAATTTTTATTACGCTTGGGTTTTTGCTGGCATATAGGATATTAGCCTATGTGCCTGTGCCAGGTGTTAATATAGAAGTCGTCAAAGAGTTTTTTGACGCAAACTCGGCAAATGCCCTCGGTCTTTTCAATATGTTCAGCGGAAACGCTCTTGAAAGATTAAGTATTATCTCTCTAGGCATTATGCCTTACATCACAGCCTCAATCATTATGGAACTCCTGGCGGCAACTTTCCCTGAACTCGGTAAGATGAAAAAAGAACGAGACGGAATGGTTAAGTATATGCAGATAATCAGATATGCAACGATAGCTATTACGCTTGTTCAAGCAGTCGGCGTATCTTTCGGCCTCCAAAGCCTAACGGGCAGAGCCGGTGAGAGCGCAGTATCTATCGACCATTCGTTATTTGTTGCAATATCTGCAGTATCCATGCTTGCGGGAACTATGATGCTTATGTGGATTGGTGAACAGATAACTCAAAGGGGTATCGGTAACGGTATAAGTCTTATAATTTTTGCTGGTATCGTATCAGCTATTCCGAGTGCCATTGGGCATACGGTATCGCTTGTAAATACCGGTGAGATGCATTTCTTGACTTTAGTGGCTATAGTAGTTCTTATAGTAGCTACGGTAGGGGCGGTTATTTACGTTGAGCTGGCGGAGAGGAGAATTCCTGTTTCGTATCAGAGAAAAACGCTTATGGCAAATCAAAATAAGAGGATAATGAACTATATCCCTATCAAGTTGAACCTAAGCGGCGTTATCCCTCCGATATTTGCTTCGGCAATCTTGATGTTTCCGTCTACTGTTATGCAAGCTAGCGACAACCCGTGGGTAATAGCTGTTAGAGACTTTATACATCCGCAAGGATATGCATTTAACGCGCTTACATTCCTATTCGTAGTCTTTTTTGCTTATTTTTATGCGTCAATCGCATTTAACTCAAAAGATATATCGGAAAATCTAAAAAGACAAGGCGGCTTTATCCCTGGTGTTAGACCGGGTGAGCACTCTGCCGAGTTTTTGAATGAGATAGCAAGTAGGCTTACACTTTTTGGTGCGCTATACTTGGGAATTATTACTACATTGCCGTTTTTGCTTGTCAAAATGATGGGCGTGCCGTTTTATTTTGGCGGTACGGCGGTTTTGATCGTTGTGCAAGTTGCCCTTGATACGATGAGAAAGATAGAAGCTCAGGTGTATACCGGAAAATATCAAACTCTAAGCGCAGTCGGTCTCTAGTTTTTTATGGCAATTCACATAAGAAATAAAAGCGAAATTGACGCTTTGAGAAAAGCGGGCAAGATAGCTGCTGAGGCTATTTTGTTCGCCAAATCACTTGTAAAACCGGGTGTAAGCACAAAATTTATTTCCGAAGAGACCGAGAAGTTTATAGTCTCAAAAGGCGCTAGAGCATCTTTTAAGGGGCTTTATAGCTTTCCGGAGGCTATATGCATCTCGGTCAACGAGGTGATAATACACGGAATCCCGAATGATACCATTCTAAAAGAGGGTGATATCGTAGGGCTTGACATAGGGACGGAGATTGACGGTTGGTATGGTGATACCGCCGTTACCGTTCCGGTGTCACAAATCTCAGATGAGGATATGCAGCTATTGGCCTGCGCCGAGGAGTCACTTGACTTTGCTATATCCTCAATCCGTGAAGGTATGAGATTTAAGGAATTAAGCAAGCTTATAGAGGATTTTATAGAGGCAAAAGGCTATAAACCTCTTAGGAATTTTTGCGGACACGGAATAGGTAGAGGCCCTCATGAGGAGCCTTCTATCCTAAACTACGTAGAGGGCAATCCCTCTCAGGGTCCAAAAATAAAAAACGGAATGGTTTTCTGCATAGAGCCGATGATTTGCCAAAAAAGCGGCAACTCTAAGGTGCTTGAAGACAAATGGAGCGTTGTATCGGTAGACGGACTTCGCGGTAGCCATTTTGAGCATACCGTTGCTGTCGTGAACGGCAGAGCCGAAGTTCTGTCAAAGATTTAGGGAGGAAAAATGGCGAAAGACGATGTCATTGAGATTGACGGCGTAGTTGTAGAGGTGTTGCCGAATGCAACTTTTAGAGTGGAACTTGAAAACGGTCATATAATACTTGGTCATATTGCCGGTAAAATGAGGATGCACTACATCAAAATTTTGCCGGGCGATAAAGTAAAAGTTGAACTCACGCCTTATAGTCTCGACAAAGGCAGAATCACTTTCAGGTATAAGTAAGTTTTTACATTAAACCTGCTAGAATTCGGTTCTTTTTTCCGTTTATAAGCTTTAAGAAGCCGATAACGTATAGGTTTTATTATATTAAGGAGCGTTTTTATGAAAGTAGCACCGTCGGTTAAGAAGATGTGCGATAAATGTAAAGTCATTAAAAGAAAAAGCATTGTTCGCGTAATCTGCGAAAATCCAAAACACAAACAAAGACAAGGATAATTATATGGCAAGGATAGCGGGCGTTGACCTTCCTAAGAAAAAAAGACTTGAGTTTGCTCTAACGTATATCTACGGGATTGGACATGCAAAATCCCTTGAGATACTAGCAGCTACGGGCATCTCAATCGATAAGAGAGTTCACGAGCTTACAGAAGATGAAGCAGCGGCTCTAAGAAAAGAGATTCAAGAAAATTATATGGTTGAGGGTGACCTTAGAAAGAAAGTTTCTATGGACATCAAAGCTCTTATGGATCTTGGTAGCTTCAGAGGTCTTAGACATAGAAAAGGACTTCCAGTAAGAGGCCAAAGAACAAAAACTAATGCTAGAACTAGAAAAGGTAAGAGAAAAACCGTAGGTTCTAAGTCTAAGTAAGGCGTAATTTAAAGGAAAGCAAAAATGGCAGCAAAAAGAAAAGTAAAGAAAAAAGTAGTAAAGAAAAATATTGCTAGAGGCATCATTCACATAGTAGCCTCTTTCAACAACACGCTTGTAACCGTAACAGACGAAATGGGTAATGCCATCTGTTGGTCAAGCGCGGGAAGCCTGGGCTTTAAAGGTAGTAAAAAAGCTACCCCTTTCGCCGCTCAACAAGCCGTAGAAGACGCTATAACTAAAGCCAAAGAACACGGACTTAAAGAGCTCGGCATCAAAATCCAAGGACCGGGTAACGGTAGAGAGATGGCTGTTAAAGCTGTAGGCGGTAGAACTGATATTAGAGTAGTGTACCTAAAAGATGTTACTCCGCTTCCGCACAACGGATGCCGCCCTCCAAAAAGAAGAAGAGTGTAAGGAATAGATTATGGCAAGATATACAGGACCAGTTGAGAAACTAGAAAGAAGACTAGGCGTTAGCCTTGATATGAAAGGCGAGAGAAGACTTGCGGGCAAATCTGCGCTTGATAAGAGACCTTACGCTCCAGGTCAACACGGGCAAAGAAAATCAAAAGTAAGCGAGTTCGGAACTCAGCTAAGAGAAAAACAAAAAATAAAATTTATGTACGGTTTGTCTGAAAAGCAAACTAGAAGAATATATGACGAAGCTTCAAGAGCTAGCGGTAACGCGGGTGAGAACTTTGTAAAACTTCTTGAGAGAAGACTTGACAACGTAGTTTACAGAATGGGTATGGCTACGACTAGAAGATTTGCAAGACAACTTGTAAACCACGGTCACATACTTGTTGACGGTAAAAAAGTAGGAATTCCTTCTTATAGAGTAAAACCTGGTCAAAAAATCGAGGTTTGCGAAAAATCAAGAAATAACCCACAAATTATCAGAGCTATGGAACTTACTAACCAAACAGGTATGTCTGTATGGGTAGACGTAGATAAAGAAAAACTATTTGGTATATTTACTAGAATTCCGGAGAGAAGCGAAGTGACTATTCCGGTTGACGAAAGACTTATCATCGAATTCTACTCAAAATAATAGGGTGGCTTAAAGCATGAAAAAAATAAAAGTATCACCTCTAATACCAAGTAACATTGAGGTAGAAAGCGAGAATAAAAACTCAGCTAAAATCTCTATTTTTCCATTTGAGACAGGGTATGCGATAACTATCGCTCACCCGCTTAAAAGACTTCTTCTAAGCTCTAGCGTAGGCTCAGCTCCTACGGCCGTCAAAATCGAGGGTGTTACTCACGAGTTTGACTACGTAAGGGGTATGCTAGAGGACGTAACCGAGTTCATCCTAAATCTTAAAAACATTAGATTTAGCATCAAAGGTGACGCTAAAAGAGTGGTGGCTAACTACTCTTTTTCTGGACACAGAGAGATAAAGGGTTCAGACCTTGAAAACGATGAAGTTGAAGTTGTTAGCAAAGATTTGCATCTTGCTACTATCAACGACGATGCAACACTAAACTTCAGCATCGTTATCGAAAAAGGGATGGGTTATGTTGCGAGTGAAGAGATTAGAGATTTGGTAGAGCCAAACTTTATACCTCTTGATGCGTACTTTATGCCTGTAACTAAAGCCGTTTACGATATTGAAAATATGCTAGTAGAGGACAATCCTAACTACGAAAAACTAATTTTCACTATTTGTACAGATGGTCAAAGTGAAGCCGAAGCTGTATTTAGAGAAGCGGTAAAAACACTTTATGAACAACTAAGCATATTCAATAAAGAACTTGCAATTACCGGTGGAGTAGCTGTTAGCGGTTCATCTGCTAAAAGTGAAAACGACGGTGAGCTTAAAAAATTGCTTATTAGCGTGGATGACCTAAACCTTTCCGCTAGAAGTCACAATTGTCTTACAAGAGCCTCTGTGAAATATCTAGGCGACCTTGTATTGATGAGTGAAAAAGAACTTGCGGAAGTAAGAAATCTGGGTAAAAAATCTCTCGATGAGATAAAAGATAAGATGGAAGAGATGGGATATCCTGTTGGTACCGAACTTCCTGACGAGCTTTTGGCTTCTCTTAAAACGAAGCTAGCACAACTAAAGGATAGATAATGAGACACAGAGTAGCACATAGAAAACTCGGTAGAACAACGTCTCACAGACTTGCTCTACTAAAAAACCTTGCAATATCACTTATACAATATGAAAAAATAGAGACGACTCTACCAAAAGCAAAAGAGTTGAAACCTTATTTCGACAAACTTGTAACAAAAGCAAAAAAAGGTGACCTAAATGCTCACAGAGCAGTTTTTGCCCTATTGCAAGATAAAGAATCCGTAAAAAAACTAATGAACGAACTTGTTCCGGCTCTTAGCGGCAGAACAAGCGGCTATACAAGCATCATCAAAACAGGCCAAAGAAGAGGCGATGCCGCTGAAATGGCAACTCTTGAAATAATCAAGGGTTAATCTTCAAAAATACGGCTCGCCTACGGGCGGCCCTTCTTACTTCGTTAAACGACTTTTAAGCGCTAAACCAATACATTACACCAAAAACTTAAGCAAGGTTATAAAATGCCTATTCCCTTTACAGATGAAGATTTATTGCCCGCCGTTCTCAGATGTATATCAAAGATAGAACCTATGTTGGCTCTAGATGGAGGCAGCATCAAGCTTATCGGTATAAAAAATCATGTGGTATATGTTCAGCTTCAAGGCGCTTGCATAGGGTGCCCAAGTAGCGGCAATACATTGAAATACGGTGTTGAGAAAAAAATTAAAGAAGATATTCATCAAGAACTCACCGTTGTGAATGTGCCTATAGGTGCAGAGGTTAATTTGGAAGAATTTATAAAAGGTTTACAGAGCTAGAGAATGAAAAAAAAAGTTTTTAAAAAACACCTAGAGAGTGCCGAAAAACATTTTTACGCAAAAAACTACGATAAAGCACTTTTTGAATACTCTTTGGCAAGAGCTGAAGATCCAACGAGCCAAGATGTAAGGGTCGGTGTTTTGCTTTGTGACCTCGCTTATGAAATGGAGACGGAGGCGCATTCCTTATTTGACTATTATATGATTGCGAAAAAAGAGAATGCCGAAAATGCTTCAGAGCTTCTAGAAAAAATAATAATATCGATTGACGGCGCTTTGAGTGCAACTGCCGAGATATTGATGCCGTCGATCAAAAATAGAATCGATTATGAAAATGCAATTTCTTATGAGGATTTTCAAGAGATAGTCAAAAAGCGCGGCGATTTTAAAAGGGCCTTTGAGGATATCATGTTCTCGACCAGGGTTATTATCTCTGAAAAAAAAGATTTTATTAATTTTTTAGACGCTCTTGTAATGAGCGGATTTAATGATATGGCTCTCAACTATCTTGAGAGCGCTAGCGCCATATTTCCGTCAAGCAAAAAAATTAGAGAGCTTTTTGACAAACTAAATCAACAAAGAGAACCGCTTGAAGCTAAAACTCCCAAAAAACTCTAATCTCCAAGCCGTATATATTAGCGATAACTCTGTCGAGTGCGATAGCGATACGGCATTTTTAATTACTCCGCTATCGGTTAAGTATGTCGATGACGCGAAATCTAAGGGCGTCACCGTTTTTGTTGCTGCAAACGAGCTCAAAGATATTTTTGACCTCTCCTCTATAAAAATCATAGGACTTACCGGAACTAACGGCAAAACGACTACTGCCGCGGCTATTTATTCATTGTTGCTTGATGGCGGCAAGAAGGTAGCTTTACAAGGCACAAGGGGCTTTTTTATTAACGAAGAGAGGGTGGAAGATAAGTCTCTCACTACGCCAATGCAGCTAAATATTTTTGCCAATATTTTAGAGGCGATAGAGAGAGGGTGCGAGTATTTTGTCATGGAGGTTAGCTCTCATGCGATAGCCCAAAAGCGCATCGAGGGGCTTAATTTTGCGCTCAAAATTATCACAAATATAACGCAAGACCATCTTGATTTTCACAAAACTTTTGAGAATTACAGAGATACCAAAAATGAGTTTTTGGCAGATGAGACCCCAAAACTTATCAATATTGACGATGAAAATATAGCCTTTAACCCAAAAAATGCAAAGACATATGGGCTTGAAAAGAACGCAGACTATAAAGTCGGCGCATATTCGCTAAATGAGGGTATTTTTGCGGTGGTTGAAAATGAGGGTAAACCATGCTCATTTCACGCCTCTATGGCAGGAGTCTTTAATATATACAACCTGACAGCGGCTATTGCGGCGGTGCATATGCTGACGGGTGATGAGCTGGAGCGTATATGTGAAAATGTCGAAAACTTCGGCGGTGTCGGTGGCAGGATGGAGATGGTCAGTACAAATCCGTTTGTGGTTGTAGATTTTGCCCATACGCCGGATGGTATAGCAAAAGTGCTAGAGGCTCTCGGCGGCTCCAAAATTACTGTGATATTTGGCGCCGGAGGAGATAGGGACGGCTCCAAAAGACCTCTTATGGGCAAAGAAGCTGCTCTGAGGGCAGCCAAGCTTATCGTTACGAGCGATAATCCAAGAAGCGAAAACCCATCTGCAATTATCAGTGATATTTTGGCGGGGATTGACGATAAGTCCAAGGTTATCGTCGTCGAAGATAGATATGAGGCCATCAAAAGGGCTATTTTGGAGCAGCAAGACGGCGAGATAGTTGCTATTCTCGGCAAGGGCGACGAGACAAGTCAGATATTCAAAGACAAAACCATCCACTTTGACGATAGAGAAGTAGCCAGAGATATTCTGAAACAAAAATTCGCAACTGCCTAATATTTAAGACTTAATTTATCCTATTTAAACACTTTCTTTAGTAAAATAACAAAAAATAAAATCAAAAGGAGTTTGTTATGGCAGGTATTCCACAACCGGCGTTTTATCTATTTATGTGTCAAGTCGAAAGACCGGAGGGGTTTCCTAAAGGATCCTGTATTAAGCCCCACAATAGAGATATATTTGGATATTTGAGCGAGGCTTTGATGAGAAATGGGGTTATCGGTACCGTCGTTCCTGTCCAAAGCGGCTGTCAAAATAGATGCAACCTAGGTCCCGTGATGATGGTAGAGCCTGGGCACACTATGTATGTCGGACTCACTAAAGAAAAAATTGATAAAATTATAAAAGAACATATTATCGGCGGAAGCGTTGTTGAAGAGTACGTAATCCCGAAAGAGATGTGGGCAGATGCTATCAGCCCTGAACAAATGAGAAAAATGGCCGGAGTCAGTTAAAAATTATGCGAATCGATATGCTTTACTCAAAAATTCATAGAGCTACTGTTACGGATGCGAACCTAAATTATGTAGGCTCCATCACCATTGACAGGGAACTTATGGATGCCGCAAAGATGAGAGTGGGGCAAAAAGTAGAAATTTTAAATATAAATAATGGCGAGAGATTCTCAACTTATGTGATAGAGGGCGAAAGGGGCAAAAGAGATATGTGTCTCAACGGTGCCGCCGCTAGAAAAGTACACGTTGGCGATAAAATAATCGTAGTCGCATACGCCTCTTTTGAAGAAGAAGAGCTAAAAAACTACGCCCCTGCGATAGTCATCGTGGACGATAAAAATGATATAGTTGAAATAGGAAGCGGTCTTTAATGTTTGAGGGTTTTGATATGTCAAAACTTGGCGGCATGATAGAAGAGGCTCAGAGAAAAGCAAAAGAGCTTGAAGAAAAAAGCTCATCTCTTAGCTTCACGGCAAAAAGCGGAGGCGGGCTCGTCTCCGCGACCGTAAACGGTAAGTTTGAAGTGCTGGATATTACTGTAGATGATTCCTTGCTTGAAGATAAAGAATCGTTGCAAATACTCCTTATGAGCGCAATAAACGACGCTATAAAATCGGCTATCGAAAACCAAAAGAATGACGCTATGTCTATGCTTGGCGGTTTTAACCCATTTGCAAAAAACGGTTAATAGCCGTTATGTTAGCCGAATTTGAAGAATATCTAAAAAATAATCCAATCAAAGTACAGTCGTTTCACCCATCTTTTGAGGACACTCTCAATAAGATGTTAGATGTCGGCGGCAAAAGATTTAGACCGCTTTTGATGCTCTCGGTTGTTAATGCAATTGATGAAAGAATGGTGAAAAACGCTTATGATGCGGCTCTTGCCGTCGAGTGCCTACACACATACTCTCTTATCCACGATGACCTTCCTTGCATGGATGATTCGCCTCTTAGACGAGGGCATCCGACCCTACATACGATATACGGCGACGCTGCAGCGGTACTTGCCGGAGACGCTCTAAATACCCAAGCTTTTTATTTGATTTCAAATGCGAGACTTAGTAGCGATGTAAAAGTGGAGCTAATTAGGTTGCTTAGTCGTGACGGCGGCACATATGGAATGGTGCTCGGTCAAGCTATTGATTTATTTTTTGAGAAAACAAAGCTATCTTTGGATGAGCTAAAGTTTTTACATATCCATAAGACGGCGAAGCTAATAGCCGCGTCTCTTGCGATGGGAGCAGTAATAGCGGGAGCAAAACAGGAGCTCGCTTTGCGGCTATATAATTTTGGGATTAAGCTTGGTCTTTTTTTCCAAGTGCGAGATGACCTGTTGGACGCTCTTTCAAGCGAGGAAAAAGAGGGCAAAAAGGTACAAAACGACGGTTTTAAAAACAGTTTTGTAAATCTGCTTGGCGTTGACGGGGCCAAAGGTGAATTTGAGAGTTTAAAAAATGAGCTAATAAAAGAGATTGGCGAGTTTGACGAGAAGCTCTCAAATGCGCTTTTTGCGGTGTGTGATAGATATTTTAAAGATGATTTTTAAGGGGTAAACTATGCCGGGAACTACAATGTTAAAAAAGATGTCCGATACTATAAAATTTTTGGCTTGCGATATGGTGCAGGCGGCAAACTCTGGACACCCGGGGATGCCGATGGGGCTCTCAGACATAATGAGCGTTTTTAACTCATTTTACAAGCACAACCCGTCAAATCCAAAATGGCTAAATAGAGACAGAGTGGTATTCTCGGGCGGTCACGGTAGCTCGCTCGTGTATTCTCTTTTGCACCTTTGGGGCTACGATGTGTCGCTTGATGACCTAAAAAACTTCAGACAGTTTGGCTCTAAAACTCCTGGACATCCAGAGTATGGACATACTTCCGGCGTAGAGGTAACTACCGGACCTCTTGGGCAGGGCTTTGCTAATGCCGTCGGTTTTGCTTTTGCATCTGCGTATGCGGCACACCTGCTCAACACACCTACGGCAAAAGTCATCGACCACAAGGTTTATTGTTTTTGCGGTGACGGCGACCTTGAAGAGGGTATTAGCTACGAAGCGGCCTCACTAGCCGGACATCACGCCCTTTCAAACCTTGTAGTCGTGTATGATAGCAATAACATCACCATAGAGGGTGAGGCGACTATCGCATTATCAGAGAATATAAGAGGGAGATTTGAATCCCAAGGGTGGGCAGTGCTTGAAATAGACGGGCATGATTATGCACAGATAGAAAATGCATTTAGTGAAGCCGTAAGCGGCAAGTCCGGTAAACCGACACTGGTAATTGCAAAAACAAAAATCGCAAAAGGCTCCGCTACGATGGAGGGGTCGCACCATACGCACGGCGCACCTCTAGGTGAAGATGAGATAAAAGCGTCAAAAACTGCGGCCGGATTTGACGGTGAGGCGAAGTTTAATATACCTGAAGATGTGCTTCTCAGATTTAGATGCGCAAAAGAAAAAGGAGAGCTTGAAGAGAAGCTGTGGAACAAAATGCTTTTAGAGCTTCCTGAGAGGGAAAAAAATGATTATCTTGAGGCTTTGCTAAACCCTGATTTTAGAAATGTGGCATATCCTGAATTTGAAGTCGGCTCAAAAGTAGCGACAAGAGATTCAAACGGCAAAATCCTAAATGCGATAGCAAAAGCGTACCCAGGCTTTATCGGTGGAAGTGCAGACCTCTCTCCGTCCAACAAGACAGAGCTAAACGGCCTTGGAGATTTCCCTAAGGGTAGAAATATCAGATTCGGTATCCGTGAACATGCTATGGGTGCTATCACAAACGCTATTTCGCTATACGGGTTGTTTAGACCGTTTTGTGCAACATTCTTTGTGTTTTCAGACTACCTAAAACCATCCGTAAGAGTGGCGGCACTTATGGGGGCAAAAGAGCACTTCGTATTTACGCACGACAGCATCGGCGTAGGTGAAGACGGCCCTACGCATCAGCCGATAGAGCATCTAAGCTCACTAAGAGCGCTTCCCGGTCTGTATGTGTTTAGACCGTGCGACGCAAACGAAAATATCGCATCTTGGAAAACAGCCTTAAATCTTAATGCGCCGAGTGCCTTTGTGTGCTCAAGACAAGGGCTTGAGACTTTGGCGGCTAGCAAAAATGTAGATATTTCAAAAGGCGGGTACAAAGTCGTTGACAAAGCCGGTGCAAAAATAACGCTTATGGCTAGCGGAAGCGAAGTGCACACGGCGATTGCGGCGGCAAAACTGCTTGAAGCGGAAGGTATTGCGGCAAGCGTCGTAAGCGTGCCGTGTTTTGACCTATTCGTAGAGGCTGGAAAAGATTACCAAAAAGCTGTTTTGGGTGATACGAAAGTTATAGCCGTAGAAGCTGCGAGCGGCTCTGAGTGGTATAGATTTGCCGACGATGTGGTCTGCATGGAGAGTTTTGGTGCTAGCGGCAAGGATTCCGTATTGTTTAAAGAGTTTGGCTTTACGGCTGAAAATGTTGCGGCAAGAGCCAAGGGATTATTGTCGTAACACTTTAGCAAACAAAGTTTCGTTACAATCAAACAAATTACCTAAAAAGGGGATAAGATGGCTTTGAAAGTTGCTATTAACGGTTTTGGAAGAATAGGTAGATGTGTGGCTAGAGTAATAGCCAACAGAAGCGATATAGAGCTTGTGGCGATAAACGACCTTGCAGATATCGAAGAGCTGGCATACCTGATGAGATATGACACAATCCACGGTAGATTCAATCAAGATGTAGCGGTGGACAACGGCAACCTAATTATCGGCGGCAAAAAAGTAAAAGTATTTAGCGAAAAAGACCCTACGGCTCTAAAATTTGCTGATGCAGGCGCTGAAATCATGCTTGAGTGTACAGGGCTTTTCCTCGAACAAGAAAAAGTACAATGCCACCTAGACAACGGCATCAAAAAAGTAATTTTCTCCGCTCCGGCAAAAGATAATACGCCTACTTTTGTTTTGGGTGTAAACGATAGCCTATACAACGGCGAAAAAATCATATCAAATGCTTCTTGCACGACAAACTGCCTCGCTCCGATGGTAAAAGTACTTGACGATGCATTCGGTATCGAAAACGGTCTCATGACGACTATTCACTCATACACAAATGACCAAGCAATCCTTGACATTATCCACAAAAAAGAAAGACGCAGAGGAAGGGCGGGCGCTGCTAATATCATCCCTACGACTACGGGCGCTGCAAAAGCTATCGGCCTAGTATTGCCACACCTAAAAGGTAAACTTGACGGATTGTCCGTGAGAGTTCCGACTCCGGATGTATCCATGACAGACCTAAGCGCAACGCTTAAAAAACCCGCAACCGTAGAAGAGGTAAACGAACTGTTCAGAGCTGCCGCAAAAGGCGCTTTCAAAAATATCATTACCGTAGACGATGAGAAAAGAGTCTCTATGGACTTTAGAACGGACCCGTCAAGCTGCATATTCGTAACCGACACTACAAAAGTAATCGGCAATACCATTAAAGTAATGGCATGGTACGACAATGAGTGGGGTTATTCAAACAGACTTGTAGATATGGCTGTTAGAATAGGCGCATAAATAAAACCAGCAAGCAGGGTATTAAAGCCCCTGCTTTATCATCGCGTCCGCAACTCTTCTAAATCCTGCGATATTCGCTCCCATTTTGAGATTATTAGGCTCTCCAAACTCAGATGCCGTCTCTTTGCATTCTCTAAATATATTTTGCATAATTGATTTTAGTTTTGCGTCTATCTGCTCGTGAGTTGATTGCAAAAACAGGGCGTCTTGCCCCATCTCTAGTCCACTGACCGCTACCCCGCCCGCATTTGCCGCTTTGGATGGCGCATACAGTACGTTCGCACTTATAAGCATATCTGCCGCTTCGTTTGTTAGAGGCATATTGGCACCCTCTGCTACCGCTTTTACGCCGTTGTTTATCATCGTCTGCGCTCCGTCCGTGTCCACTTCGTTTTGCGTGGCGCAAAAAAATGCGTAGTCGCACGGTATATCCGTAATTTTTATGGATTTATATGAGCCCCTGTCGTATGCCGATAGTGAGGCTCTATCTATCTCTTTTATCTGTTTGATTTTGGCTATATCTATACCCTCTTCATCCAAGAGGACACCGCCTCTATCTGAGCAGGCTATGACTTTTGCTCCTAGCTCTACTAGCTTTTCCATCGCATATATCGCCACATTGCCGCTACCGCTGACTATGCAAGTTTTTCCTGCAAAATCGAGTCCGTGATGAGAGAGTATTGCCTCGGCAAAGTAGACCGCTCCGTGTCCCGTCGCCTCTCTTCTGCCATAGCTGCCGCCAAAAAGCGGTGATTTGCCCGTTAGTGTGCCGTCAAAAAGCCCAGTAATCTTTTTGTATTCCCCAAACATATAGCCGATTTCTCTCTCGCCCACGCCTATGTCGCCCGCTGGGATGTCTGTGTGTGCTCCTATATGCGGGGCAAGAGCCCTGATGAACGCCTTGCAAAAGCGCATAATCTCTCTATCGGATTTGCCTTTTGGGTCAAAGTCAGACCCGCCTTTTGCTCCACCTAGCATTAGTCCTGTAAGAGAGTTTTTAAATGCTTGCTCAAAGCCCAGAAATTTGAGTGTTGAGAGATTGACTCCCTTTTCAAACCTGAGTCCGCCTTTGTATGGACCTAGCGCCGAGCAAAACTGTACCCTTGTGCCTCTGTTTATCTCTATTGTTCCGTCGTCTCTTTCCCATACGATACGAAATTTGATGATTTTTTCAGGCTCGCTGATGCGCTCTAGGATTTTGTGTTTTTCGTATCTGTCATCTGCGGCAAGTAGTGGCGAGATGGAGCCGAACACTTCCGTGACGGCTTCCAAAAATTCTGCTTGATGTGAGTATTTGCTAGCTAAATCGTCTAAGACTCTTTGGGTGTACAAGCCGTATCCTTTTTTTGTTAAGGATACTAATTAGGCGTTTAAATTTTCCTCTTGTTTACTCGCTTCTTTTTGAGCTTTTTTGAGTGCTTTACACTCCTCTTTTGAGATTTTGGCTTCAACTTCTAGCGCAAACCATTTATCATTCATCTCTCTATCGTCCGTCGGCGGAGCTTTTTCATCGCATTGGCTTAGCGCCTCCGCCTTGTCGGGGCAGGCTCTGACGCACTCGCCGCAGTAGATGCACAGATACGGGTTGTAGTTGTAGGTAAACTCGAAATTCTCTCTATTTTGCGTAAAGAGTATCGCTCCTGGAGGGCAGACTACTTCACAATTGAGGCAAAAAATACATTTTTCTACCTCGTAGAGTATGAGCCCTCTTGCCTCTTTGTTTTTTGGGCTTTGTTCGAAGGGATAATCTATCGTTGTGGGGCGGCTAAAAAGATTTGTTATTGCGTTTATTATAGGCTTTATCATTTTACTACCTCGCCGTACACGATAGGCATGGGTCAAACGAGGCTATGATGGCAGGAACATCGGCGTAGTTTTGCCCTTTAAGAGCTTCTATCATCCCTGGCACAGAGCCAAATGTCGGCGTTTTGATGCGCACTCTGTCTAGGTATTGAGCCTTTGAGCCTTTGAGATAGTAAAAACACTCGCCCCTCGGCGCTTCTACTCTCATATAGCTCTCGCCCTCCGGGGCGCCTCGTACTTTTGTGCTTATATCACCCTCAGGCATGCCGTCAAGTGCAGCTTCGATAAGACGAATGCTCTCAAATATCTCTTTTAACCGCACGACATTTCTAGCGTGTACATCGCCACTCTCCTCAACTATGCTCTTAAATCCTAGTTCAGAGTATGGGAGGTAGTCTGATTCATTTCTCACATCAAAGTCAACCCCGCTAGCACGGGCTAGAGGCCCGAGGACGGAGCGGGTGAGGGCGCTTTCTTTGGTGATGACGCCGACCCCTTTGTATTTGAGCGACAAGCTCCAGTTGTTCAAAAATAGCTCTTCGATTTCGCCGACTTTTTCTTTTAGAAGCACTAGTTTGCTTCGTATTGAGGCTTCAATCTCGCCGCTTATGTCTTTGTTGACGCCGCCGATGGATACATAGTCAAACTGCACACGGTTGCCGGTCATCGTCTCTTGAGCCTCCATCACAAGCTCTCTGTCCTTCATCGTTCTCATAAAGAGCGCCTCAAAACCTGCATTTTCAGCGGTGTGGGCTAGGCAGAGCAGGTGTGAGTGGATGCGGTCTAGCTCGTTTGCGATAAGGCGCAGGTATTGAGCTCTTTTTGGCACCTCAAGGTCTAGTAGCTCCTCGCAAGCTAGCGTGTAGCAAGTGGAGTGAATGATGGCGCAAAGTCCGCAGACACGGGCGACGACATACCCTACTTGCTTGAACTTGAATTTTGTCGTGCAGGCAAGCTCGACGCCCCTATGCACATAGCCGACATCGGCCTCGACGCCGATAATCTTCTCATTTTCACACTCAAAGCTGAATCTCACAGGCTCCAAAAGAGCGATATGCTGGCTCCCTAGCGGAATATTTATTGTTTTGCTCATCTTTTTATCCTTAGCGGATTTTCCACGCCGTCCACCTCGATAAACATCCCCTTAACGCTTCCCTCAAAGTTTGCCCCAAGTAGGTCTCTTAGTTCACCCTCATACATTCTTGCAGTCGGTAACATATCGGCGACGCTCGGCAAGCTATCGTCCGCCTCCGCTTTGGCATATAGCACACTCCACTCATCTTTTGCGCCTATCTTGGTAAAAGACCATTGTATTTCAAGCTCGTCATTCTCAAAAAGCCCGTTGATGCACACAAAGTGCCAAACGGCAGGGTCGTAAAACTCTTTTATTTTCTCTCTTATTTCGCTTATTTGCACAAGCTCTTTTGCCGCTCTCATATTGTGCCCGCCATTTTGGTTTTGTCTGTTTGCCCGTCATGCTCCGTGATTTCGCCGAGGAGTTTTTTTGGCTTTTCAATTTCTTTTGATTTTTGCTCTAGTATCGCAAGCGCTTTTGCTACGCCGTCTATTATCTGCTCTGGGTGTGGGGCGCAGCCGCCTACATAGACATCGACGGGGATGTATCTATCTATGCCGTCTTCGACATTGTACATTCCACGAAACACTCCGCCGGTAGATGTGCAAGAGCCGCACGCCACGACGACTTTTGGCTCCGGTATTTGCGAATATAGCTCCACTAGCCTCTCGCGGCTCCTTTTGGTGACGGGGCCCGTGACTAGGAAGATGTCGGATTGTTTTGGGTTGCCCGTGTTTTTGACCCCTAGCCTCTCAAGGTCGTATTTTGGCGCAAGGCACGCTAGTATCTCTATGTCGCAGCCGTTGCAACTTCCGGCGTTGTAGTGCAGGAGCCACGGCGATTTTTTGCGGAATTTTTTTAAAAACTCTTTTATCATGATAGTACGCCCAGTATGATGTTGAATGCGGCAAGCGCAAATGCAAATTTATAAACGATTTTTACGAGGTCTTGATATTTGACCCTTGCCGTGGAGTTGTCGGCAAGCAAAACGACAAAAAACGCTATGAGTGCAAGCGCGGCCCCAAGGGCAAAATTTGCCCCACCGAACAAAAACACAAGGGTAAATACAAAAAGCATATCAAGCCATTTTGCCGTGTAGACCGCCTCATAAAAAATTCCCGAAAACTCTATCTCGGCGCCTCCGACTATCTCTTGATGTGCCTCCGCGGCATCGAAAGGGGATTTTTTGAGTAGCCCGGGAAGTGCGATAAGAAGAGCCAAAAACCCGATAAATGAGTGACTAAAAGTCGACGGTGTGCCCAAAATTTTGGAGACCTCGAAGCTTCCCGTGTGTAGATAAAAAGCTATCGCCGTGAGTATGAGGACAGGCTCCAAAGCGGCTATGGCGATAAGCTCCCTTGTTGCCCCGATGCGGCTGTATGTGGACTGTGCCGAGTAGCCTGCCACTATTAAAAGTGAGGTGGAGAGTAGGTGAAAAAATATCGCAACCAGCAAGTCGCCGCCAAAAAAAAGCACGGAGAGGGCGACCCATGCGGCGACAAAGTGCATTATCCCCATAAAGGCGTGGTAGGAGTGAAGTATCATCGGGCGTTTGTCGGTTAGCTTGAACAGGTCGTAAAAAGGCTGCATAATTGGCGGCCCCTTGCGAGACTGCATCCTTGCCTTTAGTTTGCGCTCGATACCGTATAGGAATCCGCCGATAATCGGAGCAAAAAGTGTTAGAAGCCAGCTCATATGTTTAACGCTCCCGCTATGATAATAAGTATAAATAGCGTTGCTGCGGCCATGTTTGCCATTTTTTCTATATTTTTTGCGGGGTCAAAATAAAACGAGTAAGCCCTTATTTCTATCCTCTCTCCGCATGCGTACGGCTTGGCCTTATCCACCCCTTTTAGAGTGATTTTTGAAGCTATAATCGGCGAGAGTCCGAGGAGTAAAAATGCCGACAGTATGTGCCAAAATTGTAGCTTGCCAAACGGCAACGCAATACCCCAAAAATCGCCGTCGATAGGTACTGCGGCGCGCGCTATGAAAGCCGCATTTTCCTTGAAAAAACTACCGATAATGGGCGATATAAAAAGTGCGAAAATAAGAAGTGAAATGCCGAGTATGACGGGCGGCAATAGATATGAATAATCTTCTTTCTCTTTTTCTCCTCCGCTTGCGACAAATCTACCTACGGTTTTGAAATAAAGAAGCGTTAGAGCCACGCTGCCGACCGCAATGAAAAATATCAGCACGGTAATCAAAAGCGCGCCTACACCAACAACTCCCTCGTATGCTAGCCATTTAGCGAAAAATACACCAAACGGCGGTAGTGCTATAGACAAGAATCCTAGGATTATCATAGAGCTAAGAACTGGAGCTTTTCCGATGAGCCCCTCTACCGCCTCTATACTTTTTATGTGGTATTTTTTTTCCAGTATTCCGGCGCACATAAATAGCATTGCTTTTGAAATACCGTGGAAAATAATAAGAAGCATGCACGCCATAATCGTAAGTGGTGTGCCCAGAGACGCGGTCATTATCATAAGGCCTAGCAGCGAAATGGTTGAGTATGCAAGAATTTTTTTGAAAGCATCCTCTCTTAGCGCTAGGGCTGCGGATATGAGAAAAGACAAAGCTCCTATGACGGCGATAATAGCGCCGACCGCTGTATTTGATATCGCCGGAGATATTTTGAGTATTAAATATGGGGCAATTTTGACCATTGTGGATGAGTGGAGTATCGCGCTAACAGGCGTGGGTGCCACCATAGCTCCAAGCAGCCAGGCCGAAAACGGCATTTGGGCTCCCTTAATAAGAGCGGCTATACCGACGAGAGCGGTAAAAAGCATTAGATATTCTCCGCCGTGCGCCAAAATTTCGGAGATATAGACCGTATGAAATTGGCTTTTTGCAATAAGGGCTGCAAATAGTAGAGCCACTCCGCCTATTTGGTTCATCCATAGCGCCGTGCGGGCATTTTCTTTTGACTCTTCGTTGTCTCTAAAGCCGATAAGCCAGAAGCTCGCAAGTGTCGTCATCTCGAAAAACAAAAATAGCCACTTAATGTTGTCGGCAGATACGAGTAAATTCATCACTCCTAAAAATGCGGTCAAAATGGCAAGAAATGCTGCTTGTTTATTTTGACTCGGCGTTTCATCTTTTATATATCTAATTGCGTAAAGCAGTATTAGCGAACCTACTATATTGATGAGCAAAAACATAAATACGGATAGTTTGTCAACTATGATATCGTCGCCTTGTTTTGAGCCATACCCCTCTAAGGCAAACAAAATTGCTAGCTGTAGCAGGCTGAGAAATAGAATCTTTTTGTTTTGGCTTTTAAAGCCGACATATGCAAAATAGCCCAGAAGCATGATGTCGATAATTAAAAAAGGTATGCTTAGTGCGTCAAAAGATAGTCTGATGCTGGACGTATAATCAATGTATGAGATGGCAGATGCGGCAATCAAAAAAGCGGAAGTTATAGCAACTATGTAAGCGGCCTGTTTTTTGAAAGCAAAAGCCGCCAAAGCGGCGGCAAACGGCAATAAAAATAGAGTCAAAAGATATATTTGCATATCGCGCTCTTCTTGTGGGTTAAAAAGATTTTACCCTAAAAAGTTTACGGCGAGGTTACGCTATTTTAAAAAGTCTTGAATTCTTTTGATACTCTCTTCTTTGCCTACTATTGCCAAAAGCTCATTTATTGACGGGCTTTGTGTGGAGCCTGTGAGGGCTATTCTTATCGGCATACCTAGTTTCGGCATTTTTAGCTCACGAGTAGTCAAAAATTCGTCTATTACTGCTTTGAACTCGTTTTCGTCTTTTGCATCGCAGTTTCTTAGCGCGTCGGCAAAGCTCCTTAAAATATCTCTTGCCTCGTCGTTGATATTTTTTGCAACCGCTGCTTCATCGTAGCTTGAAGGCGCTTTTGCCATAGAGTTTATGGTAGTTGCCAAATCTACAAGTGTTTTTGCCCTCTCTAAAGCGTTTTTAAATAGTAATTCTCCGTTTTGTGTGAAGTTGTCTACATTAAATTCTTTTAGCAATTCTTTTAGTTTCGAGATGGGCGCTTTTTTGAGGTATTCGCCGTTTATCCAGTTTAGTTTTTCTAGATTGTATTGGCTTGCCGATTTGTTGATATTTGACGGGTCAAAGAGGCTTAGCATCTCATCCATGCTGAAAAGCTCTTGGTCGCCATGAGACCAGCCTAGTCTAACAAGGAAGTTTAGCAGAGCCTCCGGCAGGTAGCCTAGCGTTTTGTACTCCATTACATCGGCGGCACCGTCTCTTTTTGATAGCTTTTTGCCACCGTCTCCAAGTATCATCGGCACATGGTAGAACTTCGGTACTTTAAAGCCTAGCGCTTCATACAGGACTATCTGCTTTGGGGTGTTGCTCGTGTGGTCGTCGCCCCTGATAACCTCGGTCACACCCATAAGCGCATCGTCTATTACCACGACAAAGTTGTATGTCGGTGTGCCGTCAGAGCGGGCGATGATAAAATCATCAAGCTCTTTTGCGCCAAAGCTTAGCTTGCCTTTGACTCCGTCGTCAAACTCTATTACCCCATCAAGTGGAGCTTTGATGCGCACTACCGGCTCTACGCCATCCCTCGGAGATAGCTTGCCGTCTCTATATCTGCCGTCATATCTTGGCTGTTGACCTGCGGCTTGTTGCTCTTCTCTGAGGGCGTCTAGCTCCTCTTTTGACATATAGCAGTGGTACGCTTTGCCTTCTTCAAGCAGCTTTTTGACGTACTCTTTGTAAATATCAAATCTTTTTGACTGATACGCCACTTCACCGTCATAGTTTAGCCCCACCCAGTCAAACGCCTCAAGGATTGCCTGCAAGGCTTCTTCGGAGTTTCTGCTAAGGTCGGTATCTTCTATTCGTAGGAGGAATTTTCCGTTGTTTTTTCTAGCCCAAAGCCAGCTAAATAGCGCCGTTCTGAGGCCGCCGATATGCAAAAAGCCCGTAGGAGAAGGGGCAAATCTTGTTACTACCATTTTTATTGTTTCCTAAAATTTTTTGCGAATTTTACCAAAGTCAAGCGTAAATTCACTGCCGCTACCGACTTCGGAGCGAATAAACAGCTCCACGCCGTTTTCATCGCAAAACTCTTTGACGAGGAATAACCCAATCCCCCGTCCTTCTTTGCTTCCATCCTCTTGGTAATAGCGGTCAAATATTTTGATTAACTCTTCTTTTGCTATTCCACAACCCTCGTCTTTTACTTTTAGCACCCCATTTTTTAGCTCGACGGTGACGGTTTGTTCGGCGTTGCTAAACTTTAGCGCGTTTGATAGGAGATTTGAGAACGCTAGTGAGAATCCCTTTTTGTCAATAAAAAAAACCTCACTTTCTATGTTGCTTGTTAAAAATACCCCTTTTTTCGTGAATTGGTCTTCAAAAATAGATATTTCTGTTTTTATGAGTTCTTCGAGATTATTTTCGCTTTTTTGACTGATTTTTGCCTCTTTTTTTGCAAAATACTCCAAATTTTCGTACAAATCTAAAAGTTTGTCGCAAGATAGTTCTATCCGTTCGCATCTTTTTAAATCAGCTTCGTCTGCATTTTTTTTGAGCATCGCCACATTGGTTTTGATAGTTGCAACGGGTGTGTTGATTTCATGCATAGTATCTTCAATAAGCAGTTTGAAGTTTTTTATAGGGGCGATAATAAACTCCATGAGCTCGCCGACTAGATATATGGACGAGAGTGTCGAAAATACGAAAAGCGTAGCCAGTATTACGTATTCAAAATCGCCCATGCCGTCTATCTTTGAAAGCATAAAAACTGCGAAACCGAATATGAAAGTATTTATCCCTATGATGCCTAGAGAAAATAAGAGCAACTCTTTTTTAAATTTCAAGACGGTAGCCGATACCTTTGATGTTTACGATTGCTTCACGCCCTAAGAGTTTTTTGAGTGAATTGATGTAGACCCTGATGCTGCCATAACTTGGTTCTTTGCTTGCAGGCCAAAGCTCCCTTTCTATTTCATCTATCGTGACGGTTGAGTTTTTGTTGCGTACAAGCAAGGAGAGCAGCTCCAACTCTTTTTGACTCAGGTCGACAGGGCCTTCGACACTTGTAACTTTTTTTGCATCAAGGTCGAAAGTAAGAGAGCCGATTAGCTCTACCTTTTTGCTCTTTTGTCCAAAGGAGTCTCTGAGTTTTGATTTTATTCTCGCAACTAATTCTAGTGTATCGCAAGGTTTTCTAATAAAGTCGTCACACCCTTTTTCGAAACATTCTGCTGCAACTTTCGGAGATTTGTGGCTTGTTAGCATGAGGGCGGGTTTGTTGTCGCCAAAATTTCTGAGCTCCGAGAGCAGGTCAATGCCGTTTTTTGCCCCAAGATTTACATCCAAAAGATACAAATCAAATACCTCTTTGTATCCTATTTCTATTGCCTCCTCAAAGCTTCCCGCTTCGCGAACCAAAAATCCTTCTAGCTCCAAAAACTCTTTTGTGCTCTCTCTGAAAAGAAGATCATCCACTACGAATAAAATCTTATTCAACGCCGATAATTCTCCATTCGCAATTTTCTCCGGCAAACAAAGGAACAACTTC
>JBFWKW010000022.1:0-32819 GCA_050252455.1 Campylobacterales bacterium | reverse complement strand
AGCTTCGCAAAATGGGAATAAAAACCGTCATGATAACTGGCGACAATCCTCTAACGGCGGCAGCTATTGCGGCGGAAGCAGGTGTAGATGATTTCGTAGCTGAGGCTACGCCGGAGACAAAGATAAGACTAATCCAAAAATACCAGCAAGACGGCTATCTAGTCGCAATGACGGGAGACGGTACCAATGACGCTCCCGCCCTTGCGCAGGCGGATGTAGGGCTTGCCATGAATAGCGGTACGCAGTCTGCAAAAGAGGCGGCAAATATGATAGACCTAGACAGCAGCCCTACAAAACTGCTGGAGATAGTCGAAGTCGGCAAACAACTACTCTCCACGAGAGGGGCGCTAACGACATTTAGTATCGCAAACGACGTGGCAAAATATTTTGCCGTTATTCCGGCGCTCGGCGTGGCGATATTTCCATCCCTTGCGGCGCTAAACGTAATGGATTTGTCAAGCCCAAAAAGCGCCATACTATCAGCCGTTATCTTCAATGCTCTGATTATCGTAGCATTGATTCCTGTGGCTCTCAAAGGCGCATCGTTTAAAGCGGAGAGCGAAGAAGCGGCGCTAAAGAGAAATTTGGCGGTTTATGGGCTAGGCGGAATAATTGTTCCGTTTGTCGGCATCAAACTCATAGACATCATCGTATCCGCTTGCGGTATGGCTTAAGGAGGCGGCAATGTTAAAAAATATCAAAACTTCAATCATAGCGTTAGGATTTTTTACCGTCGTTTGCGGCGTATTGTACCCGCTTGCGATTAACGGGGTCGGAGCGGTCTTTGATTTTGAGGCGCAAGGCTCGCTGGTCAAAGATGGCTCAAAACCAGTTGCCTCGCTGCTCATAGGGCAAAACTTTACAAAAAACGGCTATTTCCACTCAAGGCCATCAGCAGCAGGAGCAGACGGCTATGACGGCGTATCATCTGGCGGCTCAAACCTTGGATATACTAGCCAAAAACTGTACGAAGGCGTAAAAGATAGAGCCGCAAAATACAGAGAGACAAACGGTCTTGACGTTAACGATACGGTTCCAATGGATGCCGTAACCGCAAGTGCAAGCGGACTTGACCCGCATATTACGATTCAAAATGCTTTGCTACAATCCAAAAGAGTTGCAAAAGCTAGAAGCGTAGAGCCGTCAGAAATACAAAAAATTATCAAAGATAGCTCCGAGAGAAAATTTTTGGGTATTATCGGGGAAGAAAAAGTAAATGTCGTCAAACTAAATCTAAGGCTAGACAGAGAATTTGGAAAAGCTAAAATCTAAAGCCGAGAGGCTACTAGAGGAGATACAAAAGACCGAGGAGGGGAACTTTACCCTTTATCTCGGCGCTGCCGCCGGAGTCGGCAAAACATACGCCATGCTCGCAAAAGCACACCAGCTAAGGGCAAACGGCATAGATGTCGTAATCGGGTATTTGGAAGCCCACGGGCGCATCGAGACCGAATCTTTGGCCGAGGGGCTGGAGATAATACCGACAAAAAAAATGATTTACGCCGGCAAAGAGTTTGGCGAGGTAGATATCGACGCCATCCTAAAAAGAGACCCCGAAATCGTCCTCATCGACGAACTAGCCCACTCCAATATCTTCGGCTCAAAATATGAAAAACGGTATCAGGATGTGCTTGAAATACTCTCAAACGGGATAGATGTCATAGCCACGATGAATATCCAGCATATCGAGAGCCTCAACGATGTCGTATTTTCGCTAACGGGCGTTAGAGTGGCGGAGACGGTGCCCGATAGTATATTGGAGCGGGTCGATAGCTTCAGGCTTATAGACACCCCGCCGGACGAGCTGATAGAAAGACTCAAGGAAGGCAAAATATACCCTACGGAGAGGGTGCAGTCGGCGCTAAATAACTTTTTTACCGAACAAAATCTAAGCAAACTACGAGAACTATCTCTCAGAAAAGCCGCTACAAAAGTAAGCGACGAGATAAGCGAATATCAGGTCGCAAAGAGAAGCGGCAGAAGGGCGCAGTCAAACACCGTTATGGTCTGCATAGACCACCACAAAGAATCGATGGACGCTCTCAGATACGCAAAAAGGCTCAGTGATGCACTAAAAGCTGACTTCATAACACTCCAAATAACCTCGGACGCTCCGAGTGACGCAAAAAAGACTGAGGGCATCTCAAACAATATCAGACTCGCCGAGAGGCTAGAAGCAAAAGTAGTGTCAAAAATATCCGGCGACAAAACGGAAGCGGTGCTAGAAGCCATAGACGAATACGGCGTTACCGAGCTTGTAATGACAAGACCAAAAAGCCGCTTTTTCGGACTGCTTTTCCCAAACCTAACAAAAAGCGTAATGTCCAAAAAGCCAAAGTGTATTATTAACATCGTACCGTTTGAGAAACTGCAACCAACAGTAGCAGAACAGCTAAAATCACGCTTTGGCAAAAATAATATTATGCAAAATTATGTCGTATGTGCAGCGGCACTTATCGGCGTAACGGCTTTTAGCTTTTTGGCAAAAGATTTGCTGGGGATAGTGAACATAACGCTACTGTATCTGCTCTCTACGCTATTTGCAGCTATTAAATATGGCGTTAGATACTCATTTTTTACGGCGCTTCTAGGCGTAATTTTGTTTGATTTTTTCTTTATAGAGCCGTACTATAAATTTGCGACTCACGACCTTAGGTATACCCTCTCTTTTTTGATATTCATCATAGTCGGTTATACGGCAGGTAGACTCTCCGATAGTATAAAAAATAAAAACAAATCCATCAAAGCAGAAGAGACGAGATTTAGAAAACTATATGAGCTTAGTAGTGGGCTTGGCGATTTTGAAAACGAGGAAGAAGCCGGAGTATTTGCGCTGCAAAAACTACATAGCATATTCTTATCAAGAACAATTCTATTTATGCCGGACGACAGCGATACTCTTTCAATGTTTGCAATACTGAGTGAAAACCGTATTATATCCAGCAAAGAGGAGCTTAAAAATTACCGCCTTTCAGCAAACGAACAAGCTTGTGCGGAGTGGGTATATAGACACTCTGAAAATGCCGGAAAATTCACAAATACACTTCCAAACTCCGATTTGACATTCTTTCCGACAAAAGCTTTTGACAAAACGCTTGCCGTAGTAGGCATAGAGCTCTCAAGCCTCGATGGGGCAACTCAAGAGCTGATAGCGGCGTTTATGAATACATTTGCCGTCTCTCTTTGGAGAATCGGACTTTCAAAGCAAAACCAAAACATGAAGCTAGTGGAGGCGTCGGAGAGACTGACATCGGTGCTGTTTAACTCCGTATATCATGAACTCAAAACGCCGCTTGCCACGATAAGCGGCGCTGTAGAGACTATCAAAAGCAAAGAGATAGACATTAACAGCGAATCCAAACAAGAGCTATTTGCTGCCATCGAAGAGAGTGCTCACGGCATGGAGAGAATACTAAAAAACTTGCTGGATTTTGCAAGGCTAGAAAATGGCCTTATGCACCTTAAAAAAGATTGGTGCGACCTTGGTGACATCATAAATGCAGCATATCGTAAGACGGTAGTCCAAAATGAAAAAGATACAGTCAAGTTTGATTTTGAAATAGATACTCCACCTATATTTGTCGATTTTGCACTTTTGGAGCAAGCGATGCTAAATATTATAGATAATGCCGTCAAATACTCGCATACACATGAAATCAAAATCAAAGCGCTGAAACGAGGTGCAAATATCTTTATTTATATTTCAAATCCAAGTGACATAGAAGCTTCAGAGCTAGGTAGAATATTCGATAAATTCTATAGAGCCCAGAGTTCATCAAAAATAAAAGGCTCTGGACTAGGGCTTGCTATAGCAAAAGGGATTATACAGGCGCACAGAGGTGAAATAAGCGCCTCAAAAAGGCACGGCGATTTTACAATCAACATAATACTGCCGATAGATGCCAAAGAAAATATAATCGACCTCAGAAGAGAGTAAAAAATGGCAAATATACTGCTAGTAGAAGATGACGGCGGCATCCAAAAGATGTTAACCATAGCCTTGCAAGCGGCAGGATACGGCATTTTCAAAGCGGATAATATCAAATCCGCACTCATTGAACTATCGCAAAATCCGATATCGGTAGTCATATTAGACCTAGGGCTTCCAGACGGAGACGGTAAAAATTTTATCAAAGAGGCAAAAATATTTAGCGATGTCCCGATAGTAGTACTAAGCGCAAGGGACATAGAGAGCGAAAAAATAGAGTGCCTAGAACTCGGTGCGGACGACTACATAACAAAACCTTTTGGAATGGGGGAGCTGCTAGCTAGACTAAAGGCGCTCTCAAGAAGGGTCGGTATCAAGGACGAGCTACAAAATACCGTCATACAAATCGGCAACCTAACTATCGACATACCGAACAAATCCGTTTCATCAAACTCAAAACCAATAAAACTAACAAAAAAAGAGTTTGAACTACTGGCGCTATTTGCCAAAAATAGAGGCAAAATACTAACTCACAAATTCGTATTGGAGAATATATGGGGGAGGGGCTATGAGAGCGAAACGCATTACCTGCGAGTATTCATGGCTCAACTCAGAAAAAAAATAGAGGAAAATCCGTCGATACCAAAATATATAGTTACCGAATCCGGCATGGGATATAGGATGTCAGAGAATATTTGACAAGTAATCTCAATTAGCGTAAAATATTCTCACTAAAACTAAAAAGGAGCAGAAAATGCGAAACACATTTAACACGCAACACAACTTTACAAAAGCTACGTCTGCACTGCTCCTGCTCCAACTCTCAACACTACTGTAAAACACAGCACAATTTTTTAATCCGTTGTCAAAATAAGTTCCCAAGCAGGGCTAAAGACTTCCGTAAAGTTTTTATTCGTTCAACTAAGGCTTCATGCGTGGTACCCAAAATCAATAGATTTTGACCTTCGCATTGCAGAATCGTTCACTTCATAAAAACTCTTACGAAAGCCGAAAAATATATAAATTTTAAGGACAAAAACAATGAACCATACAAAATACAAAGCATATCCTATTGTAAAAAATTTAGCTAGAGAGTGGCCAAGCCGCCAAATCACGCAGGCTCCGATTTACTGCTCGGTTGACCTTAGAGACGGCAATCAGGCGTTGCAAAATCCATTAACCGTAGAGCAAAAAATCGAGTATTTCAAAGTATTGGTCTCTATGGGCTTCAAGCACATAGAAATCAGCTATCCGAGCGCATCAGATACAGACTTTGAGTTCACGAGACGAATCATCGAAGAAGACATGGCGCCGAGTGATGTCTGGTTACAGGTGCTTATACCCGCACGTCGTGAGCTTATCGAGCGGAGCGTAGAGGCAATGAGAGGAGCCAAGAGGGCGATATTTCACTTATATAATCCGACAAGCGAGTTTCAAAGAAAAGCGGTATTTGGCAAGTCTGATGACGAGATAGTGACTATGGCTGTTGAGGGCATACGGGCGTTAAAGGAGTTGACGGCAGATTTTGAAGGCGAGGTGATGTTTGAGTATACGCCGGAGAGCTTTTCGCAGACTTCGCTTGAATTTGCCGCTCGTATCTGCAACGCCGCGATAGACGAGGTGAAGCCGACAAAAGAGCGCAAGATGATAATCAACTTACCTAATACAATGGAGGCTTGCACACCAAATATCTACGCCGACAGAGTAGAGTGGATGTGCAAACATTTAAATAGCAGAGAGGCGATTATCGTCAGCGTCCACCCGCACAATGATAGAGGGACAGCGGTAGCCTCCGCAGAGATGGCGATATTGGCGGGGGCGGACAGGGTTGAGGGGACTTTGTTTGGCAACGGCGAGAGAGCGGGGAATTTGGATTTGGTGACTTTGGCGTTCAATATCTATTCGCAAGGTATCAACCCAAATTTGAGTCTTGCGCACATAGACGAGGTCAAAGAATTTGCAGAGCGTATCACAGGTATATCCACCCACATCCGCCACCCATATGCTGGAGAGATGATATTTACGGCGTTTAGCGGCGGACATCAGGATGCAATCAAAAAAGGGCTTGATGCACACAAAAACACGAACGGCGCACATTGGGAAGTACCGTATTTACCGATAGACCCGAAAGACATCAAAAGAGGGTATGAAAAAGTAGTACGGATAAATTCACAATCTGGAAAAGGGGGCGCCGCTTTTATAATAAAGGAAAACTTGGGGATAGATATGAGCAAAGAGGAGCAGATAAACTTCGGGAAGATAATAAAAAAAGAATCGGACAAAAAAGGTGCCGAATTAGACGCAAAAGAGATAACCGAGATTTTTAGGCGTGAATTTAATTTTCGCTAATTTTCTCGGCTTTATATACGTAAACTTCTAGTTTTCCGCTTTTGTAAAAGTCGGATTCAAGTCCGGCTTTTTGACAAAGGCGGGATATAAACTCTTCTTTGGAAGGTATCTCTTCCCAAACAGACGGTAAAAAAGTAGCTTGATAATCTTCGTATTTGATTATTATGCCGTCTTCTTTCGGAGTTATTTTTGATAGAAGCTCATCGGCAGTCGTATATGCTAGCTCCAAAGGTTCGTGTAGTAGCGATAATTCTATTTTGATAAATGGAAGTTCGGTGATATTCATAGGCGGGAATCTAGGGTCATGGAATGCACTTGACAGGGCATTCTCAACAATATCTTCTTGCAAGCTTCTGTGCGCTATAAGCGAGCCGATACAACCTCTTAGTGCACCCTCTTTTGTCTTGAGTGTTACAAATACGGCGCCTTTTTGTCCAAACACCTCCGGAAGCTGATCAGCTCTTACGGCCGGCGTCCTAAGCAGTTCGCTCTCTATTGCGTTTCTGGCAAGCCTCAAAGCCGTTAGCTTTTCGCTCTCTGTCATTGCCCTTCCTTATAAAACATAAAACTTCCGTACCCTACCACACTATCCTTATCACCAGTGGTATCGCCGCTTGTTTTGTAGTCTAGCGTTTTTGATTTTAAGTTATGTTTAAGAGCATATTGAACCGACGCTATTATCGCAGGTTTCCCACAAGCCTGGCAACTTGCAAACATCGGCAAATCAAGCTCTTCGATACCTTTTATGCAATACGAATCAAGAGCCATCGCCTCTTTTTGTGAATAATAATGGCTAAGATCGCTACTGATAATCGCAATTCTACTATCATCAAGCAAAAACTCTTCCAAAATTAAAAATAATTCGTCATGACTTATATCCCCATACACCAAAGGGACTATGCTGAAATCTTTGACGGCAATTTTTAAGAAAGGGAGCTGAACCTCCAAAGAGTGTTCAAGCTTGTGCGGAATAGCATTTGATACTAGATTTGGAAATTTATCTATAAGTCTTTGAGACTCTACCGTATCTACTTGTATCCCACCGATAGGTGTCTCAAATATAGAATCGGGACTAAGGGCGGCATTCTCCAGATACACCCTGTGAGAAGGCCCCATAATCAAAATTTTGTAAGAAATATCTTGATTTATATTTTGCAACTGGCGATAGGCGTATCCAGCGGTATAGCCACTATACACAAAGCCCGCATGAGGGGAAATTATAATACGCGGCTTATGTCCAAAATTCGGGGAACTCTCTATTGCATACCTAGCAAACTGTGCTAGTTTGTCCTCTTCTTTTGGATAAAACATACCGGCGACAGCAGCTTGCCTGACGCTCATAGTCAAAACTCCGCATTAATATATGGTTTCATTTTTATATCAGAAATTAAATAAAAATAAATATAAGTGAAATAAAACAACAACATTTTCTTAACAAATTTCCGTTAGAATCACTCAAACTCTGTATGTTGCAGGGCAAAAATCTTAAATCAAAAAGGGAGTCTTGAATGGGACTTTACGATAGAGACTACGCTAGAAGCTCTCAAACAGACAACGGTCTAGAGAGAATCGATTATCAAACAAGAGAAGAGGAACAACCGCATGTCATAACCGACATCAATGCGTTTGTAAAAACTACTTACTCATATTTTGCTGCATCGCTGATGGCCGGAACCGCCGGAGCATACGCCGGTATGCAAGCTGCGGCGACGATAAAAAGTTTTTATTGGCCTCTAGTAATTTTGGAAATTGCTCTAATTTTCGGTCTTCACTTTGTTAGAAATAAACCGGGAATCAATGCCGTAGTGCTTTTTGCATTTACTTTTATCAGCGGTCTTACCCTGACACCGCTTCTTAGCAACATCATGAATATGCCGGGTGGTGCAGGTATCATAACAAATGCGTTTTTGATGACCTCTGTTGCGTTTGGTGCGCTTACAATGTTTGCAATGAACACCAAAAAAGACTTTACGATGATGGGTAAAATGCTATTTATCGGCCTAATCGTAATGATAGTCGGCGGAATAGTAAATATATTCCTAGGTAGCCCGATACTTCAACTAGTTCTTGCCGGCGCTGGCGCTATGCTATTTAGCTTCTTTATCCTATATGATACGCAAAATATCATCCAAGGCGCTTATGATTCACCTGTAAGTGCAGCTGCAAGCCTATATCTTGATTTCCTAAACCTTTTCGTATCCCTTCTACAAATACTAGGTATCTTTGGCGGCAAAGAAGAATAGTGGCGATTTGGCAAGCCTTTTACGGCTTGTCGACGCCAACCTGAATAGACTAAAAGAGGGAATCAGGGTCGTAGAGGACGTATGCAGATTTGTATACGAATTCAAAGACGAAGCCTCAAAACTTAAATCCATCAGGCACTCAGCCAAAACAACTTATTTACTGGAAGCCTTGTCACATCGAGACATAGTAGGCGATATACTCAAAAAATCTACGGCAAGCGAAAAATCAAGAGAAGATATAAGCTCACTATTGATAGCTAACTTTAAAAGGGCGCAGGAGTCGGCAAGGGTGCTCGAAGAGACGCTAAAACTTTTTAGTGAAGAAGAGGCTGAAGTGTTCAAAAAAATTAGATATGAGCTTTACGACGTAGAAAAATCTCTTTTTGCGAAGCTGCCAACCGCATAAGCCACTTCAAACTCCAATGTCTTTGGGCCGCTCTCGTATAATCTTTTCGCCTCTTGATAGTTTATTTTATTGCCGCCGCCAGATACGCCTGTGTATTTTATATATCTTACGGTATCTTTTGAACTCTCAAACTCTTTTTTAAAGCTCTCCACCCAAAACTCATCGACTAAAAAACCGCCGATAGCACTCTCAAACTCAGATGATGTAGGCAAAAAACTACCAACCCCTAAAAACTCTCGTACGGATGAGAATGTCCCTCTTGTAAATATACTAATGGCAAACTTATCCGAGAGACCGGAGAGTACACGTATGGAACTATCTATATCTTTTGACCACTGCAAGGCGGACGACGACAAAAGAAGGTCAAACTTCTCAAAACGTCTCGATATATCGTTTACAAAAGATGAATCATCAAAATCACCCTGTAAAACAACACAGCCACCCCTCTTTTCGTGCAAGTCGCACATTTTTGGGCTTGCATCAACGCCTACAAAAATCTCTTTCCCGTCACCGCAGAGCTCAAACAATGCTCCGTCGCCGCAACCGATATCTATAATTTTTTTATAATCTTCTTTTGGAAGCTTTGATAGTAGTTTTTTTGCTATTTCGTCTTGGATATCTCTATTTTTTGAATAACTTAGGGCGTACCTGTCAAACTGGTTTTTCGGCATTACTTTTTTTCAAACTTTTTTGGCTAGAATTTCAGGCTTTATTATACCCACAAAGAAGCGTCAAGGAAATAAAATTATGATAAGTTTCGCAGTAGCAATACAATTTATTTTGGCAATTATTCTAACAATAGCCGTCATGCTTCAAAAAAGCTCTTCAATAGGCCTTGGAGCTTATAGCGGAAGCAACGAATCGGTATTTGGGGCCAAAGGACCGGCTGGATTTCTATCCAAAGCAACTTTTATTATAGGTCTTTTGTTTATCGTAAACACCGTATTTTTAACATACTCTTTCAACAAAGAAAAAAATAAATCCGTAATAGATACGGTAAAAGTGCTTACCCCTACTCAAAATATGCCGGTAAAATGAAACCCTTTTTACTCCTTTTTATCTTTTGCGCATCGCTTTTTGCCGATGCGCATATACTATGCTATCATAGATTTGACGACCCAAAACCAAAATACAAACACACAAATATCTCTTCAAAAAAGTTTTTACAGCAAATTGAGACATTAAAAAGCGAAGGCTATAAGTTTGCATCACTGGCTTCCGTTACAACATCACTAAAAAACAAAAAACCGATTGGCGAAAAAGTAATCGTAATTACTATAGACGATGCCTATAAGAGTTTTTATGACCATGCGCTCCCGATACTAAAAGCTCAAAAAATACCTTTTACGCTCTTTGCGTATACGGACGCCATTAACAATAAATATAAAGACTATATGAACTGGGAGCAGGTAAAAGACGCTTCAAAATACGGCGATATCCAACTGCATTCTCATGCGCACAAAGACCTCACGAAGCTAACGGCGGATGAGCTCAAAAAAGATACGGCGGAGGGGATAGCCAGTTTTGAAAAAAATCTGGGATACAAGCCAAAACACTACGCAATACCTTTTGGTATCTACAACCTAGCCGTTAAAAACTCACTGAAAGCAAGCGGATTTGAGGCTATCATGACCGTTGATGCAGGAGCGGTAAACGGAGCTAGCGATATTTACCAACTAGAGAGGATGGCAATAGATGAAGGGACCGACTTCAAGCTTGCTCTAGGCGTAAAACCTCTTGATATCACGCTGCAAAAACCTATCGGGGACTCCGAGAAAATCATTAAAGGCAACGTGCAAAACTATGCCGGAAAAACAATCAAAATGTATGTAGCAAAAGGTGACGTCAGAACGCTTGGGCTAAATAACGGCTTGTTTGAGGCAAAAATAGATATGGCAAAAGTAAACAGCAAACAAAAGCTTATTTTTTACAGCGAAGGGCATAGATACCGCGCTAAACTTATAGAAAAGGACTAGGTATGATTGAAGAAATTTACTCTTTTACAAACGACGGAATGAATAAAGCGCTTGAATCTCTAAAAAGAGATTTTGGAACTATCAGAAGCGGCAAAGTAAGCCTCTCTATACTTGACAGCATTAGAGTTGACTACTACGGTACGCCAACAGCCCTTAACGGGGTAGCCAACCTAGGCACGCCGGATGCGACTACTATCACGATAACGCCATGGGAAAAATCCATGCTAAAAGAGATAGAAAAAGCTATCCAAATAGCAAACATAGGCGTAAATCCGGGCAACAACGGAGAGTGTGTAATGTTATCTTTCCCTCCGATGACAATGGAACAAAGAAAAGAGAACGCAAAAAAAGCAAAAGCATTCGGCGAAAACGCTAAAGTGGCCGTAAGAAACGTAAGACGCGACGCAAACGACAAAGTAAAAAAACTTGAAAAAGACAAAGCGATAAGCGAAGACGACTCAAAACGAGCGCAAGACAAAATCCAAAAAATTACGGACGAGTTTGTTGCGAAAGTAGATTCACTATGTGAGCAAAAAGAAGCCGAGCTTCTAAAGGTATAACGATGGATGTAGCACAAATATACAAAGACGCGAATGCGCTTTTAGAGGGGCATTTTCTTCTATCAAGCGGCAACCATTCGCAGTTTTATCTCCAATCGGCAAAGGTGCTTGAAGACCCAAAAGTTGCTGGTGTACTGGCAGATGAACTAGCCAAGCAAATAAAACAAAGCGGACTTGAAATAGATACGGTCTGCTCACCTGCCCTTGGCGGAATACTTGCCGGATACGAGCTTGCTCGCGCCCTTGGCGTTAGATTTATCTTCACGGAAAGAGTCGGTGGAGAGATGACTCTTAGACGTGGTTTTGAGGTCAAAAAAGGCGAAAAACTGCTAATCTGCGAGGACATTATCACGACCGGCGGAAGTGCAGTTGAGGCGATGAAAGCAGTAGAGGCTCTAGGTGGAGAAGTCGTAGCATTCGGTGCGCTTGCAAATAGAGGTTTTTGCGAGAGAGTCGGCGGCGGGATAAAAAGAAAACCTGAAGCTAAACTTCCGGCAGACAAGCCTTTCTTTGCACTAACCGACTTTGATTTTGAAATGTATTCGCCTGATAATTGCCCGCTATGCAAACATGGCAGCACGGCAATAAAACCTGGAAGTAGGGGCAACTAAAAAGTGCGCCTAGATAAAAACAGGAGATTTGTATACCCAAATCCCCTGCTCCGTCTGAGCGCATTTTTACTCGATTCGTTCATCATAGTTACCCCTATCGCAATGCTATGGGGGATAATATTCGGCTACCATGAGATGAAGACGGACAATCCAAAGCCGTATCTTCTAGCCGTAGAGATAATAGCAGTGTGGCTCGTAACGTCATATCTTATATCCACAAAGGCGCAAACACCCGGTAAAAAAGCATTTGGGATGTATGTCGTAAGCGTAGGAAATTTTGAAAAAATCAGCTTTGCCAGAGCATCTTTTAGATTTTTCATCTGGCTTTTATGCTGGGTTAGCCTCGGTATCGGATTTTTTATAGCTTTTTTTTCAGAGCGAAAACAAACTCTCGCAGACAAGTTTTCCGGCACGGTCGTAGTTCGTGACATCGGTGAAAAAAACAAGGATGCCTAGCCGCTTCGCAACCTTTACCTCCCTTTTTTATTTTTTTTATTTTTGGGCGACCGCAGTCTTTGTGATTTTTGTCCCAAAAACGCTTCTCGATTTGGGCTACACTACCGCAGAGATAGGGATACTTCTCTCGGTTATGCCGCTTATTAGATTTATTACCCCTTTTTTATTTAGCTCAAAACTTAAGCTCACAAAAGAGACTTTTTATTACTCTCTTATTTTTTCGACGCTGCTTTTTGCCGGATTTGTATTTACATACCACAGCTTTTGGCTTTTATTTTTAAATACATTGCTTTACGGACTCTTTATCACGATCACCCTTCCATACGTCGATTCGGTGGCGCTAAAAGAGATAAAAAAAGAAAAATACGGGCTTATTAGGCTTTTTGGCTCGATAGGATTTATGGGCGCGGCAATAGTGCTTGGCAAAATGGAGTTGGATAAAGAGACGGTATTTTTGCATTATCTGATATCGGTGGCACTAATGTCCGTATTCGGTGCACTGCTTGCCTCAAAAGAGAAGGTAGAAACCGAAGGTGAGCAAGCGGCAAAAGAAACTGAAGGCGACCTAAAACGATACATAGCGGACAGTCCGTTCTGGCTTGCAATGATACTGGTTCAGCTCAGTTTTGGGGCTTTTTACGGATTTTTTACCGTTTTTGAGCATGAAAACGGCATCACTCTTGAAAATATCACATACCTTTGGAGCATAGGGGTGTTGGCCGAGATATTTATGTTTGCCTTCCAAGGAAAGCTACTTAAAAACATAAGGCCTCTTTTTGTTATCAAGCTAACGATAGTTTCTCTTGTCGCAAGATGGTTGCTTTTACATTTTTTTGAAGGTAATTTTTTTGCCGTCGCACTTGCGCAGATTACCCACGCCCTTAACTTTGCCCTTTTTACGACGGCTGCATTTTTGTTTGTTTACAATAGATACGAGGACAAAAAGAGAGCCCAAATGCACTTTTACGGCTTTTCTTACGGCCTTGGCGGATTCTTTGGCTCTCTCATATCGGGTGCATTATATGGGCAAAACATATTTTTGTATTCCGCGCTTTTTGCGTCTGCCGCCCTTTTATTTATGCTTTTTTACCGCTCTAGCGAGTAAAACCTATATCCACCCTTGAATTTGCAACCTTTTCTTTGGATTCAGGAGCTGACAATGGCTTTGCGGATAACAATATCCGCTCATCCGCCACACCGTGTGCGACAAGCGCTTTTTTGACGGCAAGCATTCTGGCTTTTGCCAAAGCCTGCATCTCATTTTCCCCTGCGGCAATATGAGAGATAATGAGTGTTTTCATATCTCTAGCCGATAGCGATTTTTCAAGCCCGAGAAGATTTTTTGGTTTTGGAAATTTCTCGTCTTTGTACGCAAGTTTTAGATATTTTTCATACTCAACGGCAGTTATCGGCTGAGAGTTTTGGCTTTTTTGTTCTTTTGCCTTTGCCGCCGCCAGACGTCTTTCAAACTCTTTTTCTTTGTAACCGTTAATGTCCGTCGACGCATCAACAAAACCCGTAAGCTCGGCTTTCAAAGACGGTTTTTTATTAATTATCTCGGCCGTTTTTTTGAGTTTTGCGACTTCACTTTCGCCGAGCATAGCGCTCCCCGGTTCAAACGTGGCGTAGCTCAGCTCATCTCCTCCGCCAAACATCGAAGCAAGCGCACTAAAAGGCGACTTTATTATTTTGACTATCAGCTGACGTATCAGCTTCCAGACAACCGCTCCGCTCTTTATCTCAGGGTCGTCCAGGCTTCCTTCTACCGGAAGCTCTATGTCTATGTTTCCTTTGTCGTCTTTTAGTATTGCAAGAGCCAGATTGTAAGGAAGTCTGACCGCCCCTTCGGAGGCCACCTCTTCGCCTAGATTAAATCCTAAAAGCGATATTTTATTTTCGGCAGATAGTTTGCGCCCAAGAACCGTGTAGCTAAGCTCCAGCCCGAGGTTGCCGCTATCTATCTTTTGCCCGATAAACTTCTCCGTATAAGGTGTAAACTGCGTCATAGCAATATCAATGGTTTTGGCCTTTAGCAAAAGGGAGAAATTTGCCTTGTCAGGCACGACGCTACCGTCTATCGCTATACGACCGTAGCCTCCGCTATTTGCCTTTAGCTCGATACGGGCGGAGCGGTTTTTGTCTAGTGAAAGCGTTCCGATGCTTCCCGTTATCCCCGTAAGCGAGGTCTTAAATCTATTTTTTAAAGACCTATCCTCAAAATCCACCATCCCCCCTTGCAGGGTAAACTTATCCAGCGAAAGAGAGAGATTTTTTGACGGTTCTGCCGTTTTTGTAGTGTTAGCCTCTTTTGTCTCTTTGGATTTGAAGTGTTTTGCGATATTGAGGGTTTTGTTTTCATCTATTTTTAGATTTGCATAAAATCCGCTAAGCGCCGCGCCGCCAATCTTGGTATCAAGGGTTGGATATGAGGTATTTATATTTTTGACGCTCAAAGTCTCAAACGAAACCAGCCTATAATTTCGTTTGTCCGTATAAAGACCAAATTTTCTGACGTCTATAAATCCGTCTTGTACTTTTGCGATAGGTTTTTCGCCCCCAAATGAAGCTTCAAATTTGCAGCCCGTATCCACTTCGCCGCCATACATACGAAGCGTAGGAGGCAAAAACCCTAATTTGTCTACTGTGGACAAAGGGAGTTTACTGAGCTTTAGTTCGCCTTTGGCTTTTTTGGTAATAGGCAACGCCTCGCATCCCACGTCCACGTCGCCCTCGCTAGTTGAGGCTTTTATGCTTGCTTTTACAGGCTCGTCTTTTGTGTTTTGGATATTTTCGAGATAGACTGAAAAAGAATTTACGTCAATTTTATAAGGTTTTTTGCCGATAAACAGCTCGTCTTCATAATGCGCCTTACCGTCAAGACTTAGCTTGGCAATCGAAACGCTCCAAGGCTTTGTCTCTTTTTTTGGCTCGTCTTTTTGTTTTGGCTTGGCAATATTTTTTGGTTTTTTGTATGCTAGCTCCGTCCCTTTTGCATCAATAGAGTGTACTTTTATCTCCTGTTTTGGCAAAGCAATACTCACGCCGCCGATACCCACATCTGCGCAAGACGCTTTTGCATCCTTGGTTGACACCGATAGATTTTTTAGTTTTATGTTTGCATCAAGAGATAGTTTGTTTGTAGTCGCTTTTTCAAAATCAATTTTGGCGTCAAAAGAGAGTTTGCCGCGGACATCCGAGACGGCAGAATCTTTTGGCAAAAAGCTATTAGCGACGGAAATGTCAAAATTATCTATTGAAAGCGAAAGGGAGCTTTTGAGATCTTTGGCTAGAGGGCGGCTCTTGGCGGCAAAGGCGAACGGCGCACCGTTAATCACCCCCTTAATGCTAGGCTCGGTAAAAATCTCCGTATCGTACGGCACGGTAGACACAAACGGCACGGAAATATCGGTCTTGCTCAGCCGAAACTCTCGCCCCAGCACGTCATCTTTGTACGCTATATCCGTATTTTTGAAATTTATATTGTTAAGTGAGAAATAAAACGGCTCGGAGCTTTTTGGTTCGTCTTTTTTTGGCGGAAATATTTTTTGGAAGTTAAAAGTCTTGTTGGCATCCCTATGAATTGAGAGCTTCAGCGAATCAACGGTTATCTCATCGACTATGAACGCCCTGTTTGCGACACTATAGTAGCTAAAGTCAAAATCCAAAGACTCAAAAGAGGCAAGCGGCTTACCGTTGTGGGAAAGAGCCAAACCCTCTATGTGAGCCTTAGCGGTCAGCGGCTCGAAATTTATTTTTCGTATATCCAGCGTCACCCCGTACTCGGCAAGTTTTTTGTTTGCCACATACTTAACGGCAGATGGAACCGCAAAAAAAAGTAACGCATAAACGCCCATCAACACAAAAAGAAGTTTTGAAAAGAAGTTGGATTTGTTTTTTAGCATAGTCGCCTCCGGCTCGTTACTGGCCTTAGGTTACCCGCTTTTGCCTAAAAAACGGATACAAAAAACTACTAAGAAACTGATTTAAACTCTATCCCTATAACAATCTTCATCCCCTCTTTCGGAGGCAGAGAAAAAGGTACGGAGTCTTCGACGGTAGCCAATGCCTGCTTATCAAGCACCCCATAGCCGCTACTTTTTACCACTTTCAAAGAGCCCTCGACCAGTCTGCCGTCATTCCTAAGCCAAAAACACACGGTCGTCACCCCTTCCATCCCGGCTTTTTTTGCAAAGTGCGGGTATTCCAGATTATCTTGCAACTTTTTTTTGATTTTTGAGAGATATTTTTTGATTTCATCGGCATTTTCGGGCTGTATTTGATTGGCTTCGGCGGCGGCAGCTTTGTGTTCTTTTGGTTGCTGCTCGCTTTTTGCTTCTACGGCAGGGGCGCTCTGCGCCTCAGCGGCTTTTATCGGTTCTATTTTTTCTGCTTTTGTCGGCCTTGGCTTTGGCTCTTGTTTTTGAGCTACTTGTTTTTTTGGCATCTCTTTTTGTTTTGTCTCACGAACAACCTCTTTTGGGGCATCCTCGAACAAGCTTACGGTGATAGGCGCATCGTTTTTAGCCAACACATTGGTTTTGGCGTCGAGATTTAGTATATATACGCAGCCAAAAATAGCAGAGTGAAGGACGGCGGATATCAAAACGGCAGACGAAAAACGCTCCCTAATTAAATTCATTTTTGGCTCGTATCTATCTGATATTTGGATACTCCGGCTTTTTTACATTCGTCTATTACGGCTATTACCGCTTCAAAATTCGTCTTTGCGTCAGCTCTCAAAACGGCCGCTTTTTTGTCTTTGAGCAAAGCGGGAAGCATCGCAATACTCACTTGTGCGCCGTCGGCATATACCGTAGAGACGGCGTCTATCGTAAATGTGATTTTATCTTTGTCTTCCAATCTGTTGTCATTTGCCGAAGACGGGGGAAGTAAAACGCTTATCCTATTTTCGGCTATCAACGTCGCAGTCGCCATAAAAATAATCAAAAGGACAAGAACGATGTCAACAAACGGCGTCATGTTGATCTCGGAGATTTCGTCCATCTGTACTTCGGAAGCTTTTGCGCTCATGACTCCTCCGCCAAAAGCAGAATTCTCCTCATCCTGCGGATAAAATAGTTATAAGCCGCAACACTGGGAATAGCGACAAAAAGTCCCATGGCGGTAGCTACAAGCGCCTCAGATATGCCGTTCATCACAAGGCTAGTCGAAACCGTATTTGAGGCGCCTAGAACCGCAAATGCGTTCATAACCCCAAGTATCGTTCCAAAAAGCCCGACAAAAGGGGCGTTGTTCCCAAACGTCGCCAAAATACCGAGCCTTTTTTCTAGTAAAAGTCGAAGCTCTACGGATGAAAACTGCTTTATCTTTTGTTCGATTTCTGAAAATGCGACAAAACGCTCAATAATCACGGCAACAGAAATTAAACTCATAAAAATTAAAAAATATAAAATAGGCTCAACGCCGTACGATAGCGTGCTACTTAAAAACTTAGTCAAATCCATGCAAATTCCTATCAGAACATAAATACGGATACCGAGAAGAGAACGGTATCCGCTAACTATAAAAGGAGTGTCTATGAAACCGGAATTCCTTGCAAAACCGGAAACATGAAAGCGACTGGCATCGCTTCGTATCGTTATATATTTTTTGATACAGCGAAATTTTAACCAACAAAAAATATAATGTCAACATTCGTGTGGTTAAAAAATAGACACGTAAAGCGTTATGTATTTTTATATATTTCGTCTGCCGTTTTTAGGGGTAATTCTCAAAAAACCACGGCTATCGTTATATACTATTTTATATTACGATACGAGATAGGCCGAAGCACTCCGGATTGGGTACACGCAAACTTCGGCTGCTTGTTTTTGATTTTTTTGGAAGGGAGATAGACAAGATGTCTGATGAAAGCATGGAAAATAGATTCGTCTCATATCCAAAGTTTTTTGTCAAAGTAGATTCCGATTGCGAAACGGTCATATTTGACTGTCTTGGCAGCGAACATAGAAAATCGTCATGCAAAAAAGGCAAAGCGCATGACCGTGAACTTGAGGAAAAAATACTCTCATGCCTTATTTCATATGCAACAAAATCAAAAATAACACAAGAAAAAGCAAAGATGATTGCCTCAAACTGCATAAAACAGGACGCCCATTTTAAGCATCTGGGCTTTTTGGACAAGGAGTCGCTAGATGAATATATGTCTCAAAACTTTGCCCCGCTATATGCCGTCAAGCCTAAATCTGTCGGCTGGAGACGCTTTTTGCTCGATGCGGGAGCCGTATATGACAACAAACAAAAGGATAACAAATGAACAAAAAAATATTTGTCTCGCTTAGCCTAGCCGCCGCAACAGCCGTGTTCGCCGATAGCTACACTCTCGATAAAATAACTGTAACGGGCGATGGAGACTACTCTCCGGTTATTAAAGGCGAATTCAAAGACCCGGCTTCGCCAAAGCGATATACAAAAGACGCCGTAACCGTGCTTGGCAAACAATCGAATATGAACGTATTTACGGTTATCGATATGGAGCCGTCCGTCAACTTCAATCCTACCGACGTTTTTGGCTCCAATGAGAGCTCATATCACGACCCGGTAAGAATAAGAGGCAAAAACCAGTCAGGCCCCGGCGGCGTACTGCTCGTCGAAGGGCTTCCTATCAACGGCAATCCCGGCGGCGGGAAAACCATATATGACATGGAAAACCTAGCATCGATAGACGTATACAAAGGGTATGTGCCCGTAGATAAAAGCATAGGGTTTTCAAATCTTATCGGAAAAATAGATATGACGTTCGATAGGCCAAAAAATGAACTTGCGGGGATGCTCTCCCAAACTATCGGCAGCAACAATATGACCCGCACTTTTGCAAGGGTAGACACAGGAAAAATAGGGGATGCAAAAGCGTTTGTTTCGCTCTCATATACTGCCGGAGATAAAAACAAAGGTGAAGGCGAGCTAAAAAGGACAAACGGAACGTTTGGGATAACCTATACGCCAAATGACGCACTAAAAGCCGAACTATTTGTCGTACAAAATAGCGATGAACACCACAACTACTACCAACTGACCTATGCGGAGGCAAAAGACCTCGGTAGATATGCGGGCAAGGATTTTGACAAAAACAAAGGCACAAGCAAATACTATGACTACAACAAGCAAAACTTCGACGATACTGCCGTAGTCGCAAATATCAGCTACAAGCTCTCTCCTGATTCAAAAATCAGCTTTAAGCCGTACTATCTGCACGATGAAGGCAACTACTGGTATGCCTCGGGCGCAAATGTCGTCAACTGGATAATAGAACACGAACTATTCGGTGCCGTGCTGGCATACGAAAAGAGCTTTTCGGCGGCTCTAAACGCAAAATTTGGATATTGGGCACACAGACAACAACCACCCGGACCGCCTGTAAGCCAAAAAAGATACACGGTATCGGCCTCAGGTCTAACATTTAACGGCTGGGGGATGCTAGCCAAAAATGACTATCACGATTTTCACTCTCCGTTTGTCGAGTTCAGTGGAGACAAAGGGCCTTGGAGCTACTCCGCTGGGGTAAGATATCTAAGCTTCAAATTAGGGGCGCTAAACAGTTATACCAACGGCACAAACGCTTCGACAAGTCAGGACTACAACACCGCGATAGCAAACGGCACGCTTGACACATGGGCAACCGTGAATGCAAGATACTATCAAGAGTGGCTGCCTAGTCTTTACGTCTCATATGCGGCAAACAAAGATACAAGCATCTATTTTGACTACACAAAAAGCTACGGTTATGACGTCAATCTTTTCCCGTCTTACGTATCGGGAAGGGCAAACTTTGTAAGCAAAAACATCAAATTACAGACTCTTTGGGATAAGCAAGAGCTTGAAATTTCTCACAACTTCGACCTTGGCGTAAAATACAAAAAAAGCGGAATACTCTATAACCCAAATCTATTCGTAACCAAAGTAGAAGGGAAGCAAGCCAGCCTATACGACCCGTCACTAGGGACGGCATATCCGTCCAACAACTCCGATGCAATCAGCTATGGAGCGGAGCTAAGCGTTAGCGGGGCGGCAACCGACAATATAGACTTCTTGTTAAGCGGTTCCTACAACAAATACTACTACACCGACGACATGCGAACTGCGGCAAACACGACGCTCTCCACAAAAGGCAAGCAAATCCCGGACGCCCCGCAATATATGGCAAAAGCGGCGGTTACTTACAAGCTTGGCGGCTGGAGCTTTACGCCGTCCATTAAATATACGGACAAAAGATACGGCGACATAGAAAACAAAGAGAGCATCCCAAGTTATACGCTAATAGATTTTGACGCCGCATACACGCAAAAAAAGCTTCTTGGGGCAAAAGAGGGGACGTTTAGGCTGACTATGACGAACCTGACGAACCAAAGATATATCTCATCCATCATCACTCCGGACAATGCGGTAGCGGCAAGCACAAATGCGGCTTCATATCAAACCGGCGCACCGTTTGGCGTATATGCAAACGTAAATTTTAAATTCTAAGGGGAAAAATGAAAAAGACATTATTTACGCTATCCCTTGCGGCTTCGGCCGTACTTGCAGATTCGTATACGCTTGAGCAAATATCGGTATCCGGAAAAAGCGAGCAAGACGGGGTAACCACAAAAAACATCAATAAAGAAGATATAGAAAAAAGGGTCGGCGCAGGACAGACCAATCCGCTAAAAGCGCTCGATATGTTGCCCTCTATCCAAACAGGGCAGGCAGACACATACGGTCTTGTGACCGAGGACAATCCGCTTAGGGTTCGCGGGGCTTTTATGAATACTTTTAACAACTTTGCCCTAACGGTAGACGGTGTACCATCCGTCGTCATCGTGCAAAAAGCGGCAATCGGAAATCTGCTCGATATGGAAAATATGGAGTCTATGTCTCTAACTGTCGGGGCTTCTCCTGCCGATAGTGGATTTGGCTTTGGAAATGCTACCGGCTCGCTTGATATGCAAACCAAAAAAGCCTCATCCGTTATGTCGTTTCTCGGCAAACAAAGCTTCGGAAGCGAAAACTTCTCCAGAACATTCGTCAGGGCAGACAGCGGCAAGCTAGGAAGTAACGGAATAAGATTTTTTGTATCCGCGTCCGATTCGAGAGTAGACAAATGGAAAGGCCCGGGTAACGCAGAGAGACAAAATGTAGAATTTGGGGTTGTAGCCCCTATCGGAGACAATGTAACGGTAGACGCACTGATAGCTTATAACCACATCAAAAAACACGACTATAGAGCCCTTAGCTATGCCGAAGCTTCAGACCTTGGCACAAACTATGAGCTTGATTTTAGTGAAGATAGGACAAGCAAATACTACTACGACTACAACAAACAAGATTTTGAAGGGTATATGGCGCAAGCAAACCTAGAGGCAAAACTCTTTGGTGGCAAGCTATCGCTAAAACCTTACTACATAACAACCAGCGGTGAGAAATACTCTTTTAACACAAGTGGAAATCTTGTCACAAAGGTAAACCTGGAGCAAGAGCAATACGGTCTTATCACGAGATTCGACAAAAAAATAGCCGATACCGACATGGCAATAGGCTACTGGTATCAATCGATAGAGTCTTCGCCCCCTCCGCTTCTTCAAAAAAATTACAGAATCGTAAATGGACAGCTAACCCTAAATAACGCCGCAATCACAAGCCCGCAAGCCGGATACGGAATGTTAAACAAGGTCGAAACAAGAGAGACTCACAGCCCTTTTGTCGCTATCAAGCAGCAGGTGGATAAGCTAAAAGTAGAGGCCGGATTGAGATATGTAGACTACCATCTACCTAAAATACAAGGATACACCCTAGCCTATACCGCCGGAGATTTTGACTACGACACGGCAATATCCAAAGCTACCATAGACCCGACTATGAAAGTTGACGAATCGCATTTTAGAGTATGGCTTCCTAGCCTATCAGCTAAATATGCATTGAGTTCAAACGCCGATGTATTTGTTAGCTACGCAAAAGGGGTGGCAAGTCCGGATCAGGGTCCGCTATGGCAAACATACAAAAGCAATAAAGCAACTTTTGCGGCAAAGGGCATCACTCTCCAAGATTTTTGGAATAGAGCCAAGTTTGAGACCTCCGACCAATACAACACGGGCGTAAAATATAGAGGCAAAAACTACAGCGTAGAGCCAACGCTGTACTACGCAAAATACAAAGACAAACAAGTGTCGGCATATGATTCTCTCGTAAACTTAACATACAAACAAAATGCGGCAGAGATGGAAGCCAGAGGCTTTGAGCTTAGCGGAACATACTCGCCGATTGACGAAATAGAGCTATTTGCGGCGGCGTCTTATAATGACATGAGGTTCACAAAAGATATGTCGACAACGGGCGGAGCGACAATCTCCGTTATCGGCAAACAAGCGCCTGATGCCCCTAAAAAAATGCTAAAAGCGGGAGCGACTTTCAAATACAAAGAGTTCTACGCCACGCCAAACATCAAATATATGAGCGAGAGATACGGTGACGCCGAAAATACACAAAGAATAGCGCCGTATGCCGTTGCCGATATGTCCATCGGTTATGCAAAGAAAAATAAAAACGGCACGTTCAAAGAAATTTCAGCCTCTCTTGATTTGCAAAATATACTTGGCAGAAAATACATATCCCTAATCCAAGCTAGTGATGATGCGACGGCAGGGACAAGTATGCAGTACGTACAGGGCGCTCCGTTTGCCGCGATAGCTACTTTGGCTTTGAAGTTTTAGGTCATGAAAAAAACTTTTCTTGCACTTTTGATTGCCTACACCGCTTTTGCCGCACAGACCAGAGAAATCGTAGATATGACGGGGCGAAAGGTATCATTGCCGCTCAAGGTTGAAAAAGTAGTAACCGCCGGAGGAACACCTGCCGTTAACTCCTTCATTTTTGCCTTGGGCAAGGCAACTTCCATACAAAACGGCATGCCATCTTCCATGAACGGCAAAAACTGGAAATTCCAAAGCGTTTTTGCCCCACAAACTGCGACGGCTACGGTCGTTTCATCTAGCGGTCCGGATTGGAACGTGAATCCGGAGACACTTCGCTCTTTGCCTCACGATGTTGCATTCGTGGTCAATAAATCAAGCGCCGAATCACTAGCCCAAAAAGGATTTTGCATAGTAGCGTTGTATTGGAATGACGACAAAAGCATCAAAAACACGATGACGCTGCTTGGCGATGTGATGGGCGTGCCGCAAGCCGCCGCCGAATACAACAGATTTTACGACAAGACTTTGCAAACGGTGGCAAAAAAAGTAGCAAACGAAAAGCAAAAACCAAAAGCTCTATATATTAGATACAAAAATCTATCCTTGCCTATGGTCTCCACGGCTACTTGGATGGTCGAAAATGCGGGCGGTATCAACGTCGCAAGGGGGCTAAAAGACCATGCGAGCATCTCGGCAGAGCAGATACTGGGCTGGAATCCTGACTTTTTGTTCGTGTGGGATAGCGCAGAAGTGGAAGCGGTATACAAAGACCCGAAATTTAAAAGTCTAAGCGCCGTAAAAAACAAAAAAGTATTTGCCGTGCCGACGGGCGCGCACGTATGGACCAACTTCACCCCCGAACAGCCCCTAGCCGTCATCTGGGCTGCGGAGAAGTTCTACCCAAACAAATTTGCGGATATGCCGCTAAAAAAAATAGCCTTCGATTTTTATTTGAAATTTTTTAAATACCGTCTTAGCGACACGCAGCTAAACGAAATTTTGAACCCGTAAAGGAGCGACAATGCAACAAGAACAAAATGGATGTGGATGCCACACAGGACATGAAAACATACAAAATATCAGCAGTTTCGCCTCTTGCGGGCAGAGCAAGTTTCAAGGTGCGGGTGATGAGCCGAGAACGGCGGATGCAAAGATGGATTTCATCTATCCGCCCGTCGTATTTCCATCAAACAAAATATTAAAAAGCTTTGGCGAGGCAAACATCAGAGCAATGGTGCTTCACCACCACTCCTTGCTCAAAAAAAGTTCCGTCGGCGATATGTTCCCGCAAGATGAAAAAGAGTTTTTGGAAGGGACAGAGAAGACCGCAGACTTCTTCGTAGAAGCACTCGGCGGCGGCGATGTATTTAGCGCCAAGCACGGACACCCGGCTCTTAGAGGCAGACATTTTCGTTTTGTCATAGATGAAAAAGGGCGTGAAATTTGGCTGATGATGTATAAAAAGACACTCAAAGATATCGGTTTTCCAAAAGAGCTTGTAGAGGAGTTTTGGAACTGGATAGAGCCGCTATCCATCAGGATGATAAATAGACGAACCACGACTGTGCCGCCGGAGAGAATATATTTTGACTCCATAAAGGCGGAGTTTGGGCTGTGAAATTCGGACTTATCTTGATGTTTGACGCCGGAGAGGGTCAAACTCCCGCTACCGTATATGAACAAAGTATCGAATACGCAAAGCTTGCCGAGCATGCGAACTGCTCGACTCTTTGGCTTACAGAACACCACGGCAAACGCAACCGTCTTTGTCCATCTATTCCGCTCATGATGAGCTATTTGGCGCAACACACCAAGCTAGAACTCGGAGCCGCAACGATACTCCTGTCGCACTATACGCCAAGGCATATAGCCGAAGAGGTAGGGATGCTGACAAACATGTATCCGCATAGGTTTAGCTTTGGATTTGCCAGGGGCGGCAACGGAGAGGTGGAGCTTCACGACGGCGGCGATGAAAACTTGGCTCGCAGTACCATGATGCAACACTTGGATGAACTCTTGTCGCTATTGTCAGGTACGGTAAAAAGCGAAATTTATCCAAAACTGACGAGGAGCATACCTCTTTTTATCGCCTCAAGGGACGATGAAGCACTTCGCTACGCCGCCGAACACGATATGGGAATAATGGCCGGACACAAGTGGAGCCTAAGCGAAGTAGAAGACACAATGAACCGCTACCGACGATACCATAGGCAAAACAAAACCCCACAAACAGTGCTATCCCGCTATTTTCTAATAAAAGACGACAACGAAAAAGCTATTCGTACGGTCATTGAAGATACGGCGCAAAGAAAAGCAAAAAACAACAAATCAAACGAAAACGCCAAAAATCCCCTCAGACCGGAGCTGCTGGATAGCGAAAGCTTGGTCGGAAATCTAGAAAAAGCAAAAAAAATGCTCCAAAAATATCGCGATATCGGCATCACCGATTTGGCGCTGCGACAGGCGACTTTTAATACGAGCGATACGATGGAATCACTATTTAAATTGGCGCCCCTACTTCAAAATGAGGAGAAAAAACAATGAAAATAGGTATTTTTTCCCTGTTTGAAAGGTTTGAAGGCAAGGCAGACAAGGCGATAAAAGAACAACTGGAACTCATCCGATATGCCGATGAACTTGGCCTTGATGAGGCGTGGATAGGCGAGCACCACTTCAACGACTTTAGCGTCTGCCCTTCTCCATCGGTATTGCTTTCATATCTTGCGGCTACGACCAAAAACATCAAGTTAGGCGCTGCAGGGTATCTAGCCCCTTTTTATGACGCCGTCCGGTTAGCCGAAGAGGTTTCGCTACTTGACAATCTGAGCGGCGGACGAATCAATCTAGGCTTTGCCAAAGGGGCTTTCGCTCCGGACTCAAAGCACTTCAAAGTAGCTCCCGAGGATATGAGAGGCGCAATGTTTGAAGTCGTCGAAGGGGTAAGTGCATTGCTAGGTGAAGTCGCCTCATACAAGGGTGAGCATGTATCTTTTTATTGCACAGACATTGAGCCAAAACCTATTCAGCCGCAGATTCCCACATATATCGCCACATTCGGCAGCAATGAGAGTATCCGTTTTGCCGCAAGGCACGGCTACAGGCTGCTGGGCTCACAGGGGCTTGGACTTGACGAGTGCGTAGCCATGAGCGAAATATATGAAAAAGAGGCGGGATATAAACCTCAAATTACCGTCATGCGGACATTTTGCGTAGCAGGCACGACCGAAGAGGCCGTCAATGCGGCAAGACCCGCTATCGACCACTTCGTAAAATCCATGCGAGCGGCATCTTCATACAAAAAATCTCCGATTTTTGACGAAAAAAGATACACGCAGTTAGTTAGAGAGAGGTATGAATTTTTTGACGGCGGCAAGTTCTTTGATGCAGGAATTATAGGCGATGAGGACACCTGCAAAAGACATATAGAGTACATAAAAATGAAGTGTCCGAATGCGACGATAGCGCTAAAACCTGTCGGAACGACACTTCGGCAAAACAAACAAATGCTAAGGATTTTTAATGAAAAAATACGCCCTTTTATTTAGCTTTTTGCTATTTTGCACGCTTGAAGCAAAAGATATTACAGATATGGCGGGTCGCAAGGTAGTCGTGCCGGACAAGGTGGAACGCTCTTTTGCCTCCGCTCCTCCGATGGGGCTTCTCAGCTATATTTTAGCTCCCGAGACAATGACGGCTATGAATTTGCCGCTTGATTCAAATTTTTATTTTAAAGATACAAAATACCTCGACAAAAGCCTAGCCAAACTGCCGGTAGTCGGCGGATGGCACGGTAACACGAGGGGTGCAAATATGGAGACGCTGCTTTCCCTAAAACCGCAGATTATCCTTGCATGGAAGAGTGATTTTGTGATGAAAGAGGTCGAAAAAACATTCGCCAAATTTAATATTCCAGTGTTTTTTATCCAAGAAGACCTAGTCGAAGATGAGCCAAATGCGATAAGAGCGACAGGACGGGCGTTTGGCAAGGAAGCAAGAGCCGAAACATTGGCAAAAGATGCCGAAGCCAGGCTAGCCTATGTCGCAAAAATAAGAGACGCTATCCCAAAAGACAGACGCCCGAAAGTATATTACGCAGAGGGTGCGGATGGATTATCCACCGAGTGTGAGGCCTCTTTTCACTTTAGCCCATTCAAGTTTGTCGGAGTTCGTCCCGCTTTTGAATGCACGCAAAAAACTATGGTCGGACTGGAAAAGGTCAACATGGAGCAAGTCCTAGCGGCAGACCCGGACATCATAGTCGCCTCCGATGAGGCGTTCTTCAAAAGTGTCTGGAGCGACAAAAAATGGGCAGGACTAAAAGCGGTTAAAAACAAAAAAGTGTATCTAACGCCAAAAGACCCGGTAAATATACTCGATAGACCGCCCTCTTTTATGAGAATTTTGGGCGTGGAGTGGCTAGCATCAATCATCCACCCGCAAGAGTTCAAAAAAGATATTTTAAAAGAGACCGCATCTTTTTACAAACTATATCTACGAAAAGATATGACAAAAGCCGAAGCGGCAAAAACGATAGGAAAATAATATGAGACTTCTACTTTTATGCTTTATTTTTTTGGCCTCACTTTTTGGACGAGAGATTGTCGATATGGCGGGGCGCAAAGTCACCGTGCCCGAGAAAATCACGAGGGTTTTCGGCTCCGCTCCGCCTAGCACCTACGCCGTGTATGCGATAGACCCGTCCCTTGTCGTGGGGCTCAATTTTTCTCCGGCAAAAGGCTCCAATGAAGCCTCAGGTCTGCTGGATAAAAAATTTGTCTCTCTTCCCATAGTCGGAGGACTCCAAGGCGGAATACAAGGGATAAACAGAGAATCTCTGCTCTCCGTCAAGCCGGAGGTAATCCTAGCTTGGAAAAACGATGCTTCGGCAAAACTGGCAGAAGAGGCGATGAGCCAAAGCAAGATACCGACCGTATATCTGGATTTGGAAAAGATAGAGAACATCCCTGCTTCGCTGACATTCTTGGGCGAACTTCTGGGCAAAAAAGAGAGGGCGGCTACACTTGTAAGGTATGCCAATAGCGCCATAGCAAAAACGAAATCGACCCTATCGAAATATCCGGCCGCGAAAAGACCGATAGTGTATTACGCCGAGGGTGCAGACGGGCTAGCAACCGAGTGCGAAGACTCGTCACACTATGCAGCCATCAAGTTTGCGGGCGGGATAAATCCGCATAAGTGCAAAAGTAAAAACGGCATGGGGATGGACAAAATCTCAATGGAACAAGTCATCTCCTACAATCCAGACATCATCATAGTCCAAGAAAAGATATTTTTTGACTCCGTAAAGAGTGATCCAAAGTGGAAAAACATCAAAGCAGTCAAAAACGGCGAGATATATCTAGTGCCGAAAGTTCCGTTTAACTGGGTAGATAGACCGCCATCGTTTATGAGGCTCCTTGGGGTACAGTGGCTTCAAAGCGTAATACTAAAAACCGGCAATAAAGAGGAGCTAAAAAAAGAGGTTAAAGCTTTTTACAAACTCTTTTTGAATGTTGAGCCGAGCGATGCACAAACAGCGGCTTTTGTAGGAACAAAATGAAAAACGCTTTTTGGATAGCTACGGCTTTGACTGTTCTTATTCTCTCAATTTTTATATCTATGGGGCTTGGGCGTTATGATATACCGCTTGCCAAGCTTGCAGAGTTTTTGTCGTGGGATTTGCTAGGAATCGGGGCAAAACCGACAGACGCCGAGCTATACGCAAACATAGTATTTGACATCAGAATACCCCGTATTTTTGCGGCGGCGATAGTCGGTGCGGCGCTCGCCGTATCGGGTGGCGCATTTCAGGCGATGTTTGTCAATCCTCTAGTCTCACCGGGAATTCTGGGCGTACTTGCGGGAGCTTCTTTTGGCGCAGCTCTTGGCATCATGATAAGCGAAGAGTGGATAACGGTGCAGCTACTCGCCTTTGCATTCGGTTTTGCCGCAGTACTGGTGGCGATAGGCGTCGCCAATATCTACAAAGAAGCAGGGGGCAAGACAATCCTTTTGGTACTGGGCGGCGTCATATCAAGCGCGCTTTTTTCCGCCCTCCTCTCGGTCGTCAAATACACGGCAGACCCGTACAACAAGCTTCCTGCAATAGTATACTGGCTCATGGGCTCCTTTGCGGCGGCGGATAAAAATACGGCTCTTATAGTCTTCGTCCCTATGCTTATCGGGATCGTGACGCTATCTTTGATGGGCAAATACCTCAATATCTTAGGACTTGGCGACGACGACGCAAAGGCTCTTGGCGTGCGCGTCTCGCTTGTACGAGGGGCGGCGATATTTTTTGCAACTCTCATATCTGCTCTCACCGTCGTACTAGCGGGGATGATAGGCTGGGTGGGGCTCATCATACCTCATATCGCCCGCTTTTTGGTAGGTCCGGACAATAGAGTATTGCTACCCGTCTGCGCCCTGCTTGGAGCGGCGTTTTTGGTCATCGTGGACACCGTGTGCCGTACCGCCATCAGTATAGAGATTCCGGTCGGCATAGCCACTTCTCTTATCGGTATCCCGATATTTATCTTGGCGCTTAGAGGCGCAAAAAAGGGGTTTGCGTGAGCGCCGTATTGTCAGCCGAAAATCTGCACTTTAACTACGGCAAAAACGAGATACTAAAAGGGGTATCGCTATCGCTAGAACAAGGGGGCATACTCTCCCTTCTAGGGCCAAACGGCACGGGCAAGAGCACGCTTATCAAGCTGCTTCTAGGATTACTGCCGCCAAAAAACGGGGAAGTTTTCATATACGGCAAAAATCTACGTACATACGGCGTAAAAGAGAGGGCAAAGATAATAGCCTATGTACCGCAAAGCTCCAATGTCGCCTTTGCGTTTAGCGCACTAGATGTCGTAATGATGGGCAGAGTATCCAGACAATCATGGTTTGCCGCCCCAAGCAGCGGTGACAAGAAAATAGCCATAACGGCAATGGAGAGGCTAGGGATAAGACATCTAGCAACTAGGGCTTATCCGACCATGAGCGGCGGGGAAAAGCAGCTGACGCTAATAGCTAGAGCCTTGGCGCAAGAGGCAAAAATCCTTGTCATGGATGAGCCTATATCCGGCCTAGATTACGGTAACCAACTAAGGCTTTTGGAAACCATCATCTCGCTCTCCAAGGAGGGGTATTCGTTTCTCAAATCCACACATTTTCCCGAGCACGCCATGGCAATAGGCGGCAAAACGATAGCCATCAAGGGGGGCGCAGTCATAGGCGAAGGAAATAGCAAAAACGTCGTTACGGGCGAGCTAATACGGATTTTGTACGACACAAAAGTCAAAATCAAAAACACGGAATGCGGCTATCCCGTCTGTGTACCTGAGTTTTTTACAACAACCAAGGAGGCTATATGATAGAAGCGATAGATTTTGCAAAGATGTACAAAGAACACAAAAAAGCGTCGACATTCAGGGGCAAAAAAGCAGCCGACTGGGATGAAAAAGCCGATACGATGAGTAAGAGAGTAATAGATAGCCCTTACACCGCAGAGTTTATCTCAAAAATGAATTTGGACGGATGCGAAAGCTTGCTTGATGTCGGCTGCGGCCCCGGCACCATTGCAATCGCCCTTGCGCCAAAACTCAAAAAAGTGTGTGGACTAGACTTTTCCACAGGTATGCTGGAGTGCTTTCTCAAAAATGCAAAAGAGAGAAATATATCTTCTGTGCAAACCGTTCACCGCTCATGGGAGGATGATTGGAGCGATGTAGATCCTTGTGATATAGTCGTAGCGTCTCGCTCAATGGAGGTCAAAGACCTAAAAGACGGGCTTACAAAGCTAAATTCAAAAGCCAAAAAAGCGGTCTATCTAACATACAAAGCAGGCGGCAGCTACGTCGATGAGGAGATACTTCATTTTATAGGAAAATATAAAGTCACGAGACCGGACTACATCTATGTACTTTTGGTACTAAGAGAGATGGGAATATACGCCAAACTCGACTTTATCGACACCCCAGGCGGCTCGGTATCGTATGAGAGCAAAGAGATTTTTACAACCTCACTTGGATGGAGCATTGGTGAGCTAGATGAGAGCCAAAGATTAAAAGCGGAGGAGTTTTACGACAAATATATATCTACCGGAATTTTCAAGCCAAAAGGCTTCAAATGGGCATTTGTCCACTGGGAAAAATGATTTTCCCATGGGTATCGTTATATAAAAATTTATATTACACTAAGGAGTTAAGTTTATGAAGAAAAAAATATTGTTGCTGTCGGTCGTAGCGTCTTCGCTACTAGCGGACACATTTGAGCTAGGCAAGATAGAGGTCGTCGGGCAAAAAGAGCAGAGTATAACAACAGAATCCGTGGCTATATCGGAAACTACCGAAAACACTAGTAAAAAGAGGATTACGGAAGTCCTTTCCGACGTAAGCGGGATTAGCATCCAAAACAGCGGCGCGAGAAACGAACAAATGGTTAACCTTAGAGGGTTTGATTCAAAACATATTCCACTATATATAGACGGTATACCGATAGCGGTGCCATACGACGGATATGTGGATTTTTCAAGATTTTTGATTTCCGATTTGTCGGAGATAGAAGTAAGTAAGGGATTTGCGTCGCCACTTCTTGGGGCAAACACCTTTGCCGGAGCAATCAATATGGTTACCAGAAAACCAAAAAAAGAACTTGAGGCGGAACTAAATACCGGTATGTTCAGCAAAGGCGGTTGGTTTAGCGATGCAAGTATTGGCACAAATCAGGGTAAATACTATGCGGAGCTTTCCGTATCAAAAACCAAAAGGGACTCTTATGAACTCTCCGACCAATATAACGAAAAAAAATACAGCGTTCCGGTAGGCGTCATTCAACCAAAAGGCGAAAGGATAAATTCATTTTCCACGGATTCCAAGATTAATTTAAAAGTCGCACTAACGCCAAACCCTACCGATGAATATGCTTTTAACTTCATAAAACAATGGGCCGACAAAGGAGTGCCGCCGTACGCGGGGGCACAAATAGCAGGAAACTCGTCAACAAATGCCAGATATTGGCAGTGGGATTATTGGAACAAAGAGAGCTATTATTTTATATCAAAAACAGGTTTTGGAGACGGAAATTACATCAAAACAAGAGCATACTACGATATTTTCAAAAACTCGCTTTTAATGTTTAGCGATAAAACTTACGCAACACTGCTAGGGGGTACAAGTTCACCTAGCCATTATGACGACGATACAAAAGGGGCTTCCGTAGAAGCATTTTTCAAGCTCGGCAAAAATAACTCTTTAGCTTTCGCCGCTCACTACAAAGAAGATGCGCACAAAGAACATACGGACGGCTATTCTACTTTTAAAATGCAAGACGAAATATACTCATACGGCACGGAATACAAACATCAGCTCACCGAAAATATAAAAATAAAAGTTGGTGCAAGCTATGACATGGAAAAGGTGAAACAAGCGGATGATACAAACTACAATGGTACGACGGTGCCAAATAAAGAGATGAGCCACGGCAGCACAGATTCATTCAACCCTATGGCTACGATAGAAGGAAAAATAGCTGCCGATACGTTGCTATTTGGCGGCATTAGCCAGAAAAGTCGCATTCCGTCCATCAAAGACAGATATTCTTATAGGATG